>JAPXMM010000001.1:0-47493 GCA_033809015.1 Bacteroidales bacterium
TATTGTAAATGTTAATATTCAAGCTTTTAGAGAAGGATTAGCTTTTGCTAAAGAATATACAAAAGCATAAAAACATTCTACTTTTTTTTGTAATTTGTTAAAAAGTAATATAACGACTTTCACTTTGATTTTTTCTTTTTATAGCTGAAAAATAAAGAAATTTATAAAAAATTTTTATTATAAATCAAATTAGACTCTTTAAAAATATGGCTTTATTTATATTCAATTTAATAATTTATTATTAATTAAACTCCTAATTTGATTTTTTGATTCTGTGGGCCCACCAGGACTTGAACCTGGGACCTACTGATTATGAGTCAGTTGCTCTAACCAACTGAGCTATGGGCCCTTTTGCGTTTGCAAAATTACATAAATATTTTTAATAAAAAAATTTTTTTTATTCTTAAAAAAAATATACTTTTATAAAAATTTTTACATATGAAAAAAATATTATTTTTTATTTTATTTCTAACAAGTTTGATTTCATATAGTCAGATAAGTTACCCAGGGACACCTGCTAGCCAAGGAGTCAAAATAAACAAAACAAATTTATACAGTTTGCCTGCTATAGATGTAGATGCTTTGAAAATGGAGGATGCCATAGTAGATAAATACAAAGACAGACCGTGGAGATTTGGTCAAAATGTTTATGTAGATATTAACCTTACAAATAGAGATGCGGATACTATAATAAATGGGAAAAAGATATGGATAATGACATTCAAATCTGACGGTGCACTCACTCTTAATTTTACTTTTGATAAATTTTATCTACCAGCAAATACTGAATTATATTTATATAATGCAGATAAAAGTATGGTGTTAGGGGCTTTTAATTATCAAAATAATAGTGCAGATAGTGTTTTCGCTACAACTTTAATTCCTGGTGATGAAGTTACTATAGAAGTAAATCAAGATGTTTCGGTTAATGAGTTGCCTACATTACATCTGTATAGGATAACACATGGTTATAGAAATGCCTATGACTATGCATTGAAATCATTTGGTCAGTCTGGTAGCTGTAATGTAAATGTGGCTTGTCCACAAGCTGCTGGCTGGGAAGATCAGATAAGATCTGTATGTATGCTAGTATCAGGAGGTAGTGGTTTTTGCTCTGGTGCTTTAATAAATAATACTAATAATGATGCTACCCCATATGTTTTGACAGCCAATCACTGCTATTCTGACCCCTCTAGCTGGGTATTTTGGTTTAACTGGCAAAGCCCTACATGTAGTAATCCTTCTAGCTCTCCTTCATATAATTCTATGAGTGGTGCTACATTGAAAGCTAGGTATTCAAATTCAGATTTTTGTTTAGTGCAAATAAATAATAGTATTCCCTCATCGTATAATGCTTATTTCTCTGGGTGGAATCGCACAACAGATAATAACATAAGTGGTAAAGTGGTAGGTATTCATCATCCTGCAGGGGACATTAAAAAAATCAGCTGGTCTAATTCTGGCGTAAGTACTACAACCTATTTACAGAATTCAGTACCAGGTGATGGCACTCACTGGAGAATAACCTCATGGAGTGATGGTACTACTACAGAAGGTGGTTCTAGTGGTTCTCCTATATTTGATCCTTCTGGACATATTGTAGGACAACTTCATGGAGGTTATGCAGCTTGTGGTAACACTAGCTCAGATTGGTATGGCAAACTTGGTGTATCTTGGGATGGCGGTGGTTCATCTAGTAATAGGTTAAAAGATTGGTTAGATCCTTCTAATAGTGGCGTTACTGTACTAGAAGGTTATGATCCGAATACACCTGTAGCAGATTTAGATGCTTCTGTCATTCAAATTTTACCTACAAATAATGAATTCTGCGAAAGTACTACACAAAATTTTCAAGCTGTCATAAAAAATAGAGGTAATTTAACTTTAACTTCTTTAAAAATATATTGGACTTTTGATGGTGGTTCTACAAATGTTATTAATTGGACCGGTTCATTAGCTTCTAATCAAACTAGCACCATTGATTTATCTTCATATTTATTAGAACAAGGTTCACATTCATTAACTGTATGGTGTGCTGAGCCTAATGGTGGTACAGATGAAAATCATAACAATGATACTTTAGACTGGCAAGGTGAGGTATTTCCTTCTATGCGTCCTTCTCCTTTTGTAGAACTTTTCAACGGTACTTTTCCACCAGCATGTTGGGCAATATATATAGGTACTAACGGACTTGGAACTAATTATAATTGGCAAAGCACTAATGATGCTTACGAAGGCTCTGGAGCTGCTTTTGTAGATTATGAGAATGTATCTGGTGGACAAGCAGAGGATTGGTTAGTAACTCCTAAAATCCATCTGTGTACTAATCCAGTACTTACTTTTTATCAAAAACAAGATTATTCTAGTAACTATAACTCTACCTATAGTGTACGCATTTCTACTACTTCTCAGACTTCACATACTGCATTTACTACAATTTCTCAGTGGAATGAGTCTTCTTTTAGTACTTCATATACTAAAAAAACTATCGATTTGAGTGCATATGCTAATCAAAATGTCTATCTTGCATTTGTGATGTCACAGGATAATGGCGATAGCTGGTATATAGATAGTCTTTTAATAAAAGGCGACTGTGATCCAAACCTTACTTTAGATTTAGGCGAAGATATCGACACTATTTGTGGTCAACAAATTACTATCGATGCTGGCAATGACTTTGCTTCATTTCTATGGTCAGACCAATCTACCGAACAAACTATCACCCTCACACCTCAAAATGGTCAAAATTATTCCTATTCATTGACAGCTACTGATTATTGCGGTTGTACACATAGCGATCAAATCAATATTACTTGCCATATTGGTGGTTCTATTAATGATTATGATAATGATTTTTCATTATACTGGTCTAATGATCATCAAGCTATTATTTTTAATAATAAATCAAATAATCAAATCGCTATTTCTATTTATAATTCACTCGGTATGTGTGTCATAGAAAATCAAATAATTAATGCTAATAGTACACAAAATATATATTTGAATACTGTGGCTGACGGCGTATATTATTCTCACATTTCCACAAATAATAATAATATTAAAGTGGTACCTTTTATTAAATATTAAAAAAATATGAAAAAATTATTTTGCTTAATAATTACCATAATTTTTACTTTCAATGCTAATTTATTGTTTAGTCAATCAAATATAAATGATACCATATTTGAAGGAAGAACAGAAATATATATAGCTATTCCCATTCAGGATGAAAATATTGACATTAATACACTTAAATACACTATTTATATTGATAAAATAACTACAGATACTATTTTCGCATATGTTACTTATAAGCAATATGATGCTTTTAATGAACTAAATATAAATTTTATAAAACTAACACCACCTAGTATGAGACTAAATGAGGCTGAGCTAAATATGAAAGATGAGAATGACATTATAAA
The DNA here is from genome assembly GCA_033809015.1 of Bacteroidales bacterium. GTDB lineage: Bacteria > Bacteroidota > Bacteroidia > Bacteroidales > DTU049 > DTU049. The sequence continues at coordinate 3,426 of JAPXMM010000001.1, forward strand.
TAAACAAATAACGAGTTGGGATTATTATCCTACTTATAGTGCTTATTTAACTTTAATGCAGCAATTTGCTCAAACATATCCCAATTTATGTAGATTAGATACCATCGGTACTAGTGTAAATGGCAGACTTATTTTATCTGCAATAATTTCTGATAATGTAGTATTGAATGAAAAAGAACCTAAAATTTTCTATACATCTTCAATGCATGGTGACGAATTAACTGGTTATGTGCTTATGCTACACTTGATAGATTATTTACTACAAAATTACAGTTCTAACCCTAGAATTCATAAAATAGTAGATTCTTTAGAGATACATATCAATCCATTAGCCAATCTAGATGGCACATATTTTAGTAGTAATAATAGCGTGAGTGGAGCTACACGAGAAAATGCCAATAGCATAGACATTAATAGAAATTTCCCTGTTCCTGATGGCAGCATTGGTGAGGATAATACGTATTCTTTAGAGACAGAAACGCAAGCATTTATTAATTATGGTAAAAAATATCCTTTCGTAATGTCAATAAACTTTCATGGTGGAGCTGAGATAGCTAACTATCCATGGGATTACAAAACAGCAGATCATCCTGATAAAACATGGTGGAAATATATTTGTAAAGAATATGCTGATACTGCACAATATTACAGTCCCAGTAGCTATTTCGAATATCAACCTTATGGAGCAGACTATCCTGGAGTAATTGAAGGAGCTTCGTGGTACTTAGTAAGTGGTTCTAGACAAGATTGGATGAACTACTTTACTCATTGTAGAGAAATCACCCTTGAAATTTCAAATACTAAAACTCCTGCTGCTAGCGAACTTGAAAATTTCTGGACATACAATTATCATAGCTTTTTAAATTATCTTGAACAAGCTATTTATGGCATTAGAGGAACTGTAATAGACGGATGTACAGGAGACCCTATTAAAGCATTAATTACTATTAATAATCATGATGCTGACAGTAGCCAAGTATATTCTCATTTGCCTCATGGTGATTATTACAGACCTATAGCAGCTGGCACTTGGACAATGATAATTTCTGCAACAGGATATCAACCAGTTACTATTAATAATGTAACTACCCAAAATAAAACCATAACTGTAAAAAATGTAACCTTATATCCATATCCGCCCGTTGCCAATTTCACTACAGATGTAACAAATACATGTACTGGCATTGTTAATTTTGTAAACAATAGCGAAACTAGTCCCAATAGTACTTTTTTATGGGACTTTGGCGATGGCACTACTAGTAATGAAATAAATCCAACTCATTTTTATACTCAAGATGGCACCTACAATATCAAACTAAAAGTATCAAATTGTGCTGGAGAAGATTCAGTTATTTATGATAACTTAATAACAGTAGAAATGCCCGTTAGCCCTACTTTATCACAAAGTAATTACGATATCTGCTATGGAGAAGGAATAACAATTCAAGCTACTGCAAATGGAAATATTTATTGGTATAATGATAATTTTGGCAATTCAACTATCAACACGGGAAATCAATGTTCCCTTAACAATATATTAAATGATGATACTATTTATGTAAATAATATAATAAGCAGTACCTATTTCGGTGGTAAAACTGATAACAGTGGTACAGGCGGATATTTTAATAGTAATGTAGAGCATGGTCTATATTTCGATTGTTTACAATCTGTCAATCTGAAATCTATAAATGTATATGCTAATACTACTGCTGATAGAACTATAACTTTATATGATAACTCCTCTAATGTGATATATTCTCAATCGATAAATATACCTTCTGGAGAAAGCCGCATCAATCTAAATTGGCAAATACCAATAGGAAATAATCTAAAAATCACTGCTTCTACATATCCGAATTTATATAGAAATGGCACTAATGGTGGACCTAATCTCGGCTATCCATTTAATATTAATAATTTTATATTGATTACTGCTAGTACTGCTGGCACTAATCCTACTAGCTATTATTATTACTTCTACGATTGGGAAATAGAGGAGAAATGTGAAAGTCCATTAATTCCAATTTATATCAATGTAAATGATTTACCCACAGCTGCATTTGCATATGAGATAAATGGTAGTAGTGTTAATTTTTCTAATCTTAGCCAAAATGCTAATTCATTCTATTGGGATTTTGGAGATGGTAATTATAGTTATGATATAAATCCTACTCATACCTATAATAATGGTTCTACATTTATAGTGAAACTCATCGTAACTAATGATTGCGGATCTGATACTATGACAGAAACTATAAATATCACTAATATTCAAGACTTAGAAGAAGGGAAAATTACATTTTTAAATATTGATAATGATTTGATTATTCATTCTGATGTTTTGATCAATAACATTACAATTACTAATATAATAGGGCAAACTATTTTTGAAAAAAATATAAATAATAATATTTTTGAACTTTCAACAGAAACATGGAAATCAGGTATTTATCTGATCAGAGTTAATAATGAGAAGTTTTATAAGTTTATTAAATTATAAAAGTTTAAGCAAAATGATTAAACTAGGTTGACTCTATTCCAATATTATGCGACATCATTGTCTTTAATTTATTACGATTATTTCTTTGTAAATTATTTCAAAACAAGACGGCTTTTTGATGATGATATATATTATTTAATTTTACAAAATCAAGAAAAAATTTTAATTTTATAAAAGTTTTTTTTAGCAGTTATGAATTATTTATTAGACAGACAAGATTTATATAATTTAGATAAAAACGAAATAATAGAATTATTGCAATTGCAAGGTGATGATTTCTTAAAATTAGTTAAAAAAGCTAATGAAATTCGTTTAAAATATAGAGGTGACAAAGTATATTTTAGAGGTTTAATAGAATATTCTAATATTTGCAGAAAAAATTGCTTTTATTGTGGCATTAGAAGTGGTAATAAAAATTTTATTCGTTATACCATAAAAGATGATGAATTTTATAATGCTGTAAACTTTGCTATCAGAGAGCAATATGGGAGCATTGTAATACAAAGTGGCGAAAATACTAGTCCAGCTTTTATAGAAAAAATTACAGAATACATAAAAGAAATTAAAAAAATTAGTAATGGTAAATTAGGCATTACACTATCACTAGGGGAGCAATCATTAGAAACATATCAAAAATGGTATGATGCTGGTGTACATCGCTATTTATTACGTATAGAAGAGTCTCATCCTGAGTTATACAAAAAGTTACATCCACAGGATGGCAATCACGACTTTGAAACTAGGTATAATTGTTTAATAAATCTACAAAATATTGGTTATCAATTGGGCACTGGTATTATGATAGGTCTACCGTTTCAAACAGCGGAACATTTAGCTGATGATCTAATTTTTATGAGAGAGCTAGACATAGATATGTGTGGTATGGGACCTTATATAGAACATCCTGATACTCCGCTTTATCAATACAAAGATGAGCTTTTACCTTTAAAGGATAGGTTTAATTTGACTTTAAAAATGATTGCTATTCTCAGGTTGATGATGCCCGATATTAATATAGCCGCTACCACTGCTATGCAAGCTATTGATCCAATGGGTAGAGAAAAGGCTTTGCAAGCTGGTGCTAATGTTTTGATGCCTAATATTACTCCTAAGCAATACAGAGAAGAATATTTACTCTACAATAATAAACCCTGTATAGATGAAAATCCTGATGATTGTATAACTTGCTTAGACTCTAGGGTACAAATGGCAGGTTATCGTGTAGGCTACGATGAATGGGGTGATAGTGCTCATTATTTTAATAGAAAAAATACTTAAAAAATTCTTAATTTTTCTTTGGTTTATATCCACTTTGTTGCAATAAAATACTAGAGTTTGTTATCGAAAAAATATTTTTAAAATTTTCATTTGGATGGGAACGTGCATAGCTACGTATTATTTGCCATCCTATATATTGACCAATACGTGGAGCACTATTTTGTGAAAATGTACTAGTGAATGGTGCCTCACCTATATATTTATTTATTTCACGCACATCTGTAGTATAAAGCAATTTTTTATCAATAAAAAATCCCCAAACATTTCCTTCATTGGTACTAGCCCACATATATTGCGGTGTAGTGTAATATATTTTTATACTATCAGGTATTTCTGGCAAGGCTAAATCCGTAAAATATAATATTTTACCATGATAAAGCATTTTATCCAAAAGAGTGCTATTAGGAGGATTATATTTTTCTACATATGATCTTCCTATTTCCTCCATACAATCTACTATTATGAAATCCTTTGTCATTCTATGCGAAATATATTTAGGTATGCCAAACTGTTTATAGATGTTATAATTCTCACCTAAATACATGTCTAAGGCTATGATAAGATTATTTTCTGCATACTTAACAGGAAATTCAAAGTCGCCACCAGACACATAAGTGTAAATATTGGGTATGACAAAACTACTATCAAAATATAATATCCTTTTAAAAGCTTCTTTCAGAGACATTTCTAACCATGATAAATCATCATATTGTTCATCTACATCTTTTTTAAATTGTTTCACTGTTTGATCTTTCAAGTATAATTTCATTTGATAAATATTTGCTGGATTATTTAAATCTTCTAATTTATAAAAAAAACCATATTTATTATGTAATGTTGTCAATCTTTCTTTTAAACTATCGAGAGGTATAGCAAACAAATCCTGCTCATATCTGCGTATTTTAATCGGTGGCACGTATATATTTGTCATTTTTTTTCTTTCTATTACTGGTAAAAATTCTTTATCTTTATTTTTATTACTACATGAGTTACATGCATTCAATATTAGAGCAAGTAAAACAACTATTGGAAATATTTTACTCATAAGAAATTATTTTTATAATTTTGTTTTTGAAATTCAAAATTAATAAAACTTATGAAAAGGATAGCAATTTTAATTATAGGACTTTTGTCAGTATTTTCATTAAAAATTTATGGACAAAATGATGAAGCATTAACAGAATTTAAATTTTTCAGAGCTGGTATGTATGGGACTACTGGAATTACTTGGATAAAACCTGACATGAAAGAATGGACAAATGAGGGTGTTCGTTTTGGTTATGGTTATGGTTTTATGGCAGAGTTTGCTCTAGCACCTAATATTATTATTGCATCAGGCTTTGATGTGATGTATGGAAGTGGTAAATTGAAATTCGCTGATACACTGTTTATCTTTGATAGCTCTATAGCCAAACAGTCTGATATTAATTCTTTATACAAAATTCAATATTTACAAATTCCTATTACTATCAAAATGCGCACTAATGAAATTAATTATTTCAGATATTATATGAGACTCGGTAGCTCATTAGGCTTCAGAATAGGAACTAAATATACTGAAGAAATTAGTGCCAAAGATGGTTCACTTGTTTCTACACCTTATGATAATGAAAAAGCTATTGATCGTGTTCCTCTTTTCAGAGCTTCTTTCGATGTAGGTGGTGGTATAGAATATTCACTAGGTGGCACTACTGCATTATTAGCAGAAATATATTTTAATAATGGCCTCACTAATAGCTTAAAAGAATATAATAATTTTAAATATAATGCTAAAGTCAATTACTTAATGCTAAGAGTTGGCGTTTTATTTTAAGATAAAGATAAAAAAATTTTCGCTTCTGCCTGCTTGAATATCGAAAAGCATCGACAGATGACTCAATTATTATTGCCCGAGAATCCTTCTGGAAAGAAGCTTTATTATCTAGAACTGAATTTGGATATAATAAAAATTAAAAAACTGCTGTTGACAAAAGCTATACGTAATGCGATTTTTGGTCCTAAACTGAAAGTGAATTAATATTAACAAACATCATTTATAAATATTTGGCTAATTGGCTTTTAAATAAAAAAGTAGATTGGTTAAAAAAAACTTTTAGATTGAAAAAATTTATTTTTTGGTTAAAATAATTATTTTTATTTTTGACAAAATTTTTGAAAAAAATAACGGGGAAGCTGAAAACCGAATAGAGTAAGCAGAAATTTTAAATCTAAGTATTATGAAGCCTAATATTTTTAGTATAGCCACAAAGGAGCTGTCGCAAGACGGTTTTTTTACTTGGCTGTTGCAATGGGGAGCACCTGAAAATGAGAAAATCGACAGTAAATTGTTTAAATGTGCTCAAAATTTTATTAAACTCCTTTTGTCAACTCACAACATCGAAATTAAAGAAATAACTAAAGTTGATGCAGGACGTCAATGGGAAAATATAGACATTTGGGCTAAAATAAATAATGAATATCTGATTATTATTGAAGATAAAACATTTACAGTAGAACATTCTAATCAACTTGAAAAGTATAAAAAAACTGCTGCTGATTGTTGCGAAAAAAATAATTACAAATTAATTTGTATATATTTAAAAACTGGAGTACAATCAAAGTCGTCACTTGAAAAGATTAGAAACAAAGGATTTCAAATAATTGACAGGAAAGAATTGATTACATTTTTTGAAAAAAATGTAGTTGATAATGATATTTATAATGAATTTGTTGAAAATCTTAATTCGCTTGAAAGTTCCATAAATTCATTTGAAACTCTACCAATAAAGAAATGGGATCATTATAGTTGGCTAGGTTTTTATCAATTTTTAGACACAAAACTTGAAGGAAATGATTGGCAATATGTTCCTAATCCCTCTGGTGGTTTTTTAGGCTTATGGTGGCACTTTTTAAAATGGAAAGATTATGATGTTTATTTACAAATAGAGCAAGGTAATTTGTGCTTTAAAATTGGAGGAGTATCTAAAAACCATAGTTCTGTTAGAAATGAATGGTTTTCGGTTTTATCAAAGCAGATAAAATCTGAAAATCTAGTTGAAATAAAAAAACCTCCTAGATATGGTAAAGGATATTTTATGACTGTAGGTATTGTTCGTCGAGAGGATTGGCTTGGGCAAGATGATAGTATATTAGACAAAGAACAAGTTATTCGTAATTTGAAAAAATATGAAAACTTCTTATCAAATTGCGTAAAACAATCAAACACAGAAAGTAACATCATTTAAAAAAATTCGGTAATTAGTGCGATATCGGGCGATATAGCTTGTATCAAAAGTCGTCGCTACTTGATAGAATATTGCTTCGAAATATGCAATAAAAATCTACAGCTGTCCTTTGTATTGCATTTAAAAACAAAAAATCAAACATTATTTATAAATATTTGGCTAATTGACTTTCAAATAAAATAGTAGATTGGTTAAAAAAATTTTTAGATTGGGGAAATTTATTTGATTGATAAAATAATTATTTTTATTTTTGACAAAATTTTAAAAAAATAACGGGGAAGCTGAAAATAGATTAGAGTAAGCAGAAAATAATTAATATAAAATTAAAAATTATGCAATTTAGACAAGAAAACCTCTTAACATTTTTTGATAGCACACAGAGATATTTTATAATCCCTGTTTACCAAAGAGCATATTCTTGGGAAAAAAGAGAATGGCAAACTTTTTTAGATGATTTAAAAGAACAAATTGAAGGGGATAATAACTATTTTTTTGGAAATATTTTACTCGAACAAATAAAAGAAGGAATAGAATATGAAATAATTGATGGACAACAGAGATTGCTAACTTTAACAATTTTTATGCGGGCATTGATCAATGTTTTTGAAAAAAGAAAAGAAAGTGGTGAAAAAATTGATGTAAATATTGAAAGTAAAAAATCTATTTATTTAAAACATAATGGCAACATAAAATTACGTCCCGTTGATTATGATAGAGCCTGTTTTGAAGATCTTATTATTAACAATATTGATTGTGAAACGAATAGCATTTCACAACAACGAATGAAAGAAGCAAAAATATTTTTTACTGAAGCTTTAAATAAGGAATCAACTGGAACACTTTTGAATATTTTGGATAAAATTGAAAAAACAAAATTAACAACTATAGAATTAGTTGGCAAAAAAGATGCAGCTTTAATGTTTGAATTACAAAATAATAGGGGCAAAGATTTAACAAATATTGAAAAATTAAAATCCTATTTTATGTATCAAATGTATGTTTATAGTCCTGAGGGTGAAACAGAAACAAATATTGAATACGTTTCAAATATATTTAAGAATATTTATCTTACTATTAAAGATTTAAAAGAATTAGAAGAAGATAGTATTTTAATTTATCACTGTAATGCTTACATCAATGGATATAACTACAGAACTATATCAGATATTAAAGATACTTTCAAAAATTCTAGAAAAGATAAGGTGGAATGGATAAAACATTTTGTAAATGAATTACATACAACATTCTCAAATTTTAAACGACTTGAAAACTCAAAACTTTCTTACTATCAAGATTTAAAAAGACTTAAAATTCCCTCGTTTGTTTACCCTTTTATCGTGAAAGGATACAAATTTTTCGGTGATTCCCAAGAAAAATTAAATTCACTTTTTCACATTTTAGAAGTTTTAGTATTTAGATATCAATTAATAAATAGTAGAGCAGACATAGAAAGTCGTTTAAATGAGATATTAGTAAATTTCAATGGAGATTTAAAAAAACTAAAAATTGATTTACAAAACAAATTAAACGAAACTTGGTATTGGAATGATGAAAGAATTAGTGAATATTTAAACGGTGAGATGCATGAAAATAAAGTTTTACATTATTTACTGTGGAAATATGAAGATTATATTCAATCGGAAGGATATAATATTAAAAAAATAAAGCTTTTAAATGAACAAATTGAGCATATTGCGCCACAAACACCAACAAATGGAGATCCAATTGCTTCAGGTTATGAAATTAATAAAAATGGTGATTATGGCAGCAAATTTAAGAATGAATATTTGAATTGTTTGGGAAATTTAATGTTAATATCAGGTTCTCATAATAGTTCCATTGGAAATAAGCCTTTTAAAGAAAAACTAAAATCGTATATAAAAAATCCACTTTTAAATCAACAAGCAGAAATAAAAGATTTTATAAGTGGGAATTTGAAAAATCCATTGTGGGATAAAACAGCAATAGATAAAAGACACGAAAAAATACTTGATTTTGCCGAAAAAAAATGGAGTTTTGATAACGTGATAATATAAAAGGTGGCTAACAAGCGGTATAGTTTATTGTCTAGATCATCCTGAAATCAACGGTAGCAGCTAGTTTCAAATTTCCTGCAGGTTTGCTTGGAATCTTAAACAAAAATCTACTGCTGTCCGTTGTATGGCATTTAAAAACAAAAAATCAAACATTATTTATAAATATTTGGCTAATTGACTTTCAAATAAAGTAGATTGGTTTAAAAAAAACTTGTAATTAAAAAAATTTATATATCTTCGTAAAGTAGAATTCTAAATATTATGAGAAATTATCTATGTAAAAAATGTGCCACTCTCGTTAAAAGTGACAAAAAACCAATTATTTTTAATTGTCCTAGTGGAGGAAATCATCAATGGACTGATTTGGGTGAAGTTGGGACTACTAATTATCAATGTCAAAAATGTGCTACACACGTTAAAAGTCTCAAAAAACCAATTAGTTTTGATTGTCCTAGTGGGGGAAATCATCAGTGGACTGATTTAGGCGAAGTTGGGGATAATAATTATCAATGTCAAAAATGTGGGCTACTTCTAAAATCACAAAAAAAGCCAATTAGTTTTAATTGTCCTAGTGGAGGAAATCATCAATGGACACAGCTCTAATTATATGAAGTCAAACATTTTTTGTATAACCACAAAAGAGCTGTCTCAAGATGGTAAAGAATAGACATCTCTGCTAAAATAATTTACCCACAATAAACGTTATAGAAACAAAAATAAATTTAATAATATATGAATAATAAAAATGAAGGCTTGATAGAAACTAATTTTAGCTTTCCTAGCCAAATAAATTCACATAAAGGGAAAGTACGTGATATTTATGAATTTGATAATCTAATATTAATGATCGTAACAGATAGAATATCTGCATTTGACGTTATATTACCACAACCAATCCCATACAAAGGACAAGTATTAAATCAAATTGCTGATTATTTCCTTGATAGTACTAAAGATATTTTACCTAATTGGAAAATAATATGTCCTCATCCTATGTGTATGCTTGGTCATAAAGCCATTCCTTTTAAAGTAGAAATGGTCATCAGAGGATATCTAAGTGGTCATGCTTGGAGAGAATATAAAGATGGCAAACGCACTCTCTGCGGTCAACCATTACCAGATGGGTTAAAAGAAAATGATCCTTTCCCCCACCCTATCATTACTCCTACTACAAAAGCTATAGAAGGACATGATGAAGATATCGCACCAGAAGAAATTATCAGTGCTGGCTTGGTGTCTAAAGAAGATTATTCGAAACTCGAAAATTATACTTTGCAATTATTCGAAAGAGGTACACAATTAGCTAAACAAAAAGGCCTTATTCTAGTAGATACAAAATACGAATTTGGAAAATTAAATGAGGAAATTATTCTCATTGATGAAATACACACTCCTGACTCTTCCAGATATTTCTATGCTGAGGGTTATGAAGAAAGACAAAAACTAGGACAACCACAAAAACAATTATCTAAAGAATTTGTTCGTGAATGGCTTATGGATCAAGGATTCTCTGGGCAAGATAATCAAAAAGTTCCTATTATGCCACCAGAGATTATTCACGAAGTTTCTCATAGATATATAGAACTATACGAAATGCTGACAGGTAAAGTCTTTCAACCTATTAATTATAATCATCTGGAAGAAGAAATGCAAAAAAATATCTTGAAATATTTATAAAATTAAAATAGGCTTTTAGCAAATAATTTTTCTAAATATTTTTTATTAATAGATTGACATCAAAATTAATTCTTTGCTCGAATTAATACCGCATTTTTCAATCTAATAATTATGTTTCTTTTTATAGTTGAAAAATAAAGATTTTAACAAGAAATATTAAACTCTTATAAAATCTGGCTTTGCTTATATATTTACAATAATAATTTAATTATTAATTAAACACCTATTTCAATAATATTAATAAAAGAATAAATAATAATATGATGATTTATTATAAAATATTTATTTCTTTTTAAATTGAAAAATCATTATTTACAAACTAAGTTTAATTATTTAACAATGCAACCATCTTTAATGTATATAATCCTATCTGAGATATTAGCAAAAGACTCTTGATGAGTTACCAATATAATAGTTAGATTTGCCTGATTGTGTAATCTTTTAAAAAGATTTATGACCTCTTCTGCATTTTGGCTATCTAGGTTTCCTGTTGGCTCATCAGCTAATAAAAATTTAGGATCATTTATCAAAGCTCTAGCAATAGCAACGCGTTGTTGCTCACCACCAGATAATTCTTGCGGTTTATGAGTTAGCCGATGCTTCAGATTTAATTCAGTCAATAATCTCTCAGCTTTCACTGTAGCCTTTTCTTTACTAATACCTGCTATTAATGCGGGCAGCATTACATTTTCTATTGCAGAAAATTCAGGTAATAAATGATGAAATTGGAAGACAAAACCAATATTTTTATTGCGAAAATTACTTAATTCTTTATCATTCAATTTATAAATATCTTTATCATCATATTTCACGGTACCTTTATCTGGTTTTTCTAGAGTACCTATTAAATGCAATAAAGTAGATTTACCAGCTCCACTAGGACCTACTATTGATATGAATTCATTATCTAAAATTTCTAAATTTATATCTTTTAATACTTCTACTGGTTTAAAAGTTTTGTATACGTTTTCTAATTTGATTTTCATTATTATTACTCAAAATTTTTTTAAAATTTATCTATAAAAAGTTAAATCATTTAACTTTATCACCTGGATTAGCATTATCATCAGCAAAAACAGGTAGCAATCTACCATCTTTATTTTCAGCGAAAATAACCATTCCTTCAGACTCTATTCCTCTTATTTTCTTTTTTTCTAAGTTTGCAACCACTATTACATTTTTGCCAATAATCTCATCAGGTTTTATATGCTGAGCTATACCAGATATTATTGTACGAGTTATACCACCGAAATCTATTTCTAATTTTAAAAGTTTATCTGCATCTGGAACTTTATCTACAGATAGCACTTTGCCTACACGCAAATCAATTTTGTCGAAATCTTCCCATTTTATTGCTGGTTTGAGGTCAGATAACTTATTTTGAATAATAGTTTTGTTATCATTTTGATGTAATTTATTTAATTGCTTTTCGATCATTTCATCAGTGATTTGTTCGAAAAGTATAGATGGTTCAGCGATCATATCACCAGTTTTTAATAAAGGACTACCTATGCTATCCCAATCTAATAAGTCAATATTTAAAGTTTCACGTAATTTTTTAGCAGTGAACGGCAGAAAAGGTTCGCTAAGTAAAGCTAAATTTGCTATTATTTGTAAAACATTGTAAATAATTCCTTCAGTAATATTTGGGCTAGATTTCACTAATTTCCACGGTTCTTTTTCTGTTAAATATTTATTGCCAAATCTAGCAACATCCATCATAGAATTTAGAGCATCACGAAATCTAAATTGCTCTAAATGATTACTTACCTCATCACGTTTATTTGCTATAAAAGAGTAAATCCTTTCTTCATCCTCAAACAAGAAATTTTCTGGAACTTTGCCATTATAATATTTATGAGTTAATACAATAGCTCTATTAACTAGATTGCCATAAATAGCAGCTAATTCATTATTATTATGTTGTTGAAAATTTTTCCAAGTGAAATCATTATCTTTAGTTTCAGGCATATTAGCAGTGAGCACATATCTAAGTACATCTTGTTTACCAGGGAAATCTTCTAAATATTCATTTAACCACACAGCCCAGTTACGAGAAGTAGAAATTTTTTTACCTTCTAAATTCATAAATTCATTAGCAGGGACGTTATCTGGTAATATGTATGAGCCATCCATCTTTAGCATAGTGGGGAAAATAATACAATGAAAAACTATATTATCTTTACCTATGAAATGTATTAATCTGGTTTGCTGATCTTTCCAATAAACTTGCCAATCCTTGCCTTCTCTTGCAGCCCAATCAATGGTGGCAGAGACATATCCTAATGGAGCCTCAAACCAAACATATAAAACTTTTCCTTGAGCTTCTGGTAAAGGAACAGGAACACCCCAATCTAAATCTCTTGTTACAGCTCTTGGTTGTAGACCATTGTCTAGCCAACTTTTACATTGGCCATAAACATTTGTTTTCCATTCTTTATGCTCTTCTAAAATCCATTGCCTCAACCAAGGTTCATATTTATCTAAAGGTAGATACCAATGCATTGTCTCTTTTAATACTGGCTTACTACCAGATAATGTTGAGTGTGGATTTATAAGCTCCTGTGGACTGAGTAACGAACCACATTTCTCACATTGATCTCCATATGCTTCATCATAGCCACAATTAGGACAAGTACCTACAATATATCTATCAGCTAAAAACTGGCCTGCTTCTTCATCGAAATATTGTAAACTTTCCTGAGTGATTAATTCACCTTTATTGAGTAAATTAAGAAAAAAATCTTGACTGAGCTTATGATGTGTTTGACTAGATGTACGCGAATAGATGTCAAAGCTAATACCAAATTCTTCAAAAGAACTTTTTATGATATTATGATAATGATCTACGATCTGCTGAGGTGATACTCCCTCCTTTTTTGCTCTAATAGTGATGGGAACACCATGCTCATCACTACCTCCTACAAATAATACTTCTCTGCCTCTCATCCTTAGATATCTAACATATATATCTGCTGGTACATATACTCCTGCTAAATGACCAATATGAATGGGACCATAAGCATATCGTAATGCTGTAGTAATAGTGTATCTTTTAAAATTCTTAGCTTCCGACATAAAAAAAAGTTTTATATTTTGCAAAAATAATAAAAGTTTTATATTTTGCAAAAATAATAAAAATTATAGTGAATTATTTAAAGACACATTGAATAAAAATTTTGGTTCTATAACGTTTACTATGAGTAAAGATTAAAAATGATTTATTTTATAAAAGATTTGATAATATTTGTTAATAAAAACCACTAAGTTCTCAAAATAATCACAAAGGACACAGTGAAGGATAGAATTAACGCAATAACAATATCAAATAACACTTTGTGAACTTTGTGTAATAACTTTATGCTCTTTGTGTTAAAAAAAATATCTAAATATTAAAGATATTTATTTTTATGTAATAATCTTAAATTTTATTACCTATTCGAGACGTTAAAAAACCAAATTATAAACTCATTTTTTGCTTATTAAGTTCTATAAATTCATAATCTGGTTTAGAAACAAAAATATCTTGTTTAATTGTAGATAATTTATTTAAGGTAGCTTTTATGGCAATTTCAGAAATATCTATTCCAATCCAGGTTCTATTATTTAATTGTGCAGATTTTAATGTTGTACCGGATCCACAAAAGCAATCTAAAACAATACTATTTTCATTAGAAGAAGTTTTAATAATTAAATCTAATAAATCTTGATTTTTTTCTGTTGGATAAGTAGGATATTGAGGATCTTTGAATTCCCAAATATCTTGCATTCTTTTGCCAATATTTTCATCAGCATAAATAATTTTTCTTGGATTTCCAGTAGAAGACCATTCTATTAAACCTTGATTATCCCATTGTTCTAAAGTATCAACATCTACTCTCCAGTGACGCCCCTTTGGAGGTAATAATCCCTTAAAAGGCATATTAGTTTTTCCATTAACGGTTTCACCTGGTGCGTGAATAGGCACAGTAGTATAACGGCGACCTTGTTTATTAATTTTAGGGAATAATTTTTCAATATCTTTTTGTGAATATTTCACAATCGGTTCATTCCATATAGGGTTTGCTGTTTTAGTATAAAATAAAATCATATCTTTGATATTTCCATAACCTATTTTATTAAAATTTTTAGGATTACATTTAATACGTGTAATATCATTTCTAAAATTTTCGATGCCAAAAATTTCGTCCATCATAACCTTAACATAATGCCCAATTTTGTAATCTATATGCAAATAAATAGAACCTTTGTCTGACAATAATTCATATAATAAAATTATCCTATCTTTTAAAAATTTAATGTAATCATCCCCTTTTATATTGTCTGTATATGCTACAGTCCCCTTTTTAGAATTACTTATAGTAGATGCACGATCATCTGTTATTGTGAAATTATTACCAGTAGCAAAAGGTGGATCTATGTATATTAGATCTATTTTCCCTTTTAATTGTCTATCATTTATAAGGTATTCTAATGCAACAAGATTTTCACCATGTATTAATAAACTTTTCATTTTCTATATTTGATATAAGAATTCTCTTAAAACTAATGTACTCATTATATTATGATTTTTATATTTACCTGTTATCTCTTTATACATTTTATTATTTCCTGGAATATATAAAACCCCATCTAATATGGCAACTTTTATAGTTTTTACATTTTTTAGTTTGAATATATTTAAGGCCTCATTAAATTGTGCATTTTGATGACCTCCAAAATCTGTTAAAAATTTAGTTTCACCGATAATATATTTATTATTAAAACGTCCAATAAAATCCAGCCCTTTATCATGATTATAATTTAATTCGTCTTTTGCAAATTGTAATAAAATTTGATCGCTTCCCTTTAAAATGGCATCATTTTTAGTAGAAATAAAATTTTCTAAATTTAAAGGTTCGATACCTAATGATTTTTGGTTGATCCAGTTTTTAAACATTGGACCTATTTGCCTATTAGTTTCTTTAGGTTCACTACATCTTTCATATAAATTATCAAGACCTATTTCATATATTCGTCCACATATACGATTTACTGTTTTAGGATTTCTTTCTATTGCAGATGGGTCTCTTTTGAGATATGCGATATAACTATCTTTTATGGGAAATAGTGGCAGTTTTAATGTTTCTTTTATTAAAAGTTTATTATCCTTTTTATTAAAAGCACTTTCTATATTATCCCAGAGTCGCTGATCAATTTCTCTTATTCCCTCTGGTATAGTAGGATAAACCTTAAATAAATCATCAAGATATGATCTTTGATTAGCATATTCTATACTTAATTCCAACCAATGATTCATTATTTTTTTACAAATATATAAAAAATTTACCATTTAGATAAGTAGCAAAATTTAATGTCTAATTTGCAGATTCTCGAATGATTAGACAGATTTATAAAGTCTATAATGATTATCTTGTTTTTATACTTTATCAAAAATTTTTTTTGATAAATTGTTGGTGCAATTCATGAATTGTCTCAATGAATTACTCCATATAAAAAACAATAGTAGAAGCCATATTACCTTACGCCTAATCATCATAATATTTATAGATCAGACAAAAAAGTTATCAAACTTATTAAACATCATTTACTATTTTTGCAGTTAATTTGCAAAAAAATTGTAATTTAACCTTTTGATTATTTAAAGTGCAAAAAAGAGTTTATCTGCTTTCTATCTTGATATTTATTGATTTTTTTGCTTTGATAGGGCAAAACTCCGATACTTTATTGCAGAGTAATCAAATGCAGGACACTATAATTACACAAAATGGAGATACTACTAAACTACACATTGCTAAAAGTAGTCAAGCTATTGATAAAAAAGTAGATTATCAATCTAAAGATAGCTTGGTCATGGAGATGAAAAATAAAAAAATAACTCTGTACGAAAATGCTAAGGTTGTTTATGGTGACCTGACTCTCACTGCAGGTATTATAAAAATAGATTTTGATAAAAATCTGGTTTATGCTTATGGTATTTTCAAAGATTCTATTTATTCTCAAAGACCTAATTTCGTTCAAGGTACTCAAATTTTTTTAGCTGATTCGTTAGTTTATAATATTAATACAGAAAAAGGATTAGTTTATAATGTATATTCTAAACAAGGTGATGGCTACCTACATGGCAAATATATAAAGCGAGAAAATGATAGCGTCATATTAGTAAAAACTGGTGGTTTCACTACCTGCGAATTAACGCACCCACATTATATCATCCGATTTGATAAAGCAAAAGTAATCACCGACAAAGAAATTATAACTGGTCCAGTATGGTTAGAAATCGAAGATATTACTCTACCTATTGGGTTGCCAATGGGTTTTTTCCCTACTCAAACAAAACGTAAATCAGGTATATTAATTCCTACTTTTGGTGAAAGTGCTAATAGAGGTTTCTTTTTAGAAAACGGTGGTTATTATTTCGGCATTTCTGATTATGTAGATTTAGCTTTACGTGGTGATATCTATTCTAGAGGTAGCTGGGCTCTCAAAACAGAAACTAATTATAAGAAGAGATATAAATATGAGGGTAATTTTCAAGCTAGTTTTGCTCATAATAAATTTGGTGAAAAGGGCTTTAGTAATTATGAAGTTTATAATGATTTTTTTGTCCGCTGGACTCATAAACAGGACCCCAAAGCTCATCCTACCAATAGATTTAATGCAAATGTACAATTAGGTTCTTCCAATTATAATAAATTTAATCCATCATCTGCTAATGATTATTTATCCAATACTTTCTCTTCGTCTATTTCATATTCTACCATACTATTTAGGACTTTTAACCTCAGTCTCAATGCTAGACATACACAGAGCAATACTACTCATCGTGTAGATGTTTCATTACCAGATATTAATCTATCTTCTAATACTATTTATCCTCTACGACCAAAAAAGTTGACTAAACCTCTGAAATGGTATCAAAATTTGAATTTCAGATATCAGCTGCAAGCTAAAAATAATCTCTCTCGACCAGATAGTATTTTTTTCAAAAATCTTAGTTTGAATGATTTTAATATGGGTATTCAACATAATTTACCTATTTCATTAAATATTAATCTTTTAAAATATTTACAATGGTCTAATCAGTTTAATACAAATTGGCGTTGGTATTTTAAGACTATTGATAAAACATGGAATCCTATTGATAGCACTGTTGCCATCGATACTGTATTCAAATTTAGAACTCCATTAGATATATCATATTCTACTTCTTTATCCACCAGGTTATATGCATTGTATTCATTTGGTAAATTTCCTTTACGAGTTATCAGACATGTCATCACTCCATCTATTAGTTACACTTGGAGACCAGATTTTAGCAAAGATCCATGGAATTATTACGATAATTATCTTTATCCTAATGGAGAGCAATGGTATAGCCCATTTGAAGGAACTATTTTTGGCTATCCATCTAGAGGCAAATCATCTGCTATCAGCTTAATGATTTCTAATAATTTAGAAGCTAAAGTGAGACAAAGAACAGATACTGGCGAGATGTTAAAAAAAATCGTTTTGATAGAAAATTTATCTATTAGTTCCAGTTATAATTTTGCAGCTGATAGTTTCCAGTTATCACCAGTTATAATTTCTGCTCGTACAAAATTGTTTAAAAATTTTGAACTTCGTTACGCTTTAGGATTAGATCCATACTATTATGACTCGGCTGGCAAACGTATTGATGAATTTCAATATAATGTAAATAAAAAATTATTTAATACCCAAAATCAAGAATGGAATTTCAGTGGTAATTTTATTTTAAAATATCCAAATGTCAAAAAAAATCAATCTCAGCAAGCAAGCAGCTCTACTAAAAAGACATATCCTAATTTTAATGTTACCTTCGGTATAAATCTGAGACATTACAGTACATATATTCCTGAGACAAATATAGATTTTACTAAATCAGTTATTGCTAACGGTAATGTAGAGTTTACACCTAATTGGAGTATTTCATTTATGACTGGTTATGACTTTGATTTGAAAGATTTTACTTACACTTCTATTAATATTCACCGCGATTTGCATTGCTGGGAAATAATATTAAACTGGATTCCTACAGGTTTTCGCAAATCATATAATTTCACCATTCGCATTAAATCTCCTATGCTACAAGATGTCAAATTAACTAAGAAAACTGATTGGAGAGATTACTATTAATTCTGATATTTTTTTAAAAATAAGTAATTAAAATAGGCATTTAGATAATGAAATTTTTTAAATTTTTTTGTATTTTTAAGAATAACCTTAAAATTACAATTTTTTTTAAAATAATTACTCTCTTAAGAAATATAACGATTGCTGTGATTGTATCAGTAATAATTTAGTTATTAAATAAATGTACTATTAAATTAAGTAAATTTGTTTTAATTTTGTAAATCAAAAAATTAATTAACTATGTCATTAATAGAGAAAATAACTAAAGATATCATGGCAGCTATGAAAAACCATGAATCTGATAAATTGGATGCCCTCAGAGCTATCAAATCTGCATTATTATTAGCTCAAACAGAAGGTAGTGCTAAAAAAGAATTAACCGAAGATGATGAAATAAAAGTTTTACAGCGTTTATACAAGCAAAGAATAGAATCTGCAGAAATTTATAATAACAATAATAGAACTGATCTAGCTGATATAGAGCTCTCACAAGCTGCTATTATAAAAACTTATCTACCTGCGCAGCTTTCAGATGAAGAAATAGAAAACGAAGTGAAAAAAGTCATAAATGAGCTAAATGCTACTTCTATAAAGGATATGGGAAAAGTTATGGGAGTCGTTTCTAAATCTTTAGCTGGTAAAGCAGATAATGCTACGATTTCTAATATTGTTAAAAAACTTTTAAGCTAATATATAAAACTTTATTAAAATAAATTGAATTCTATGCTCAATGTTGCTCTAATGTATGGTGGATATTCTGGCGAGCGAGATATCAGCATCAAAAGTGCAGATATGATAGCTAAAAATATCGATAAAAACATATATAATGTTTATCTAATTGATGTACAAAAAGATAAATGGCTTTGCAAAGATTTAAACAATAATGAAGTAGAATTACTACTAAATGATTTCTCTGCAAACTTTAATAACCAAAAAATTAATTTTGATGTGGCTTTTATAATCATTCATGGTACACCTGGCGAAAATGGTTTATTAGAAGGGTATCTCGAAATGAAAAATATACCTCATACTACTTGCTCTGCTTCAGTATCTATGCTTACTTTTAATAAATATTATTGCAAATCTATCGTTAATGATAGTAAATTGGTTTCTTTAGCTCCATCAGTGTATTTTCCATTTCCTTTGCCATATAAAGACTTAATCGATAAAATAAAACATTTAAATTTCCCATTATTTATAAAACCAGCTAATAGTGGGAGTAGTGTCGGCCTTAGCAAAATTTATAATATCAATGAATTAGACACAGCTCTACAATTAGCATGGAAATATGATAAAGAAATATTAATAGAGCAAGGGATCAAAGGTAGAGAACTCACTTGTGGCGTTTTCGGCTACAATGATAATATCATCGCTCTGCCAGTAACTGAGGTTATTTCTAAAAAAGATTTTTTCGATTACGAGGCGAAATATACTCCAGGAATGTCTGATGAAATAACTCCTGCTGATATTAGCAAGGATTTATCCGATTTGATACAATCAACATCAAAAAATTTGTATAAATATCTATCATGCTTTGGTGTAGTCAGATTCGATTATATATGGGATGGTAAAGAATTATTTTTTTTAGAGGTTAATACTATTCCTGGAATGAGTGAAGCATCTATTGTTCCTGTACAAGCTAAAATTGCTGGATATTCACTTTCTCAACTGATTAATATGCTAATAGAGAATGCTATAAGTAGAAAATTTTAATTTATTAAATTTCGTTTTAATAATAAATTTTTATTCAAATTTTATTATTAAAGGAATATTTTTACAATCAATCGTAAGCTCAAATTAATATCGCATGGGGAAATGATTTGCAATAAAACACATCGTAGTAGGGGCGTATAATTATACGCCCCTACATATTATATAAATTTTATCAAATCAGACATTTCTTTTTAAAACAAATCAAACTACACTTTTAAGAAATAAATTATTATTGATAAATTCAAAATTATTATTTAGTTATTAATTATACGTTTAATTAAATTAATTTATTTTGAACTATTATTCTTCATAAAATCGCAAATTTAATCATCCATTCTATACATTGGATCCCAACTAGGCAAAAGTATTGGTTTTTGTTCTAACAATTTTAAAGTTTCTGCAGAGAAATATTTTTTATTGACAACTAATCTGAAAAGATATTCATCCATCCATTGATCAGTCATTATCAAGTTACCCTTATATCCAGCATTACCCCAGCTATTTTCTATTAACCAGCGAGTAGGCACATCATTATTATCTGTATCTACACCTATGATGTTCATCCCATGCGAAGATCCACTAGCAAAAGTTAAAATTCTTTGTTTTTTATCCATTCTAAATGGCATATCTAATAGTTTATCATACATATAATTATTCACATCTAGTAAACCTATATTATTGTTTAATTGCTTGCCTACATCACAAGAAAAATACATTGGCATAGAATCTTTAAGAGATTTTAAAGCTAAAGCTTTTATTTCATTCATAGGCAGATTGAGATATTTCCAGTTTATACCTTCTACCATATTCCTATCATATTCTATCTCATAAACCTTATAATATGGTCTAGTCGGATCATTCATCAGCATCACGAAATCATTGAAATTAATTTCTATTATTTCTTTATAAAAGCTCATGGGAGTATAGGTTTTCACCTCAGTAGGTTTATTATTTTTATCAACAAATCTATAAGAAAATGTCGTTGGTGGCTCACCAAAAGCGTAAACTAGTATACGATAAATTTCACTTAAAGCATCCAATTTCATTTTTTGTAAATCCACTTTTTTATTATTAGCATAGGCTTCTCTCATTATAATGCCGTGTTCGCGCAGTTTAGTAGCCATGATAGATGAAATCTCACTAGTGTTATTGCTATGATAAGTTTCTGGCATTACTTCTGCCGGTACCAGTCCATATTTATCTACTAAATTTACAAAACTAGACCACACACCACCATCACCGATAGGATTTTTGAACCACCATTCTACTTGTCTGTCGTCCATAGGTTTGTTAATGGTAGTAATTATTCCTTCTAAAAATAAATTGGCTTTTTCTAATTGATCATAAAAAAATAGATAAGCATATGAAAATTCGAAATTTGATAAATTATATTTTTGAATGATAAAAGGACGAATAGTATTCATGCTTGCAAACATCCAGCATCTACCAGAGCGTTTTTGATCTGTAGGTTTTCCTGTTTTAATTTGATATTTGAAATATGGATCAGGCTCACTGCGTAATTGAGGATTTAAAGATAATTTTTTAATTGGATTTTCTATTATTGCTGATTGTATGCCAGGATGAAATTCTTTGTAGGCATTCTCTTTTATTTTTTCTAACTCCACATTTGAAATAGTGTTTTGAGCCCAACCATTAATTGATGAGATCAGAATAAATATACAAATTATTATTGATTTTAGTTTCATAATTTATTTTTTTAGCAAAGTTAAAAGGTTTTTTTGATTTCGCTAAATGAAATTAAACTTATTCACTTTTTCAAGAGCCGAAATCATCAAAAGCTATATTCTCTTGAGGTACACCGAGGCTATCCAATAGATTTAGTACAGCATTTAGCATGGCAGGAGGGCCACAGATATAGTATTCGCACTCTTCTGGTTCAGGATGATTTTTTAGATAATTTTCATATAAAACTTGATGAATAAAGCCAACGGAGCCATTCCAATTATCTTCGGGCTTAGGTTCTGATAGAGCAACAACAAATTTAAAATTAGGATTTTCAGCTTCTAATTGTTTATATTGATCTATGTAAAAAAGTTCTCTCAGTGAGCGACCGCCATACCAAAAAGATACTTTACGTTTGGTATGTAATGTTTTGAAAAGGTGGAAAATATGACTACGCATAGGTGCCATACCAGCACCGCCACCGATGAATATCATTTCTTTGTTAGTATCTTTTAAATGAAATTCACCATAAGGGCCAGATATTTTCACTTTATCACCTGGCTTGAGAGAGAAAATATAGCTAGAGCAAATGCCTGGTGGCACATCCATAAATTTATTTTTACTCCTATCCCATGGTGGAGTTGCTATGCGAACGTTTAACATTACTATGTCATTTTCTGCTGGATAATTAGCCATTGAGTAAGCTCTAAAAGTACTTTCTTTGTTTATCAGTTTTAGATTCCATACACCTAATTTATCCCATTCGTCTCTAAATTCTTCCTCTACATAAATATCTTTTGAGTAATCAACGATGATATTCTCAGGTACATAGATTTGAATATATTCTCCACTATTAAAGTTTAATATTTCACCATCAGGTAATTTTAGCACTAATTCTTTGATGAAAGTAGCTACATTTTTATTAGATACTACTTCACATTCCCATTGTTTAACGCCAAGGATATTCTCAGGTACTTTTATTTCTAAATCTTCTTTCACTTTCACTTGGCATCCTAGTCGCCAATTATCTATAATTTGTCTTCTATTAAAAAAGCCAACTTCTGTAGGTAGAATGCTACCACCACCTTTCAGCACTTGAACTTTACACAATCCGCAAGTGCCACTACCACCACAAGCTGAAGGGAGATAGATTGAATTATAAGATAAAGTCATCAATAGACTATTTCCTGGTTCAGTAATGACTTCCTTTTCCCCATTAATATTTATTTTGACTTCACCTTTTGGGCTAAGTTTACTTTTAGCAAAAAGTAGTCCTATTACTAATAAAATAATAATGAGACCAAATATCACGAAACTTATTAAAATATAATTAATTAAAGACATCAAGATTACCATAGATAATAAATTTTAAATTGTGATACCTAAAAAACTCATAAAGGCTATTGCCATTAAGCCAGTAATAATAAAAGCTATGCCTGTACCGTGTAATGGTTTTGGTATATTACTATAAGATAATTTTTCTCTAATAGCTGCTATAGAAATAATAGCTAACCACCAGCCAATGCCGCTACCTAGAGCAAAAAAGAAACTCTCACCGAATGTCTGCAGACCTCTCTCTTGCATGAATAATGAAGCTCCCATAATTGCACAGTTTACAGCGATCAATGGTAAAAAGATACCAAGAGAATTATATAAAGATGGTAGAAATTTTTCCACTACCATTTCTACTAGCTGTGTAATAGCTGCTATTACTGCAATGAAAATTATAAAACTTAGAAATCCAAGGTCTACATTAGCTAGAGATGGACTGATGAAAGATAAAGCTCCTGGCAATAAAAGGTATTTATTAATTAAAAAATTAACTGGTACAGTAAATATCAAAACAAAAATAACAGCTATTCCCAATCCGTTACTTGTTTTGACAGTTTTAGACACTGCTAGATATGAGCACATACCTAGGAAGTAAGCAAATATCATATTATCTATGAAAATGCTTCGTATGAATATATTAATTAAGTCTTGCATATTATCTTAATTTTTATCTATTAATTCTTTATTGAAACTTCTATGTATCCATATTATCACACCAATTAATATCAATGCCATTGGTGGTAAAATCATAAGTCCATTATTTACATAACCAGCATTATAAAATGATTGAGGAATAATGTGATAGCCTAATAAAGTGCCACTACCTAGTAGTTCTCTCACAAAAGCTACAATAATTAAAATTAATCCATAACCAGCACCATTACCTATTCCGTCTAAAAAAGAATTCCATGGAGTATTACTACTTGCAAAAGCTTCTAATCTACCCATTATAATGCAATTAGTAATTATTAATCCGACAAATACAGATAACTGTTTACTCACATCATAAACAAAAGCTTTTAATACTTGATCTACTAATATAACTAAAACTGACACAATGACTAATTGTACAATAATCCTAATACTTGGTGGTACAGTTTTTCTAATTAGTGAATAAATGAGATTAGAAAATGCTACAACAACGGTTACTGATATTGCCATTACAATTGCTGGTTCTAACTTAGCAGTTACAGCTAATGCACTACATATTCCTAAAATTTGTACAATTATAGGATTATTATTGCTCAATGGATCAGTTAAAGGTTTTAAATTCTTTTTTAAAAATACCGATTTTTTAATTGGCTTACTTTCATCCATAATTATTCAGATTAAAATATTATTTGCAAAAATATAATTTTTTTATTTTTATTATAATATCTTTTTTAAGCAATTAATTGTAACCATTGATATAATGAGTGTTTGATAAAAAAAATGATATTTAACATCTTTTTAAAAAATTATTGTATATTAAATTTAATAAATCTTTTTTAATTTAATATATATGCAGAGTAGATATTAAATTTTATATTATAAATCTCACATCTAATCCTCAGTGTTCAATATTTTGAAATCTTCTAATTAAAATTAATTTCTCGTATAAATTTTTTAAATTTGCAAAAAACAAATGAGTGAATTTATAGCTCATGAGTGTGGTATAGTGCTACTACGCTTATTAAAACCATTAGAATATTACATAGAAAAATATAATTGTGCTTATCACGGGCTGGATATGCTATATTTATTGATGGAAAAGCAGCATAATAGAGGACAAGATGGTGCAGGAGTAGTATCTGTTAAATTGGATTTAGAGCCAGGATATAAATATTTAGATAGAATCAGATCTAATGTAGATTCACCTATAATAGATATTTTTCAAAAAATATATGAGCCATTACGAGCTTTGGAGATTAATAATTCACCATTATTGTATGATGGAGAATATCTAAAACGAAATATTCCTTTTATTAGTGAATTGTATCTTGGACATTTGAGATATGGTACCTATGGTAAATATCAGATAGAATATGTACATCCACATTTGCGACAGAGCAACTGGCGTACACGTACTTTGGCTTTAGCAGGTAACTTTAATCTAACCAATTCAAAGCAATTATTTCAAGATTTAATCAATTATGGTCAGCATCCTATTGAGACTTCAGACACAGTAACTGTATTAGAAAAATTAGGTTACTATTTAGATGAGATGAATAATGATTTATATGAAAAATATAAAGCTGAGGGATATACTAAAGCTGAGATCTCACCGATGATAGCAGATAATTTAGATATAGCCTCTATAGTGAAAAAAGCTACACAAAATTTTGATGGTGGATATGTGATAGCTGGAGTTTTAGGACATGGAGATTCGTTTGTGTTTCGAGATCCACGAGGTATCAGACCAGCATATTATTATATGGATGATGAATTTTTTGTAGTTACTTCAGAAAGACCACCTATACAAACTGCTTTCAATGTAAAAACTGATGATATAAAAGAAATGCCTGCTGGTCATGTTTTAATTTTGAAAAAAAATAAAGAACTCTCAATAGTTCCCTATGTAGAGCACATTCCTGAGAAAAAATCTTGCAGTTTCGAACATATATATTTCAGTCGTGGAACAGACAGAGATATTTATAAAGAAAGAAAAATGCTAGGAGCAATGCTTGCAGAACCTATACTCAAAGCTATTGACAATGATATAGAAAATACAGTTTTTACTTATATACCCAATACATCTACCGTTGCTTTTTTAGGATTATATGCTGAAATCGAAAAATGGTTAGATTCTCAAAAAAAGGAAAAAAATTATAAATTTAATTAATACTGACAAAAACATTACAGATAAGGATTTACGTAATATTCTAAATTTACATGCACGCGCTGATACTTTAGTGGTAAAAGATCTCAAACATCGTACTTTTATTACAAAAGAGTCTAAACGCAACGGTTTAGCTAGTCATGTGTATGACGTTACTTATGATGTGGTGAGACCTAATGTAGATAGGGTAGTAGCTATAGATGATAGTATAGTGCGTGGTACTACTTTGCAAAAAAGTATTATCACTATGCTAAATAGATTAGAACCTAAAGAAATAATTATAGCTTCTACTGCTCCTCAGATTAGATACCCAGATTGCTATGGAATAGATATGGCAAAATTAGAAGAATTTATTGCTTTTCAGGCAGCTATCGCACTACTCAAAGAACGCCATCAAAATAAATTGATAAAATATGTTTATGATAAATGCAAACAACAAGATTCATTACCTAATGATAAATTAGAAAATTATGTTTCATTGATATATCAACCTTTTACTGATGATGAAATAACACGAAAAATCGAAGAATTAGTTACCCCGCTTGGAAATAAAACTAAACTAACAATCATCTTTCAAACTCTCGAAGGCCTACATAAAGTCTTGGTAGATAATAAAGGAGATTGGTATTTCACAGGTGATTTTCCAACATTAGGAGGATATAGAGTTATTAATAATGCATTTATTAATTATTATGAAGGAAAAGATCAGAGAGCTTATTAGTAATATTTGTAATTCCTATCATTAAACATAAATTAATTAACCAAAAATAATGACATTTGCTGAAGCAGAAAAATATATCATGGAGCAATTACCTATGTATGAAAGACAAGGTAATGCAGGTTATCAAGGTGGTTTAGAAAAAACATTGTTGCTGCTTGAAAAATTTAATAATCCACATTTGAAATTTCCTTCTATCCATATCGCTGGTACAAATGGCAAAGGTAGCGTAAGTAGTATGATTGCTTCTATATTGCAAGAAGCTGGTTACAAAGTTGGTCTATATACTTCGCCACATTTAAAAACTATGCGTGAGAGAATAAAAATAAATGGACAAATGATACATGCACGCTGGATAACTAATTTCACAAAAAAAAATTTACAACTAATAGAAAATATAAAACCTAGTTTTTTTGAAATAAATACTGTAATGGCTTTTTGCTATTTCGCAGCTTCTGATGTAGATATAGCTGTCATAGAAACTGGCCTAGGTGGTAGATTAGATGCTACCAATGTTATTACTCCATTGGTGTCCATTATTACTAGTATTTCTTTTGATCATATGAAATTATTAGGTAACACTTTACCAGAAATAGCTGCTGAAAAAGCTGGAATTATTAAGCCTGATGTACCTTGTGTAATTGGTGAAAAAAATTCAGAAACTATGCCAATTTTTACACAATATGCCCAAAAAAATAACGCTCCTATTAGCTTTGCTGATGATAATTTTTTATCTAAAAATTTCTTTCAAAACTTATTACCTCCTATAATGAAAGTAGAGCTGCAGGATAAAAACCAAAAGTTATATAAATTAAAATCTCCATTAGTTGGTACAGTGCAGGTAGATAATATTAAAACTGTACTGTGTACTATAGAAATTTTGAAATCTTACAAATATAAAATTACATATAATAACATCAGAAAAGGTTTTATAAAGTTAATTGAAAATACGGGTCTATTTGGTAGGTGGAGCTATGTGCCAAATAATGCGCCAATAATAATGGATATCGGGCATAATATATGTGCAGTGAGTAATATAGTAGAGATACTAAAAAATGTTAAAAAAGAAAGATTGCATATTGTATGGGGAATGATGGCAGATAAAGATGTAGAAGGTATATTAAGATTGCTACCATCAGATGCTCAATATTATTTTTGTAGTCCACATGTACCGAGAGCTCTAGACTCGAGAATTTTATTAGAAAAAGCCAAGAACATACATTTAAATGGCAAAGCATATAAATCTGTTAAAAGAGCACTATATGAAGCAAAAAGAAATGCAAATTGTAAGGATGTAATATTTGTAGGCGGTAGTGCATTTGTAGTAGCAGAAGCGATGTGAAATAAAGTGGGGGGGGAATGATGGAGAATAAAATTTTTAATGTTTTTAAAATTCAAGTTTTTAGATGATAAAAAATTAATATTTTTGCAAAAAATAAATAATTATGAATAAATTATTCGAAAATCCGACAGAAGTATTCGCCTTGTCAAAGGAAGGCACACGTGAGTTATATGACAATCTGTACAATGAAATGATCAATGAAGGTAAAGATGTAGTCGACTACCAAGAGCTCAAAGCCATGTCTACTGGTGTATTATGCCCAGATTGTAATAGTAGTCATGTTATTAAAAATGGTTTGCAAAGTGGAGTACAAAACTATCGTTGCAAAAACTGTGGCAGACAATTCAGAGTTACCACAGGCACCTTTATGTATGGCATTCATGAAAAGGGCAAAATGTTAGAATATATCAAATGTATGAGTGCTGGCATGAGCTTGAGAGAGTGTGCCAGGAATGTACATATTAGTCTTTCAACAAGTTTCTTTTGGCGGCACAGAATATTGTGTGCTATGCAGTCGTTTGAAGATAATGTAAATTTCTTTGGGGTAGTAGAATTAGAAGAGCTACTAATGAATTATTCAGAGAAAGGCAAAAAGAAACGAGACAAGAAAGAGCTAAAAAAATTGAAGAAAAAGAAACCAACAAAAGTTGCAGTATTGGCTGCCACAGATAGGAGTGGAAATATTTTGTTTAAAAAATTAGAAGATGAAAGAGTGCAGGCCGATCATATATCTGCTTTTCTAAAATCACGAATATCTGAGGATTCGGTGGTGTGTGGCAGCAATAAAAAAGCTTTCAAGACTGTAACTGCAGAACACATCAAACACAAGGAAATAACTAACAAAAATAATATGAAACGAGGTATATACAGTGTATCAACTGTTCATAAAAAAATAACCGATTTTGTAGGCTGGATATATTACAAGTTTCGTGGAGTGGCTACTAAGTATCTAACAAATTACATTATGTGGTTTGTAGTGAAGGGGAAGTATCTGGCTGAGAAGATTATAGAAGATACGGGGAGGATACTGAATTTGGCAGCGTCGGATAGGCGGGCGTGGGAGCGGTATAGTGATTTAATGTCATCAACATATTTAATCTATAACATTTAAATATTTTCATAATCTCTTTCACCTTCACTTTATTTTATCCTTATTATTTGCTTGCATTGTTATATCATCAGTTCAAAATTGTTGGCACAGCAATTATAGTAAGTATTATGTTTGATTGAATTTTATAATATGATTTTAACTGCTACCTCATTATATTTCTATTATAAATACAATTATTTTTTAATTGATTTTTATATTTCTCTATATAGCAAATAACCAGCAATGATAATATATATAAAATTAGGTAACCATGCTGCTACAAATGGTGGTAGTATGCCAGCTACACCATATGATACACTAATTTGTTGGAATAAAATATATCCAAAGCTCAAAGATAATCCTATGGCTAGGTTTATACCCAATCCTCCTCGTCTTTTGTTTATTGATAGAGCTACTGCTATTATTGTTAATATCATTGCAGCAAAGGGAGAGGCAAATCTATTTTGTCTTTCTACTAATAATTCATTTATATTTTCTGCTCCTCTTTGTTTTTGTCTTTTTATGAATTTATTCAATTCATTGAAATTCATTGTTTCTAAAAGTGTTGTTTCATATGCTAGGTCACTAGGTGTTATTGGCAATAATGTATCTATAGTTTTATATCTTTTTAATTGTTCTGTACTGTCTTTGATTTTTCTAATTACTACATCGTTTAATTGCCATTTATTTGTACTATTGTCATATTTTATATATGAAGACATCATTTTTTGTTTCACTCCAGTTTTGTAATCAATATTATCAATTGAGAGAAATGTACCTTCATAGTCTTTGACATCCCAATTTGCTAAGTACAAATAAGTATTTTTATCTAATTGCAAATGTATTTGTACTTCTTTTGTTTGAGGATTTCTTTTTACGTAAGTGTTTTCAAAATTAATTCTTCTTTGATTTGCTGGTGGTAAAATAAAATTTTGTAAAAAAAATGAAAATATTGCTAATAAAATACTAACAGCTAAATATGGTTTTAGGATTCTTTTAAAATCTATCCCTATGCTGTACATAGCTATTATTTCAGATTTATTTGCTAGTTTAGAGGTGAAAAATATCACTGATATGAAAATGAATAATGCTGAAAATAAATTGATAAAATAAGGAATAAAGTTTAAATAATATTGTGTGATTATTAGTGATACTGGGGCATCTTTAGCGATGAATTTATCTATCTTTTCTGATAAATCAAATGCAATTATTATGAATATCAATAAAGTAATAGTTAATAAAAAAGTACTAATAAATTTTTTAGCTATATAAAGATCGATTTTTTTAATTCTCATAATCTTTTCATGTAGGTTTCTATTGCTTTAGGATAATATTTATCATAGTCACCTTTGATAATGTGATAACGTATTTCTTGCATCAATCTTATGTAAAATGCTAAATTGTGGTATGATGCTATCATAGGACCTAGCATTTCACCTGCTTGAAATAAATGTCTTAAGTATGATTTTGTAGTAGAATGGTCAATCTCTAATGGACTTTGAATATCTATTGGAGAAAAATCGTTTTTCCATTTTTCATTTTTAATATTAATTATTCCCTCGGTAGTAAATAATTGTCCATTTCTGCCATTCCTAGTAGGTATTACACAATCAAACATATCCACTCCTAATGCTACAGCTTGCAATATATTTTCTGGAGTTCCTACTCCCATTAAATACCTGGGTTTATTCTCTGGCAAAATGTTATTTACTATTTTTATCATTTCGTACATCATTTCTGCTGGTTCTCCTACGCTCAAACCTCCGATGGCATAACCTAATGTATCAAATTGACTGACGAAGTTAGCAGCTTTTTCTCTAAGTTCTGGGTAGGTGCTACCTTGTACTATTGGGAATAAATATTGTGGGAAATTGTATTTCGATGGATGCTTTTCCAAATATTCTATACATTTTACTAGCCATTTTTGTGTCAGATCAAGTGATTTTTTAGCATATTCATAATCTGCTGGATGTGGTGTGCACTCATCAAATGCCATCATAATATCCGAACCAATGTATTGTTGAATTTCCATTACTTTTTCTGGTGTAAAAAAATGTTTACTGCCATCTATATGTGAACGAAATTCCACGCCTTCTTCGTTAATTTTTCTGATATTGGCTAAAGAATACACTTGATATCCACCGCTATCGCTTAATATTGGTTTTTCCCAATTAATGAATTTATGTAATCCATCTGCTTCATATAATATATCTGTACCTGGCCTCAGATACAGATGATAAGTGTTTGCTAATATTATTTGTGCTTTTATTATATTTTTTAAATCATTCCACATTATTCCTTTTACAGAACCTACCGTCCCTATGGGCATGAATACTGGTGTTTCTATTTCTCCATGTGGCAATTGTAATATTCCAGCTCTAGCTTTACCATTTTTTGATTTAATCTCAAAACTCATTTTTAGTAGTTAATTTTTATTGAAATTTAGCAAAATTAATAATTATTTGAATCTTGTTTTTATAAATATAAATAGGTAAACAAGTCAAAGAATATGAATATTAGAAATTCTTAATTAAGAACTTCTTTCACTTTAGTCTCATCAGCTTTATGGTTAATGCTATATTTAGCTTCTATTACTCCATCTTTCATAAATACTATTCCAGGATTAGCCCTTATGAGCATTTTGAGAGCTATATCATCTGCAAAGACATAAGGTATTTTTAATTTATAATTATTTAATTGCTGTTCTACTAATTTGCTATCAGAGGAAGTAACTAAATAAGTATTGAGATTATATTTTTCTGCTAAGTTAATCCAGTTTTTTAATTTTTCTGAGTTCTTTTGATTAATTTTTTCAATATTATAGCTGACTATGAGCATAGTAGGTTTTTTATTTAGCATCACACTATCAGTGATATCATAGCCTGTACTATCATATGTCATAATTAATAGTGCAGGTTTTTGAGCTTTTTCTATTCTAGTATCCACGAATTCATGTTCTGCCAGCCATAGGCTATCATCCCACGGATATTGATTAGCTGGATATTCTTCTAATTGACCTGTATTTTTATTTTTGTAAATGACGAAATATTTATCCTTTAGATTGGGATCAGGCTTTAGGTCTACACCTATTTTATAAGGTAAAAAATCTATTATAGGCAAATATGTAAGTCCATATGCTGATACTCCAAATATAAATAATGCTGAAATACCAATTATTATCCACTCCACAGTATTTTTTAACCACGATTTTAAATATTTCCTTTGCCATATTACAAAAATTATCGCAGCAGTGATTATAATGTTTTTATAAAATGTATTCCAATTGCTTAGCTTAATAGCATCACCGAAACATCCACAATCAGACACTGCATTTGTAATAGCTAGATATAGGGTAAGAGGTAAAAAGAATGCCATAAATATCAGAGAACCCCATATAGCATATTTGGGTTTCAAATTTACTAATAATGAAAAACCTATGATAAACTCTGCTGCTGGAATTAATATAGCAAGGACTAAAGCAAAGGGAATGAAAATATCCCAATTAAATGCGATAAAGTAATCTTCTAATTTGAACTGAAACCCCCAAGGATCTACAGCTTTCACAAAACCTGAAAATACAAAAACTAATCCTATTAATATTCTAACAATATTTACTACTTTTTTCATAATAATTAATTTTTACAAATTTCTGAAATTTTTTTTAATTATTATTTATTTTTGCTAAAAAAATGGAAATTGTTTTTGCTACACATAATGAAGCTAAAGTTCACGAGATTCAAAATCTCATTGGTGAAAAAATTAAAATATTAAGCTTAACAGATATAGGGTATATAGAAGAAATCCCCGAGACTGGTAGTACATTTAATGAAAATGCTTTTATAAAAGCTAATACAATATATCAAATTTATAAAAAACCTATTTTTGCAGATGATTCTGGACTAGAAGTTAAAGCTTTGGATGGCAGGCCAGGTGTTTATTCTGCTAGATATGCTGGCATAGGTTTAGAAAATTTCGAACCACATATTATTAAATTATTGAAAGAATTGGATGGTGTAGAAGATCGCAGAGCAAGATTCAGAACAGTTATTTGTCTGATTATCAATGAAAAAACTTATTATTTCGAAGGAATAATTAATGGGAAAATAATAGATTATCCTCGCGGCAATAATGGTTTCGGTTATGACCCTATTTTTGTACCTGATGGTTATGATAAGACATTTGCAGAGATGAACTTAGATGAGAAGAATACCATAAGTCATCGATCACAAGCTATAAATAAAATGTTAAAATTTTTAATGTAAGAATATAATAAATTATTTGAAATAGGCGTTTAGATAATAAATTTTGCTAAAAAATTTTTTTTGTAATAATGTAAAACGCTGATATTGATTTTTATCTCTTCCTGTCCGCATTGGGAAATGATTTGCACCAAAACGATGTACCGTCAACATCCTTGTTGATAAAATATGATTTTTTTTCATAGTTAGAAAAGATAGATTTTATAAAAAAGAATTTAAATAGGCGTTTAGATAATAAATTTGGCTAAAAAATTTTTTTGTAATAATGTAAAACGCTGATATCGATTTTTATCTCTTCCTGTCCGCATTGGGAAATGATTTGCTATAAAACAAGCAAGCCGTTTAGGGCAAAAGGTTTTACACTGTCTCAAGCAAGCTTTAGCTTGCGAGTTTGTAAACCCCAATGGATGATTGCGTATGTTTTATCAAATCATTTCCCCAGCGGAGACTTTTTTTGTTACTTTTTTGTGTAGTTGACAAAAAAGTAAAATATAATTAAAACGTTATTACTATTACATTAATACTAATAATTTAGTTATTTATTAAACGCCTAATTATATAAATTATATTCTTAAAATAATTCCATATTATCTATCAACCTCACATCGCCCAGCCACGTTGCTATCAAAATAATTGATTTACCTTCATTCCAATCATTTATGGTTTTTAGAGTATCAGCATTTACGATTTCTACATATTCTATTTTGAAATCTGGAAATTGACTTAGATGGTCTATCACAGCTTGTTTCACTTCGTTAATAGATTTTTTATAAGCCAAATTTTTGGCTAATAGAAGAGCTTTATATATTTCTGGGGCTAGTTTTAATTCATTTTCACTAAGTCTAAGATTGCGACTACTCATAGCTAAGCCATTTGGCTCTCTCAATATTGAAACTGCGATTATCTCTATAGGTAAATTTTGTTGTTTTACTAACTCTTTAATTATTACGTATTGCTGGTAATCTTTTTTACCGAAATATGCTCTATCTGGCTTAATAATATGGAATAATCTATTAACCACAATAGCTACACCATTGAAATGTCCAGGTCTGTATGCACCCTCTAAGATTTTGTCTAAATAACCAAAATCATAGCTCTCTTTTGGTGGCTCTGGATACATCTCATCTACACTTGGGGCGAAGACTACATCACAATTATAAGTTTCTAAAAGGTTAAGATCATCATCCAATAAACGAGGATATTTATCAAAATCCTTTTTATCATTGAATTGCACTGGATTTACGAAAATACTAACTACTGTGGTAGCATTTTCTTTTTTAGAATGTTCTATCAAAGATAAATGTCCCTGATGTAGTGCTCCCATGGTAGGTACTAGTCCTATTGGATGTTTTTGATCTGCTAAATATTCCTGTAGCTCTTTTATTTTTGTAAATACTTTCATAATCTTGAAAATTAATTTTCAAAATTAATAAAGAATAAGGAAACAAGAGATAAATAAAAAATATCAGTTTTTTGGTTTAAAGCCCAATGTATTTCTTTCATGAGGTTTATTTGGGTTTGTAGTATTGACTACATTTTGAATATCTTCTTTAGTAATTAAAATAAGGTCATTAGAAGTTATATTATCTAATTTAGCTATTCTATCACTTTGAGTTTGAAGAATTTTTTCAAAAATATTTCTTACAAATCTACCATTACCGAAATGTTTATCTTTATTTTCGTAAGAATCTATGAAATAGCTTATAAGTAATTGCTCAGCATCAGGTTCTAATGTCATAGATCTTTTTTTGATAAATCCATCAAAAATGTCCATTAACTCATCGGGTTTGTAATCTACGAAGTTAAAATACCTATTAAATCTTGATTTCAAACCAGGATTAGTTTCTATTAATTCTTTCATTTCATCAGGATATCCTGCTAAAATAACCACAAATTTACCTCTATCATCTTCCATTCTTTTGAGTAGAGTTTCTAATGCTTCTTTACCAAAATCATTGCCACTATTAGGTGGATTTAAAGAATATGCTTCATCTATAAATAGTATTCCGTGCATGGCTAAATCGATGACCTTATCAGTTTTAGGACCAGTTTGGCCGATATATTCACCTACGAGGTCGTTACGAGATACTTCTACTACGTGTCCTTTAGGTAATAAACC
This sequence comes from Bacteroidales bacterium, assembly GCA_033809015.1. Lineage (GTDB taxonomy): Bacteria > Bacteroidota > Bacteroidia > Bacteroidales > DTU049 > DTU049. The sequence continues at coordinate 39,372 of JAPXMM010000001.1, forward strand.
TAGAGATTTATATATGCGACCTATTAATCTAGCGACTGTTGTTTTACCAGTACCTGGCGGACCTTGAAAAACTGCATGTAAACTTAAATTTTGTGTTGCTAAACCATGATCAGATCTTAATTTTTCTACTCTAATATAATTTAAAAGTTGTTCAACATCTTTTTTAATATCATCCAATCCAATTAGTTCATTTAATTCAGACATTATATCTTCTATATTTTCTGAAATTTCTTCTTTAAATTCATCATCTATAGCATTATTAATATCCACTATATCTATTGTGCAAAGATCTTGATCGCTTATATTATCCATTTCTGCTAATCTAGCAGATTGATATTGGACGATTTCTTCAAAAAGATTTCTCACTAATCTAGCATTGCCAAAAGTATCAGTTCTCGATTTATAAACATAATCTAAATATTTTGCTACTTTTTCTTTAGCTTCATCAGTTATTTGAAAATTAGAAACTTGAACAATTCTGTTAAAAATTTCCAATAATTCTTCAGGTGTGTAATCTTTAAAAGAAAAATATCTGGTAAACCTAGATTGCAAACCAGGATTAGATAAAATTAATTTATTCATTTCATTAGGGTATCCAGCAATAATAACCACCATTCTATCCCTTAGGTCTTCCATTCTTTTTAATAAAGTATCTATAGCCTCTTTGCCAAAATCATTCCCACCATTTTCTGGCATTAATGTGTATGCTTCATCGATAAAAAGTATACCATCTATAGCACTATCAATAACTTTATTTGTTTTAATAGCTGTTTGCCCAATATATTCACCTACTAATTGAGAACGATCTACTTCAATTAAATTTCCTTTAGATAATAATCCTAATGATTTGTATATTTTACCCAAAAGTCTAGCAACGGTTGTTTTGCCTGTACCTGGAGGTCCTTGAAAAACTGCATGAAGAGATATAGGATTAGAACTCATACCCCTATCTCTGCGCATTTTTTCTATTTTTATATATTTCATTAAATTATTTATGTCTTCTTTTATATTAGATAATCCTACAAGTTTGTTGAGTTCTGCCATCAACTCATCTAAAGATTTTTCTTCAATATTTTCATTATTTTGTGATGTATTTTGAGGTATTATAGTATTTTTAACAGTTTCTGCCTCTTTGATAGAATCTTTGAATAGTTCCTCGTCAGGGTCTAATTTTAATGCTTTATTAAAAAAATCAATTGCTTCATCAGCTAGTTTATTATCTAATAACACTTTGCCTAAATAATAAAATACAGAAGAATTAGTAACATTATTAATAGTTTTCTGAGAACAATTTTTAGCTATTTCTAATAGTTCATCAAATTTATTTAAATCATATAAACAAAAAACTAAATTAGAAAAAATAGTAGGATTGGTTTTATCTATTCTATATGCTTTTTTGTAATATTCTAATTCTTTATCACTATCACCAAGCCAAGACCATGCAGCACCTATACCATTAATTGCAGAAGCAAATTCTGGATTTATTTTAAGTGCATTTTCAAAATATTCTATTGCTTTAGAATAATTTTTTTTATTAAAATACTCCATGCCAGTAGTGAATAACCTTTGAGCTTTAGGATCTATTTGTTGTATATTTTCTATTTCATCATTTTCTTTTGATGGATCATAAGTTCCTTCTTCATCACTATCATGATAGGTATTTATCATTATCGGTATAGACATTATTATTAACCACATGCCATTGCCATAGCAAACATTTGTAATTTCATAACCTTCATTTAATTTTTCTCTAACATCTGCTTCTGGGAAATTATAATCTAAAATATAAAATTGATTTTCATAGGGAGCAATTTGACTCATTACTAGACCCCATTTATTGTTTGAAGGACATATTGATGTAATAAAGTAGCCTTTAGACCAGTAATCTTTTATTGTTTTTGAAGGGAATTCGCTATATAACCCAAAAATTTGTTTTCCTAAATTATTTGACTTTCCAAATACTATTATCCATCTATCATATGAAAATGATAGATGGATAATAGTATCTCCTGATTTTAAGTAATCTTTAATCTCATTTGATGGAAAATCTTGTTTTGTTAACCATTTTTGATCAGATATTCCTGTATTTGTTGACATTACAACATACCATACTCCTTCACCAAATCCTATATTGCTAATATCAAAATTGTCTTCCCATCCATTTGTTATTACTTCTTCTGGAAAATCTAATCTAGTACTCCATTTTTGATCTAAATATTTGCTATCATTATCATATACTAATATCCATTTATTCTCTCCATATGCTAAACGATTTATAAAAGCTCCTTGTCTCCAGATATCATTGATTTGTTCTTCTGGGAATTTTTTTGAAAATAAAAAGTTTTGTCCACTCATATATAATGATTTATTTTTTTAGAAAAAAAACCTGCCAATATATCGACAGGTTTTTTAGATTTTTTTTAATGTTAATTTTTAGCCTCTCTCAGCAATAGCTTCATTTAGTGCATTGACAATTCTGTCTATATAAGCTTCATCTTTACTTGTTAATGCTTCTTCACTTCCTGAAGCACTTGCAAGGCTAATTATGTACTTGTTTTTTTGCATTATCCACCATAGTACGGCTCCAGCTAGTAATATTATTGCTAGAACCCATTGAAATGCAAAACATACTAATCCGATAATACCTAATATAATCGGACCAGTTCTTTTAGGTTTTACAATGTATTTAGCTACAGATGTTACATTACCCATAGAATGCATTTTACCATAGGTTAAAAAACGAGCATTAGTAACTTTTACATCACCTTCATCAAAATAAATTTTTTCTTCTGCCATATAATTTTTTTTGGGGGTTTATTAAAAAATTTTTACAAAAATAGTAAAATATTTGATATAATAAAATATTTTATATAATTGAAAATAATTTATTTTGTATTTATTGGATTAAATCTAAAATTATAAAGAAAATTCAAATATATTAAGTCTATTTTTACAATAATTTACTAAAGAAAATTATTAAAGAAAAAAATAAACCAATAACAATTATTTTACATTAAATAAATATATTTATTTAATGAATTAACAAATTTTATTTAATTTTGCATAAAATATACTATTGAGTATGAGTTATTTATCATTTGATAAACAGCAGCTTGTAAATTTAGAGTTTTCATTGAATAGAGAAATTATCAGGGCTAATAGAGCTGGAGCATATGCTAGCACTACTATTATATATTGTAATACGCGAAAATATCATGGTTTATTAGTATCACCACAGCCTCAATTAGATGATGATTTACATGTTTTCCTTTCGGCTATAGATGAGAGCATTATACAGCATGATGCTGAGTTTAATATTGGTATTCATCAATATCCTGGTTCTGTTTATTTTCCTAAAGGGCATAAATATGTTGAGGAATTTCAGAGTGTGCCTATTCCTACGCTTATTTATCATGTAGGAGGTGTAGTTTTGTCTAAACAACTATTATTTATAAATAAAGAAGATAGAGTCCTCATCAAATACACTCTATTAGATGCTCATAGCGATACTTTATTGCGTTTAAAACCATTTTTAGCTTTTAGAAATTACCATACTCTCAGTAAAGCAAATATGTATGCTAATAAAAATTACGAAGAATGCGAAAATGGTATTATGATGAAGCTATACAAAGGTTATAGTCCATTGTATATTCAAATTTCTAAAGAAGCAAAATATGTTCATGCTCCAGATTGGTATTATAATATCGAATATCGAAAAGAGCTAGAACGTGGTTATGATGGACACGAAGATTTACTTGTACCAGGTTATTTCGAATTTCCTATCAAAAAAAATGAAAGTGTCATCATAAGTGCAGGTTTATCAGAGACTAAACCTAATATGCTAAAAAGATTATTTAATAATGAGCTAAAAAATAGGATACCACGTGATAGTTATGAAAATAATTTAATTAATTCTGCACAGCAGTTTATCATACAGCGAGGTAATGATGTAGAAATAAAAGCTGGTTATCACTGGTTTGGCAGATGGGGACGTGATACTCTAATTTCTTTACCAGGATTAACATTAGTAACGGGTAACTATGATCTATGCAAAAAAGCTATAGATACACTTTTAGCTGATAAAAAAGGTCCATTGCTACCTAATGTAGGTAAACAGGAACGAGTAGCTATCAATTCTGCTGATACATCATTATGGCTTTTCTGGACTTTGCAGCAATATCAATTATTTACTAATGAAGCACCAATGAAAATCTGGCGTTTATATAAAAATGACTTGCAATCTATTCTTTATGGTTATCGTAATGGAGAGGCTAAAGGCATATGGATGAGTGAGGATGGATTGATAAATGCTAAATTACCAGGATATGCTTTGACATGGATGGATGCTATTGTAGATGGTAAACCTGTGACTCCTCGTTACGGAAAGCCAGTAGATATAAATGCTCTATGGTATAATGCTATTTGTTATGCTATTTATTTAGCTGAACACGTAAATGATAACGAATTTATAGATGATTGGTTACCAATAAAAGAAAAAATCGAGAACTCTTTTTTAGAAACTTTTTGGGATGAACAACATGACTATTTAGCTGATTATGTAGATGATGGAGAAAAAGATTGGTGTGTACGTCCTAATATGGTTTTTGCAACTTCATTACCATACGTTTGTTTAGATGAGAAAAAAAGATTATCTGTTTTGGAGAGAATACAACAAGAGCTTTTGACACCAAGAGGATTGCGAACTTTGAGTCCCAAATGTCCACATTATCGTGGTCATTATGAAGGCCCCATAAAAGAGAGAGATCTCGCGTATCATCAAGGAACAGTGTGGCCATGGCTTTTAGGTGCTTTCGCTGAAGGATATCTTAGGATTTTTGGTAAAAATGGAATTCCATTTATTGAAAAAATTTATTTCGATTTAGAGTCTACTTTATCTGAACATGGTGTGGGTAGTATAAGCGAAGTCTTTGATGGAGATCCACCACACAAACCTGGTGGAGCTATTTCTCAGGCTTGGAGTGTAGCAGAAATTATGAGAATGAAATGGTTAATTGAAAAATATAAAAATCTATGAGAGTATTGATGTTTGGTTGGGAATTTCCACCACATATTTCAGGAGGTTTAGGTACAGCCTGCTATGGGCTCACAAAAGCTCTCCTCAGGCAAGGTGTAGAGGTTGTTTTTGTTGTTCCTAAAGCCTTTGGCGACGAAGATAATGAAATTAGAATAGTAAATGCTTCAGATTTTGAAATTAATTTAGAAGATCAATCTACTGTAGAACTATGGAAAAGATTGAAATATATCCAAGTAGCTTCCAAAATAATTCCTTATATTAGTCCAGAATATTATACCCAGGAATATGAAAAATTATTAAAAGAAGAAATTAATAAAAATAATATTTTTAAACAAAAATATCAATTCGCAGGTACATATGGCCCTAATCTGATGTATGAAGTTTCTAGATATGCATTAATTGCTAGCGCATTGGCTGCTACAAATGATTTCGATGTAATACATGCTCATGATTGGTTAACATATCCAGCTGGCATAGCTGCTAAAAATACTAGCGGTAAACCATTAGTAGTTCATGTACATGCTACAGAGTTTGACCGTAGCGGAGAAAATATTAACCAAGATGTATATAATATCGAACGTGAGGGCATGATGCAAGCTGACAAAATTATTACCGTATCTAACTATACAAGAAATATTGTGATTACTAGATATGGCATAAATCCTGATAAAGTTTTTACTATCTATAATGGTGCTGATGCATTTAAGTTTAATACTAGACCTAAAGTGCAGAAACCATATAAAGAAAAAGTTGTAACTTATATTGGGAGAATAACTTTCCAGAAAGGACCAGAATATTTTGTAGAAACTGCTCGCAAATTATTACAATATGATAATAATGTGAGATTTGTGATGGCTGGCTCTGGAGATATGTTTCCCCGAATAATAAGATTAGCAGCTCGATATCGTATAGGACACAAGATTCATTTTACTGGCTTTCTAAAAGGTCCAGAAGTGGAAGAAGTACTTTCATATAGTGATGTTTATGTGATGCCAAGTGTTTCTGAACCTTTTGGTATCTCACCACTAGAAGCTTTGATGTCTAATATTCCTATTGTTATTTCTAAACAAAGTGGCGTAGCAGAGGTTCTCAAACATGCTATTAAAGTGGACTTTTGGGATATAGATGCTATGGCTAATGCTATTTATGGCATTTTAAATTATCCAGCTATTAATAAAATGTTTCAAAAATATAGTAAAGATGAGGTAGATCAGCTAAAATGGGATAACTCAGCTTTTGAGGTTAAACAACTATATGAGTCTTTATTACGTGAATATTTAATTTTAAAATGATAAGTGTATGAGATATATCTGTTTCTATTTTCAAGTTCATCAACCTATGAGATTGAGAACTTACAGATTTTTTGACATTGGAGTAAATCATCATTATTATGATGATTATCAAAATCAATATATACTTCGTAGAGTTGCAGATAAGTGTTATTTGCCAATGAATCATTTGCTGTATGAACTTATCCAAGAGTTTGGACAACGATTTAGAGTGGCTTTCTCCATCTCTGGAGTAGCCCTTGAGCAATTTGAGAAATATGCTCCAGAAGTTATTGAAAGTTTCAAATTATTAGCCAATACTGGTGCAGTAGAATTTTTAGCTGAAACTTATAGCCATTCCTTGGCTTCTGTTATTTCTAAAGAAGAATTTTATTCTCAGATTAATTTACAACAAGAAAAATTACAATCTTTATTAGGTGTGAAACCTAGTACAGCTTTTAGGAATACTGAGCTTATCTATAGTGACCAGATAGGTGAATATGTAGCAGATTTGGGATATAAAGTAATGCTGGCAGAGGGTGCTAAACATATATTAGGCTGGAAAAGCCCACATTTCCTTTATTATAACGTAAGAAAACCTGAACTTAAACTTTTACTAAAAGACTATCAACTTAGTGATGATATTGCTTTTAGATTTTCTAATAGAGAATGGAACCAATGGCCATTGACAACAGAAAAATATGTAGATTGGCTTAATAATATTGATAAAAACCATGAAGTCGTTAATTTATTTATGGATTATGAAACTTTCGGAGAACATCAATGGAAGGAAACAGGTATTTTTGATTTCATGAGGGCATTACCAGGTAGGGTATTTTCACATTCAGATTATGAGTTTGCTAATCCTACAGAACTCACAGAAATACTTCAACCCGTAGCTCCACTTCACGTACCATATCCTACTTCATGGGCAGACGAAGAAAGAGATCTCACTGCTTGGTTAGGAAACGATCTGCAAGAGGATGCCTTTAATACATTATATTCACTCAGAGATAAAATCTTACAAACAAATAATCCAGACATTTTCAAAGATTGGTTGTATCTGCAAACAAGTGATCATTTTTATTATATGTGTACCAAATGGTTCTCTGATGGCGATGTACATAAATATTTTAATCCTTATGGTTCACCATATGATGCATATATTAATTATATGAATATTTTAAGTGATTTCATAACTAGAATTGATAATATTTTATCTCAACAATCTGATATAAAACTAAATGATACTAAAAAACAAGAAGGTGTTCACATAAATAAAACTACTAATAGAAGTCTTAAAAAAACTGATGTTAAAAAATCAGTTAAGAAAAATAACAAAAATGATAATATTAAACTCACAAAAAATCAAATAGAAACAATAATTAAAGAATTCACATTAAAAGAATTAGCTTTATTATCTAAACAATTACCAGAAAATATTTTTAATAAAATTAATGATCAACTAGACGAAAAACAAAAGAGTAAATTAGAAAAAGAAATAGAGAAAATAATACGTCCTAGAAAAGATAGTATAGACAAAATAATGACAAAGTTTAAAGAATTAGTAAAGTAAAATTTTTAAATTATCTTGATTGGAGTTAATAGAATTATGCGTATTAAGGGGGAGAAGTAGATATGGTATTATAATGGATAAAATTTTAAAAGATTTTATCCATTATAATAAAACATTTATTTATGTTTAACTTTTCATGTTAAATATATTTGTTATTTTTGTAAAAAATTTAAATTATGGAATATACAGCTGAAAACATAGAAAAGATGCTGGCTCTGACCAAAGAGGGTAAACGTGAATTTT
>JAPXMM010000002.1:0-47104 GCA_033809015.1 Bacteroidales bacterium
GGTTTATTATGATAAGATATTAAAAGCAAAATAGCACTGAGAGAGCCAAGCATAGAGAATATTTCATCTAAACTTTTGATATTACACACAACCTCAGTATGAATGGGATGAAAAAGATATAGCACGGTAGCTAAAAAAGCAATTAATTTAGCATTTTCTTTATTAAACGGTGGGAAAGACAACAAAGCTTTGATAGTGAGAAAGAGAATAACCATGAGCAGAGCATAAGATAGAATATTTGTGAGATGTCCTATCCATGGATGAAAACCAAATAATTCTTTTTGAATAGCAAAAATAAATTGAATAAATGGACGATAGCGACCACCAGCCACATATTTTACATCTTCACCAAAATATCCTACAAATGAATCATGAGTGAAAATATCTTTCACACCTTTGAGACCTTGCTGAGTAAATTTATTCTCATGCATCACTAATCCATCATCTAATACATAATCAAATGTAATAGTCGGTAAATATAAAATACTAGCAGTCAGGAAAAGAAATAAACATAGTTTTTTATTAGAAAAATTTGATATTTTATTAAAAAAAGTTATTTTTTTCAAATTATTCATAATAATTATATTTTTTATTATGCGAAATTAATATTTTCATTTAATAAATCATAAAAAAAGGAGTAATAAAATTATTACTCCTTTCATTTATATCAAAAAATTGAATAAACAATAAAATTATTTAGTTTTTGTACCATAATTAACTGGAGCACCAACTCTAGTCATAGCACATCTGAAGCCGATATAATCGGTAGATAGTTCTTCATCTAAAAATCTACGAGTACCCGGGCTTAAGAAATAAGCACGATCTTTCCAAGAGCCACCTTTATAAACTCTAGCTTGATTATTTACTAAAGAAGTTTTCCCAAATTCATACATTACTTTATTTTGTTGGTCTCCTTCTAGATATTCTGACTGAGAATAATAAATAGAACTAGTAAAATCACCATCAAGATAATCTCTATTATCAGCATATCTAAAATTACGTCTATCTTTAGCTTCTTCTTCTGTAAGTGGTCTCCACTGTATTCTACCAAGAGAATCTTTTTCTGCTATTAGACCTTCTTCATCTCTTACTTTAGTCATAAAAACATTACCTCTATATGGTCTCCACTCATCCATATCTTCATAAGATAAGGGTCTATACACATCTAGAACCCATTCAGCAACATTACCAGCCATGTTATACAGCCCAAAATCATTTGGCCAATAGCTAAAAACAGGAGCTGTAGCATCATAACCATCATTGAGATAACCTGCTACTCCCATATAATCTCCTCTACCACGGACAAAGTTAGCTACAAAATCTCCCATATTTTGATAGTAATCTGTACGCAAAACGTGCCCATTCCAAGGATATACTCTTCTTTCTAACACACGTTCAAAAACAGTATTTCCTATTAAACCCAAAGCTGCATATTCCCATTCTGCTTCGGTCGGTAGTCTGTATTTAGGTAATAAAATCCCATCTTCTATGCGTACTTTTCTTGTTCCCATACCTGATGGATTTAAATCATACAAATCATTTTTTACAATGCCTTCATACTGACCAGCTAGATAAGCATCTGTATTGAAATTATTTTCATTCATTTGCATGTTGTCTAATTTCAAAATGCCTTCACGAATTAATATGTACTCGTTAACTCTATCAGTTCGCCAAGAAGCATAATCGTTAGCTTGTCTCCAGCTAACACCTACTACAGGATAATAATTATAAGCTGGATGTCTAAAATAATAATCTACAAAAGGATCATTATAACCTAAACGAGATAGCCAAACTAAAGTATCAGGTAAAGCTTTATAGACAACCTCTGGATAATCTACGCCATAAACTCTAGAAAGCCAATAAGTATATTCTCGATAATCGACATTAGCCACCTCAGCCATATCCATATAAAATGAAGATACAGAAACCCTTCGAGGGACATTATCCCATTCATAAGTAACATCTTGTTCAGTACGACCCATTACAAAGGTACCACCTGTTACTAGAACTAATCCCGGACCTGTTTCTTGCTCTTCATAAGGGACAACTTCAAAACCACCCCAATTAGGATCATTGTATACCCATCCAGTAGTACGTGATCTCTCTTGAGCACAAGAACTCAAAATAATCAAAAATATTATACTCAGACTAAAAATCTTTGAAAACTTTTTTATATTCATAATTTTTATAATTTTTAAATATTAATAATTAAAATTTAGGACAGTTTATAGGAGCTATTCTTTTTGCTTTCACTGGACAAGGTAACCTAAAAGTCAGTGAAAATTCATGTGCACCGCCAGATTGATTAGTAAGTCTAGAAACTGTAATATCATAGCTATAGCCTACTTGAAAAGTTTCTTGTACGAAACCTAATAATACTATAAAAGCATCTGGATTTTTTGTACTATGTCTAAACCAGGTACCTACAACAAAAGGATATTTATTTAAATATAATCCATAGTTAAATTCTTCAAAATCTTGTTGTTTAGAAAATAAAATATTGGGGGATAAAGTAGTTTCTTCGACAGTATATTTTTTATATGGTTTAGATTCAATACTTATTATGCCACCAGCATGAACTGTATATTTAACAGGTAGTTTAGAAGTACTGATAAATCCTTCATTAGGTCTAGTAACATGACTAGCTGAAAAGCCAACAAAGAACCTTTCTCCATAACCAGCAATGCCAGCAGTAAAATCAGCAAAATTCTTTGTTAAATTTTCAGGTGGAATCTCATTAGTATTACGAATAATGCCCCATCGAGGATCTATCTGATCTGGAAAAATCAATTTTTCCCAATCAAGAGTTTTTTGTACAAAAGTAGCTTGCAATGCAGTATTAATATAAAACTTATCTGATACTTTCAGTCTAAAAGCATACATTAATCCAGCCAAAGTAGTATTTAAAACTCCTTCGCCAGCTCTATCTACATCTACTAAAACACCTATACCACCAGACAACGCTGGCACATACATATCATAGGAAGCATTATAAGTAACATATGTACCTGTTATACCAGGCCATTGACTTCTAAAATTAAATGCCAATCTTGGACATATTTGGGAACCTGCTAAAGCAGGATTTAAATATAAAGGATTAGCATAATATTGTGAAAAATGAGGATCTTGCCCTTTTAATCCTCCGATGCTGCCTATAATTATAAGTAAAATCAAAAAATATTTCTGTTTCATTATCATTTTAATTTGTTACAAAAATAATACATTTTTTTTATTAACAAAAATTTTAACAATTTTTTTATAAAATTTTATAATTTTCATCATTATACATAAATAATATTCATAAGGTTACATTAAATCATTGAGAAACCAACATTTCATTATATTTACTAGCATTAATAGGATCTATTGATTTTAGAATATTTACTATTTCAGTCTTTTCTATAGCAGGTGCAGGCTTAAAAATATTTACTAATTCATCACTTTTAGCTGTCATAAATAAACTAATAATAAATAGACCAGGTTTTTCTTTATAAGTTTGTTGGATTAATTTCATTGCTTGAGTAATACCACCACGACCTTTTACTATATCATCAGCCATGATATCTAAGCCTTGTCTATGATAGAGATAAAAACCTTTTCTGAAATTTTCATAATTTTTATTTGTTAGATTTTCTAAAATCCAATATCTATTTTTTTGATTTTCATAAGATCGCCAACCTTTATATTGTGTAGCATTAGCTGGTATAGAATTAATAACAGACCATGCTTTCTCATAGAATGGAGCACCACCTAGCTCCTGATAACTATCAAAATCTAATCCTATAAATAAAAAAGCATAATAAGAAAGTAAAGATTCCAAATTACCAACAAAAGTATTTTCTACATAATCTAATGATGTACCCTGTGTATATTGAAATTGAATGTCCTTATCTTGGAAATTTAATAATGTAGAGTGATATGAAGTATTATAAATAGGACGACGTAATTGAACTTGAAAAGTACCAGCATACATATTAACGTTATCATATGAAGAAATCGTAATTATTATAGAACATTCTATTCGTTCCTCAGGTTCGAAATTATAATTTGTCCACTTACGATCGTTCATAAATTCATAAATAGAATTCTGCAAATTTTCAAAAACAGATTGATCTACATTAGTGATAGAACTAGCATTTATAGAAACCGAACAATTTAATTCTTGACTATAAGAGATGATATGTAGCGGTATTAAAAATATCAAACATAAAAATATTTTCAAAAAATTTTTCATTCTATTTATTTTTTACATAAATCTAAGATCAGCTTTTCAATAATAAAATAAGCTAAAGATTTTTTACTATCAATATCAGAGTAAATAGTAGTCCCATCATTCTTAATTATAGTTATTTTGTTATAATCACTCCCCATGCCGATATTTTCATCTTTAGCACTATTCAAAATAATAGCATCTAAATTTTTATTTTTTAATTTTTCTATAGCATTATTTATTTCATTATCAGTCTCTAAAGCAAAGCCAATAAGCCACTGATGTTTCTTTTTTTGAGCTAATTCAGAGAGAATATCTGGATTTTTAGCTAATTCGATAGTCAAATGATCAGATTTTTTAATTTTTTCTTTAGAAAAATTGACAGGGTAAAAATCAGATACAGCAGCATTCATAATAACTCCATCCACACCATCGAAATAGTCAATACATTTTTCGAGCATATCTTTAGTAGTAGTTACATTAACAAGTTTAATATTGGGATGAGAAACATTAAGACAAGTAGGACCGCTGATCAAAATGACATCTGCTCCTAAACTAGCAAGAGCTTCAGCAATAGCAAAGCCCATTTTGCCACTACTTTTATTACCAATAAATCTGATTGGATCTATGGGTTCATAGGTGGGACCTGCGGTAACAAGAATTTTTTTACCAGATAAAATTAATTGAGAATCAAAAAAATTTTCTATCTCATTAGCAATATTAAGTGGTTCAGCCATTCGACCAGTACCCTGATACCCACAAGCCAAATCACCACTTTCTGGTTGGATAAATCTAACACCTAAATTTTTTAAAATTGTAATATTTTGTTGTAAAATTGGATGATTCCACATTTTCACATTCATAGCAGGAGCTATGAAAACTTGTTTATTAAAAGCTAAAAAGCTAGTAGATACAGTATCATCAGCTATACCATTAGCCAATTTACCAATAATATTTGCAGTAGCAGGAGCTATGACAAATATATCTGCCCAATCAGTGATACTGATATGTTCGGTGCCAGAAGAGTGGACATCATCAAACATTTCATAATAAACATCATAATTAGTAAGGGTTTTAATAGTCGTAGGAGTAACAAATTGTAAAGCATTTTTAGTAGCTACTACTCTGACATCTGCACCACCTTGTACAAAAAATCTAATAAGTATTGGAATTTTATATGCAGCTATACTACCACTAATGCCAATGAGAATATGTTTATTCTGAAAATTCATTTATTGACTTTCTGGAATACGGAAATATATCTTATTTCTTAAGAATTCTTTAGTTGCTACAAGTGTTGGTTTGGGTTTTAATTCATACTCTCTAGCAACCTCTATCTGAGCTTTATTTTCAATATATTCTTCTAGTGTATCAACAGTGGTTTTAAATTCAGAAAGTTTTTCATCAAGTTCTTCTTTTCTTTGTTGGCTAATTTGATTTGCTCTTTTACCAATGATAAGTGTGCTCAGATAAATATTACCTGTGATCTCACTCATTTCTTTAATATCTCTGGTAACAGCTTCTTGCCAAATTTTTTGATCTTTTTTTATCATAATTTTTTTAAATATTTTGTTTTAAACTTATTTGTTTTTGTATTTCAGCTTTAATATCATTTAATTTATTGATATACTTACTATTAGGATATAAAGATATAAAATTATTAATTGCATCAACAGCCTGCTGAAATCTGGTTAATTGTTTATTTTTGATACTATTAAGAGCATAATAATAATGAGATAGACATAAATAATAATTTGCATCCTCCTTATAATCAGAAGCTGGATAGTCTTTTATAAAATTATTTAATGTAACAATAGAAGCTTTATATTCTTGTATATCATAATACAATTTAGAATTAGCGTAATCTTTTTTTTCTAGATTTGCACTTAGTTTATCTATACAATTTTTTGCTTCTATAATTCTAGTACTATTAGGATATCTAGAGATGAATAAACGAAAGTCATTAATAGCTTCTTTAGTAGTAGATTGATCTAAATAATAAGTGGGAGCCAATTTATATTTAGAATAAGCTGCTTGGAAAGCGCACTCCTCAGCATATTTACTAGAAGGGAAGGTTTTGGCGAATTCACTAAAATGGTAACTAGCTAATATGTAGTCGCCTTGATGATAATAGCTCCATGCCATATAATAATATAACTCTTGTGATTTTGTAGTTCCACGATAATATGGAATTATCATTTCACATAATTGAATGACCTGATAATATCTGCCCTCTTGATAATATTCTAACACTTTAGCATATTTGAGCTCTGGGTCATCTGCTTTAGCAATTTTATTAAATTCAATATTATCTCTACATGAAGAAAAAACAATTAATAATAAGGTAAATGCAAAAAGTATTTTAGTTTTCATAATAAATTAAAAAAAATTAACTTCAAAATAACGACATTTACACTTATTAAATTATAAAAATTAAAAAACTTGTGCTCAACTAATGCGAGCAAGCTTTTTCTATTTTTGTACCTTCGGGACTTTTTTCAGTTAAATAACCAGTCTCATGAATTAGATTTATCAAATCTGTCTCATTATATCTCTGAGGATTGTATACAATAGTAACGATTTTTGTTTCTAAATCAGCATTGACAGAATAGATATCTTCTCTATTAGAAATTTTTTCCTCAATAAGTTTTTTACCATTTTCGCAATGGAAAAAAGTTTTCACTTTAAACTCAGCTTTGTTTTTACTAGCTTCTTTGCCAGTGACAGTAGTTTGAGCATTTACAAAATTAGGTATTGCAAATGCAACTAATAAAATTAAAAATAACTTTTTCATAATGATATTTTTATTATTTTAAATGCAAAATTACAAAAAAATTTTTATTTTAAAATCAATAATTAAAATGATAATCTAAAAACTTTTAACCATATCAATAATCTCATCTACTGCTATTTGATTAATGCAGGAACAATTGTCAGGATTTAAACAATGTTTAGGACAATTGATTTTTTCAATATTAGGTAAAATGACATTAGCATTTCTACCGATAGGAGCCCATCTATGTGGAGCATAAGTACCCACAGGCACATATAATCCAATAACATTAGTACATAGGGAAGCAGCAATGTGTAATGGACCAGTACTACTAGCTATTACAGCTTTAGCATTTGCTAAAACACTCATTAATTGATACAAATCTAAAGAGCCAAAAAAAGTTTTTACATTCAAATCCTTAAAAATTGGCAACCAATATTTACCTTCTTCACTACTACCAGTGATATAAACATTTTCGCCAAGTTCGAGTAATTTTTTTGCTAATAAATAAAAATTATTAGAAGAAAAATTAGGAGCACTACCCATAGAACCGGGATGTAGAATTATGGGACAATTATTACGATCTATAAAATCATTAGACGCAAAAACTGGTAAATCACGAAGAATAAATTTATCTTTACCATAAAATTGAACTAATTCAGTAATAGAAGGTATATAGTCAATCTGCAAGGGATGAAGAAGAAAAAAATTTAATTGAGCTTCATGTAAAAAAGACTTTTTTCTAGAAAAATTAACTAATTTATTAGCAAATCTATATGAATAAAAACGATGAGAAGTAGCAATACGCATAGGTATTTTAGATTTTGCAAACAATCTCATCACATTATAATCTGGATAAGCGAAAATGACAACATCAGCAGCGATAGAATTGATAAAATTTATTTTTTTATCAATCTGTAAATCTTTATCAATTTGATCATAAGAATAAACATTATCAATAAAATTATATGAAGCAGCAATAGGCAGAGCATAATCCCTCACAAGATAAGAAATATTAATCTGAGGAAAAATTTTTTTCAGAAAAGCTGCTAAAGGCAAGGTGAGAACTAGATCGCCTAATTTATCAGTTCTAGAAATTAGAATTTTATTAATATTAAGCATAAAAAGAACTAGTAATGAGATATAATGTTATCACTCTACTAACAGAGCCTTAACAGGTTCCATGCCAAAGGGAGAATTTTCTTCGATAGCATTCAAAACTGCACCACCACCAGTAAACATATAATATTTAGGGTCATCAAGAGCCTTCATATATACACCAGGCAAAAGACGTTTAAGCTCTTGTAAAGTATCACCACCAGCATATAATTTCATTGCATCATTATTAGAAGTTATCAAGTTATTAAGAGCAATAGTACCATCATTAAAATATGGAGCAAACCCCATAACAGCATTTACAAAAAATGTTTTAGCATTATTGAAAATATTAATCAGAGAAGGTTCACTAAAAGATTCAGGAGCTACATCTAACACATAATTAAGCTTATTACCAGCTTTCAAATTATGAATATCAACGACTTTATAATGACCATCTATTTTGCCTTCCATAGTATCAGACTCCACTATGAAACGAGGTTCTATGATCTTATTTGGATAATTATTATTAACAAAATCAACAAAATCTTTAGCTAGAGCCAAATTATCTTCATCTATACCATTAATTAGAATATTGTATTTCGCAGCCAAATAAGCATTTAGGATGACACCACCGAGCATTAAATAATCTACTTTTTCTATAAGAGCTTTTAAACTATTGATTTTAGTATCAAATTTAGCACCAGCAATAACAGCAATCATTGGTTTATTTGGAGAAAATATTTTATCTAAATTATTAATTTCCTTTTGTAATAATAGACCTGCATAGCTAGGCAAATACTTTGTAATAGTAAATGTAGAAACATGAGGTTGCCAAGAGCCGAAAGCATCATTTACATAAATATCAGCTAATCCAGCTAACTCTTTAGCAAATCTATCTTTCCATTCGCCTTTGTCTTCTTCACCCCTAAACCACCTTGTATTAGGCAAATAAATTCCATCAATATTGCCAGATTTTAACTCTTTAATTAAACTATTAATAGAAGTATCAATGTCTTGAATACCATAAGGCTCATTCACATAAAAATCAGGAACTTTAAAATTCAGATTTAATTTATTATACAAATATTCGACAATGGGCATTACACTGGTTTTATCAGAAATAGTGATAGAACCATCTTTTTTATTTTTAGGACGACCGACGTGAGTCATAAGAATTAGTTTACCACCATGAGAGGCGATATAGAATAAAGTTTGTAGGGTAGCATCAATGCGATAAGGATCAAGAATAATGCCGTTTTCTACTACATTATGATCCACTCTAACGAGGACTAATTTATCATTTAAATTGGCATTTTGGATAACTGATAATTTCATAGCGCGAATGTTTTATGCAAAGATAAGAAAAAGTTAGAAATTGTGAAAAATTTTATTTCCTAAATGTTTAAAACAATTAATGATATTAATATCATATAAAATTTATTATATATATTTGCCGAAAATCCAATATTTATGAAGACTTTAGTAGATAACATTAATCAGCATCTGGCTATGAGTAAGGAAGACTCTAAAGCCTTTTTTGATAATCTCTACGATTTCCTATTACAAAACGAAGCAGACGTAGTAGATTACCAAGGTTTAAAACTTCAAAGTATTCCTCCACTTTGTCCTAACTGTCGTAGTAACGATATTGTAAAAAATGGTAAACAAAAAGGTATGCAAAATTATCTTTGCAAATATTGTGGCAGACAATTTAGAGTTACCACCGGCACTTTTGTTTATCGATTGCAGAAACCTCAACTTATGCTCGAGTACATTCGTTGTATGGTCGCAGGCAAAAGCCTCAGAGCTTGTGCTCGAGAGGTTGGCATAAGTCTGCCCACAAGCTTCACTTGGCGACACAAAATCTTAGCTGCTTTAAAGAATTTTGACAAAAATGTAAACTTTTTTGGCATAGTAGAAATAGACGAATTGCTGATGGATTATTCTGAAAAAGGCAGACAATATTTAAGTGTAAAAGAAATGAAGCGAGCGATGAGAAAAAAGCCCAAAAAAGTGGCTGTAATAGTTGCAACAGATAGAAGTGGAAATATACTATTTCGGAATACTGAGAGTAATAGGGCAAAGCGAGAAGATATTGAGAAATTTCTAAAAGGCAGGATAACAGAAGATGCAGTATTATGTACTGGTACCAAATACGCATTCAGACACATAAGAAAAAGCAAAGTAAAACATAAAGAGATAGTAGGAGCTAAAAGAAAAAAACGAGGTGTTTACAGCACAGCTATAGTGAAGGCTAAATCAGAGGAATTCACTAAATGGATATATTCGAAGTTTAGAGGAGTAGCGACCAAGTACTTGCAAAACTACATTATGTGGTATGTAGCGATAGGTAAATATTTATCAGAAGGCATAATCAGTAATACTGGTAGAATGCTTAACCTTGCATCGTCGGATAGATTTGCCTGGTATGAATATTTTAGAGAAAGTAAAATATCATATACTGTTTTAAACATTTAAATATGTTTGTTAATTTTTTACCTTTTAATCTTTTTTATTTCTAAATGACTTATATTTTATTTTTTTTAGTTTAAAATATTTATTACTTTTATATTTGTTTTCTTTTTCCCCTTTAATATAATATGGATAATGAGTATTTAAAAAGTTTTCATAAATATTTGCTTTTAGATAGGCGAAATAGTCCTAATACTATTGATGCGTATTTAAGAGATGTTAGTAAGTTAATTAATTATTTTAGTGGCATCAATAAATCATTTATTTCAGCTAATTTGGATGATTTAGAACAATTTGTGAGCTTCTTATCTGAATTAGGATTAGAAAGTAGCACATTAGCACGTATAATTTCAGGAATCAGGGCTTTTTATAAATTTTTACAAGAAGAGGAGATCATAGAAGACAACCCTGCTGAGCAATTAGATACACCGAAACTTACAAGAAAATTACCCGAGATTTTATCGATTGAAGAGATAGAGCAAATTTTATCTGTTATTGATTTAAGTAAATTCGAAGGACACCGCAATAAGGCTATCATTGAAGTTTTATATGGTTGTGGGTTGAGGGTGAGTGAGCTTATCAATTTGAAAATAATGGATTATTTTACAGATGAATCCATATTAAGAGTTATAGGAAAAGGTGATAAAGAACGCTATGTGCCTATTGGTAGTAAGGCAAAAAATGCTTTGTATTATTATATAGAATATAGTAGGCCACATTATCCGATGATTACTCAATATCAACAATATATTTTCCTTAATAGGCGAGGTAGAAAATTAACTAGAGAAATGATTTTTATAATTGTCAAAGATTGTGCTGCTAAAGCTGGGATACAAAAAAATGTTCATCCACATACTTTTAGACATAGCTTTGCTACACATTTAGTAGAAAATGGTGCAGATCTTTTTGCAGTTCAGGAAATGCTAGGACATTCATCTATCACAACTACTGAAATTTATACGCATGTTTCCATGTCGTATTTGAGAGATGTTATAGACAATTTCCATCCAAGAAATAAAAATTAAAATTTTATAAAAAATATGTTAGTAAATAATCAAAGTTACCAATCAGTATGGGCAGATATTAATAATAAAGTAATTTATTGCATTGATCAGACAAAGCTACCTTTTAGATTTTCTATTTTGAAATTGAACAATCTAAATGACATTTCTGATGCTATCACTAATATGGCTATACGTGGTGCTCCAGCTATTGGTATAACAGCAGCTTACTCTATTTGGTTATCGCATCATTATAATAATGGTGATATTAATCTTATCCGACAAGATTATAATAAATTAATTTCTCTTCGCCCTACAGCTATAAATTTAAAAAAAGGTGCAGATTATGTGTTTTCTGCAATAAATAGAAATATAAATAATTCACAAGTATATGATAGAGCTAGCGAATTTGCAAATAATGAAATAAATGCCTGCTACAAAATTGGGACATATGGAGTAGAACTAATCAAATCAATTCATAATCAATCACAAAACACAGTTAATATACTTACTCATTGTAATGCAGGGTGGTTAGCCTGTGGTGATTATGGAACAGCACTGTCTCCTATTTTCGAAGCAAATAAACAAAATATACCTATTCATGTTTGGGTAGATGAAACTCGTCCATTAAATCAAGGTTCTCGTTTAACTGCATGGGAACTTTATAATGAAAAAATACCTTTTACTATTATTACTGATAATGCAGGTGGACTACTAATGATGAAACATAATGTAGATATGATAATAATAGGTGCAGATAGAATAGCTAAAAATGGCGATGTAGCTAATAAAATTGGTTCTTATCTAAAAGCTTTAGCTGCTGCAGCTCATTCTATACCATTTTATGTAGCTGCTCCTATTTCTACTTTTGATTTCTCCTTAGATACAGGTGATGACATTCCAATAGAACAAAGGAATTCTTCTGAAATACAATCTATTCAATCTTTTTATGATGATGAATGGATTAGCTCTGAATTATTCCCATCAGATTATCAATCTATTAATTACGCTTTTGACATCACTCCTGCAAAATTTATTAATTCGTTTATTACAGAACAAGGCATTTATAAAAATATAAATGATTTGATAAAGCAATTTAATTCTTGATATTATGAATTTTTTATTTAAAATCTTGTAAATAATGAAACAATATTTAAAACAAGCCAAAGATATATCAAGGTTTATGCGAAGACTATACCTACAAAAGTTAACTACTAGCCTAGGAGGTAATATAAGCATGAAAATAGATGATAGGATTTTAATTACCCCCTCTCAAATAGATAAAAATGATCTCAAAGCAAAAGACATTGCATATTTAACTACAAATGGAGATATTCTAAAAACAAAACATAAAATAAGTATAGAAACACCCATGCATATAGCTATATACAATGCCAGATCTGATGTACAAGTGATCATACATGCACATCCATTTTGGTGTACTGTAGCTGCTATTTGGGGTTTGCAGATAGATACTAATGTTACTGATGAAGCTCAATTTAATATAAAGAAAATGAGCTTTGCTAATTATTATCCTATGGGGACAGATGATTTAGCTAATGAGATTGCAGAAAAAATAAAATATTCCGATGTTGTGATAATGCCCAATCACGGTATAGTATGTGTAGGTAAAACACTTATAGAAACTATAGAAAAATTAGAAATTGCAGAGAATCTAGCCCACATTAGCTGGTTAAAGCAGTTCAATGATAAGCTGACATATTTACCAAGGTAAAAATCATCATAATTGTTTTCAAGAATCATTATTATAATTGTTTAAAACAATTAATGATATTTTAATTTTATTTTATAAGTAAATTATATAATTATAGAAAGGTATTAATGCAAATTAAGTAGAATTATAAAATTTTAAAATATTCTCGCATAAATATAGTATCAGAATGATATATATGATATTTTATTTGTTTATTAAATATCATATATTGATTTAATCATTTATAAAGTTTAAAAAAATACCCTCCTCTGAAATCCCCTTCTACAAACCATTTGCATTAAAAAAACATTGCAACTATAATATATTTAAAACACTTTACTTTTCAACTCTTAAACCTTTAAACCATTAAACTCCTAAACTTATCGACTTCTCCCTCGTCACCTCGTCACCCTGTCTCCCAGTCTCCTCGTCACGCACTCTCCCCCTCTCCCCTTTCTCCCCCTCTCTCCCTCACTTCTCAAAAAAACCTTTTTACTAAACACAAACAAAAATTTAAGCTTAATGGCAAATAAATATTATTTTTGCAAAAGATAGAGTTTTTATATTTATAATTAGGATAAATTATTTTACTATGAATTTTATCAATGAATTATTTTTTGGTACAGGTATAGCTCATTCAGTGTTTATCATAGCTATTATAGTAGCTATAGGAGTATATTTAGGCAAAATAAAAATTTTTGGAATATCTCTCGGTGTAACGTGGGTATTATTTATAGGAATACTTTTTGGGCATTTAGGCTTCATCGTAGATGAGCATATTATTAGCTTTGTCAAAGAATTTGGTTTAATATTATTCGTATATTTTGTAGGATTGCAGGTAGGACCGAATTTCTTTTCTTCATTTAAAAAAAGTGGATTAAAATTAAATTTATTAGCAGTTTTGATTATTGTGTTAGGTGTTTTAATAACATATATATTACATAAAATCACTAAAGTGCCCATGTCTACTATGACGGGAATACTATCTGGTGCTGTAACTAATACACCTAGTATGGGAGTAGCACAACAAACATTTTTAGAAATGACTGGACATGCAGACCCGACAATCGCTCTAGGCTATGCAGTAGCTTATCCGATAGGTATTTTAGGTGTGATCCTTGTAATTATTTTATTAAGATATATTTTTAAAATCGACATAAATAAAGAAAAAGAAGATTTAGAACAAGCTGATAATAAAAAAGAAAGCCAAGCTCAAGTATTTTCTTTGCAAATAACTAATCCCAATGTTTTCGGGAAAAGTATTTATGAAGTAAAAAAATTAATAGATAAAGATTTTGTGATTTCTCGTGTTTTGCACTCTGACACGAATACTATAGAAATAGCTCAACCTAAAACAATCTTAAATGAAGGTGATAAAGTATTGATAGTTACTAATTTGCAAAATTATAATGAAATAGTGCAATTGCTAGGTAAACACATAGAAATGGACAAAGATCAATGGGACCAGCTCGACCATAAATTATTCTCTGAACAAATCATTATTTCGAATTCCAAAGTGAATGGTAAAACTATAGGACAATTAAAGCTAAGGAGCAATTTTGGTATCAACGTTACCAGAGTAAATCGTGCAGGTTTTGATCTGGTGGCAAATCCGAATTTAATGCTGCAGATAGGAGACAGATTGACTGTCGTAGGTACAGAATCTGCGATTTACAATGTAGAAAAATTTCTAGGGAACTCTCTAAAAAAATTGAATGAACCAAATCTATTTGCTATTTTTATCGGTATAGCTTTAGGAGTACTTTTAGGTAGTATTCCATTTAGGTTCCCTGGTATTCCAGAGCCTATAAAACTAGGTTTAGCAGGTGGTCCATTAATCGTAGCTATATTATTAAGTAATTTCGGTACTAGATATCATATCATCACTTATACTACTGTGAGTGCTAATCTAATGGTCAGAGAAATTGGTATTGCTATGTTTCTAGCAGCAGTAGGAGTAAGTGTGGGTAAAGATTTTGTACAAACTATTGTAGATGGAGGTTACATTTGGGTAGCCTATGGAGCAATTATTACCATTTTACCTATTTTAATCGTTGGTATAATTGGTAGATTATTTTTCAAACTCAATTTTTTAACTCTCATTGGTTTAATAACTGGTAGTGTTACAGATCCGCCAGCATTAGCCTTTGCTAACTCGCTATCAGATAATGATGCTCCCATGGTTAGTTATTCTACAGTATATCCACTTACGATGTTTCTACGCGTTATCACAGCTCAGATCTTGATTTTATTTTTTGTTTAGATTCTAATACATATATTTGTTTGGTATTTTCATCTACTTTCACTATTTCGGAAACTCGCTTGCCTACTAACCATATTATTTGGCCTGTCGCATCTACTAAAACAAATTGAAAATGTTTCTCTATTGGAGTAGCTTTTTGATTAATTAAAAAATCGCTAATTTTCACATGTGATTTCATACCAAAAGGTATAAATGAATCTCCTTCTTTTATTTTTCTTAATTTCAATGGAAATTTAATCTTTTCTAAATCCATAAAAGCAAAATTAGGTCTTTTATCTATGATTAGTCCATCAGCTTGCAAAATTTGAATATTTAACTCAAACGGTTCTTTAATAGTTTTTCTATTTTTAGTAATAGTTATTTCAGGGAAAGTGGTGTGATTATTTATAACATACAAAATGCTTTTTTGAGTATAAACATTGTAATCGGGTAAAATAAATTGCCGAGTTTCATTTTTATGTAAAGTTTTGATAATATTTTGAATTTGATCAATACTAGCTGACAGTGGACTAAGAATAAAATGCAATACTGCAAGGTCTGATAAATACAATCGCAAAAAATTAATAGAAAAGCTCATATCTTCGTAATAAACAATATAAGGTGTCAGATATTTTTCTAATAAAATGCCATAAGTATCTCTTTGCTCTTGTAAAATCTGAATATTATTAAGTATAGTTTTTTCTACTCCTGGACGCATATCTTTAAGCAATGGTATGAGCTCATGGCGAATGCGATTTCTCAAAAAAATCAGTTCATTATTAGTTTTATCTATTCTATATGGAATATTTTGTGTATTAGCATAATTTTCTATATCTTTTCTAGATACATGCCAAAGTGGACGAATGATTTGATATCTTTTCTGAGGTATACTGGATAGACCAAATAATGTAGCTCCTCGCAAAATATTAATAAAAAAAGTTTCTATGACGTCATTAGCTTGGTGTGCTAAAGCCAAATAATCATAATTATACTTCTCTATTAATTCCTCGAAAAAGTCATATCGCAGTTCTCTAGCCGCTTCTTCGATAGATAATTTATGTTCTTTTGCATATGTTTCAGTATCCACTTTTTTGACATAAATCGGTATATCATGATTTGAAAAATATTCTCTCACAAACTGCTCATCTTCATCACTATCATTGCCGCGCAGTTGGAAATTAACATGAGCTACAGCAATATTTAGATTCAATTTCATCAAAATATTAGAAAGCACCATACTATCTACTCCACCGCTCACACCTATTAGAAATTTAAGTTGTTTATAATTTCTATTTATTCCTTTTAAAAAATTATTAACTGCACTTTCTATTTTTACCATAATAAAAAAATAATTTCTGGATCGATAATATTGTTATTAATGAACTGCTTATAATCTCTAATCTCTAATAATAAAGCATTGTCTACATCAGATAAATCTACTAAAAGCAAACTAGTGGGTATATTGACATCTGTATTCAATATTGTTTTATAAATCATGAAATAATCACTAGGCTCTATTTTGCCACCAATGAAATATCGAGTCATTACGATTTCATTTTTCACTAAATCTATATATCCATCACGGCATTTTCTAATTTTGTAAGTTTCATTATTTGCTAATGTTTGCTGCATTATCCACTGATATGCTATATCTATAAATTTACTAAAAATTTTCTCAAAAGGCTTTTTAATTTGCATTAATGGAGTTAAATTTTTAGGAAATTCAGGAACATATTCTTCTAATATTTTCAAAGAATTTACTGCAAAACCATTTTTTTTTATTTCTTGGATATCGAAATAATGTATATTTACTTTGGCTTTATGATTTTGAGATATAATGTCATCTGCTAGATTTAATGTACCACTACGATACATATTTATCAGCTTTAATTCATCTAATGAAAGGCTAAAATTATCTTTTACTTCTAAATCGAAAATATTTATAAAATGTTTTAGCTCAGAAGCCGATAATTTATAATCTGATTTTAATTTTGATATATTGAGATCGCTGATAGCTATCACATTATCATCTGTATCATAAATCCAATGTTTAGTATATAAAATTTGCCAAATAGTAGAATGAAATACAGCCTCATCATTTCTAATATATGAAGACCAGCTATACTTGCCCCACCAGTAATCATCAGGGAATTGCAAAATCCAATGTAAAAGAAAATTACTTTTTTCTAAATTAATATTTGACAAAAAATCTTCTATCCCTTCGATAGTCCAATCATCGATATTCTCCTCTACTATTGGCTTTACATCACTATTTCCTCGCAGATTAGCCTTTTCATCTTCATTCAAATGATTTTCTATTTTTATTTTCTTAGGAAATTTATTAATATTTAATTTTTCGAATATAGATATGAATTGAGATATAGGTAATTTATAATTATTTTCATACCATTTAAAATTCACAAAATTTTTATTATAAGAAAAATAATATTCCAATTCTTTAGTTGGTAGATACAACTCATTTGGTTTGCACCACTCATTATTTATGTTAGGAATGCATTCGAAACTTTGTAATAATGTATTATCTACCTTATCTAAATTAGCTAAAAACAAATCCCAGAATTTACGATAAGCTTTTTTCAGAATATATGTAGTCAATTGATGATTAATACCTTTTTGATCATCATAAGGTTTTATTTGTAGAGAATAGAATAAATTAACAATATTTTCATTGTTTATAAGTGCTGGATTAATATTCATAGCTGAATCTGGAGCTCCATAAAGGAAAACATTACTCATCTCCTCATCCCAGAGTTTCCATTTATTATCTGCAGTATATAACCACGGATAATCACTTAAATTATAAAATTTATTCTTATTATTTGGTAAAACTAACTCTGGATTTTGTGCTAAAAGTTCATAAAAAAATTCTGTCTGCTCAGAATTATAATTTTTATTAAAATATAATTGCTTCAATGCAAAAGCGAAATCATGCTCATCAATTATTCTAATTGATAATTCTTTTTTTATCAATTCAGCAAAATTAGTTTTATCAATCAGCCCTATATTAATCCAATTTTTTTTGTTCCATAATTTATTTAAAACATTTTTAGGTATGAGCTCTAGCAACAATTTATTTCTAGGGAAAGCAACAAGAGAATGAGGATAATATTTATTATCATTAGTTAAGATAGACTTATCATTTTTTAGAAAATTAATCCATTGCTCTGCCCATAATTTCTCAATAGGATGCTCATAGTGAGACAAAGTAAAAGCTTCGTATAAATCGGGAGTTAATAAATTTCTATTACGTAACTCTTTTAGAAAATTCGGAAATAATTTCTTAAGTTGATTCAGCAAAACTTTATTTTCATTAATAGATGAATTGTCCCATGGTATCTGCTCGCGAGTAGGTGTAGTCGTAAAAAAGCCATGTACAATAAAAGGTAAATGCAATATTTCTCTAGTAGGGAAAAAAACGAAAAGTGGATTAGTAGCATACAACTTTTCTAATGAAAGAGCCAAAGATAATTTTTTTTGATTATTATTAATTTTACTAAGGACCAAATACTTTTCATCAGCTATAGCATCTGACATATTAGTAGATAAAATTACGATTTTACTATCATCAGTATTAGTTTTTTCAATAAAAAATTTTTCGCGAGTTACATTATTAACAATTTCGATTTTATTTACATAGTCCAGAAAAAGAATAAATCTATAGTCCCAGGCTTTCACTCTATCCCATAAATCTATAACAGAAATATTTTTTTTAAAAGGAAACCAAAAAAATGTAGTAAAAGGCTCTAAAATATCAATCGGGTCAATAGTTTCTAATAATTCAAAATCTCGAATTACAAAATCATATCCATCAGAATGTATCTCGGGAGCATCAGTAATGCCAAAAACAGAACGAAAACCTATACCAAATTTACCTATTTTATTAATATTAGCCAAATGTTGTTTTGTAGATTTACCATATGTAGTAATAGCAATGAAATCATCATCATTGAAAGGATCACCATTATGATAAATAGCTATGCCATCATTATCAAATTGTATTTTCATTTTGCCCGGTCTGGTTATTCTAGCACAAGCATCCTCAGCATTTTGTACTATTTCATCCAAGAAATGAACCGGATCAGCATATAGTGAAGATAAAATTTCTGCATAGCGATTGCCCTTATCTTTATTAGCCTTCACTACCTCTCGTGTCAAAGAAATATATTCCTGTAAATTATTGAATTTTTTTGGCATTAAAAAAACTTTATCTTTAGCAAAATTAAGAAAAAAAGGTGTTGTAAAAAAGTTTCTGTATTAGGAGTTTTAAAAATTGATGGGAAGGAGAGGAGGAGACGTGGAGATGGGGAGAAAGGGTGAAATGGTGAAAGGGAGAAATGGAGAAGTTGATAAGTTGATAAGTTGATGAGTTTAAAGGTTTAAGCAGAATGTTTAAACTATATTAAACTACATTAAACTACATTAAATTATTTAATAAATCATAGTCCAACAGGCAGGTCATTTGATAATCAGTGGTTCAGACATTATTTTCTATGAATGTTAATATAAAGATTACTTTTCAAAGTTTTTTATATGTTTATTTGTAAATTTTAAATTTTAATGTAAATTTGTGGGAAAATAGGATAAACAAATCATGAAAAAATCTCTAACAATTATTATTTTTTTTATAATTACTTTGATTGCATTTGGGCAGAAACAAATAGGGAAAGAAACTTCCGCAATTGTTGCCGAAGGAAAATTGCTTTATAAATCAGAAATGGCTTCGTGGTATGGCACAGACATTTTTCTTGACAAATACAAAGACAAAGCAGACGATGTGGGAGGATATTTTTCATATCTCGAAAATAATATCGCAAAGTGTATTTTCTTTTCTAATGATGACAACCCAAAAGTAATTGCGACAATTACTTTTGACAGCACATACAATGTAAACATAGCTCAAATAGATGGTAATGAAAGAGAATTTACAACTTATGAAAATGATCTTTATACGATTCGTAAAAAAACATTAAAAGAAGTAAATAGCGATACTCTTATTAAAATGTACAAGAATACAAACATTAATTTGGTACCTCTTATAAATAATAACGAGAAGAAAGTTTATATTTTAACTGTACCAGAAAATAATGGAATTGTCATTTTTGGCAATGATTATTTGTTTACTTTTGATAAAAACAATAATCTGGTAAGTAAGAAACAAATTCACAAAAACATAATTGTGAATGAATATAGCAAAGGACAGGAAAGTGAGATAGAATTAAAGGAAGCTCTACACACTCATTTAGCATCAACAGGAAAATTCATTACCTCTACCGACATTTGTACGCTAATGCTTTACGAGAATTTTGCAAAATGGGAAAAGTATTATGTGATTTCCGATGAATATGTATCAATTTGGAATTGCAAAACTAACAAGCTTACTGTTATTACAAGAGAGGTTTGGGATAAAATGAATAAAGACCAAAAAGAGCGACACCTAGAAAAATAAGCAGACTAAAAGCAGCCGATAACAGCATAAAACGGCAAGTGAGGATATATTTGACAAAGCATATACTAATTTTTGGTGTGGTTTGATAGTAAAGTGCTCTGAGATCCACCAGTACGCCAAGTTCAATACCACTATAGGTTATGAACTCCTAAAAATCGTACAAAATATTTAAAATATCAAAAAAATGAATAATTTTTTAGATAAAATCATAATAAATATGTATAATTTTGTTATGAGAATGGTTATAAAAATTAGTAAATATTTTAAAAAAATAAATACATCTTAAAAATGATAAAAAGTATAAAATATATTCGAAATTTGGTCGAGCTTATACGCTTTTTGTGCTATTAAGGTGCGATTATAAACAAATTATAAAACATTGACAACAACAAAAACAACAAAATTATGAATATACCAGTAGAATATCAAGACCTTTCAGGGACAATTACCAATCAAACTTACAACTTGACACGAATTGCTTTTGCAAAACATTTAGCAATTGCAGGACAAGGTTATGCTCCAAAACCACATAAATTTATACGGACACTTTCAATGTTTTTTCATTACATCTATTACATACAAAGACAATCATTTAACAGCGATAAATTTTCGGAACCTCTTATGATACTTTCTGACCCAACTGAAAAAGGACAATTTTCAAATCTAGCAGGTAAAGCAATAGCTGACTTTCTATCCAAGAAAATAGACCAAAGCTTATTTACTGTAAACTATGAAGGTGCAATGAAATCACTGAATATAAAAGTTAAAGGAGGACGACCTGACTTACTTGCATTCAAAAAGGATTCTATGTTTGCTATTGAAGCAAAAGGGTTTTCGGGTGGAGCAGGTAATATGACACAACACATGAATCAATCTCAAACAGGTAAAATTCCAGTTAATTTTTCTGTTGCTTGTGTTTCTTACAAACTATACAAAAATGTTAAATGTAAATATCACAAAATATGTAATAACAATGTGTCTTATAACAACGGACTTTTAAGAAAACTTACTCAACAATATTATGGTGGATTTTTGGGATTTTTAAACGAAACATATTTCAACTATAGAGAAATAGAAATTCAAAGCGAAAAATTTTATGAAGTTGAGTTATCGCATGAATCTTTTAAAAAATTGTTCCCTGAAAAATTTACCTTCATATCTTTGGATCCCTTGGAAATTTTTAAGTATTACCTACCTAAATTAATTCTTCCACTTAAAATAAGAGATTATGCAAAAGATGGTATTACAAGTGAAACTGAACCATTTATTTTTGAGACGAATACAGAAAATAACTTATTATATGTAGACAATGACAGAATTGGTTTAAAAATTGAATCTACTCCGAAAAGTAAATATTTAAAATTAAAAATTTAATTAAAAATAATCAAAAAATTAATTATAATTTTGCTTAGAAAAAAAATTTTTGATGTAAATTTGCAAAAAGATATTATTTGTATATTTATGGTGATGGCGACCACCTTAAGCGGAGCCAAAACAATTAATTAAAAAAATATGTACAACGAACAGTTAGAAAAATTGATTGAAATGGCTCTTATAGATGGAGATCTAACAGAAAAAGAAAAGCAAATTCTTTTCAAAAAGGCAGAGGAACTTGGGGTTGACCTTGATGAATTTGAAATGGTACTTGAAGCAAAATTGTTTGAAAAACAGCAAGGCAATAAATCAGATACGTCTACACCTGAATCTGTTAAAATTGGTGATGTAAAAAAATGCCCAAGATGTAAAGAACCTATACCTGCTTTGAGTAATGTATGTCCTGCTTGTGGTTATGTTTTAAATACAGAATCATCGGTTTCCGATAGTCAATCATTAGAAGCTTTGATTGAAAATATTGAAAATGACATTATTGAAATAAAATCGTTTCCAAAACCGACTGTAATTTCAACATTAATAAAACAACTGCCAATCATCTTAATTTTAATTGGTGTAATACTTTTTATAATAGCTACAAAATTTAGCATTATTTATTTGAAATATATACTAATGATTGTTGGCGGTGCTTGTGTTATAGGTGCTTTTTTTATTTTTAAAAATAAATATATTAAAGAAAAAAGAGAACGAGAATTGAAGGAAAATGGGATTTTTATTACAGAAAAGAATGATTCCTCTCTTGAGAAACTAAAAGCAGACTTTGAAAAAAATAGCAGAACTGCCAAAATATTCTATGGTGAAAATAAGAAAGTTTCTAATCTTATTGATGAGTTCAAGAAAGAAATTCAAGATATTGAGAAGAAACGAAAAAAATTAATGTTTCAAAATTGGATTGTGTATGGAATTATTTGTTTGATAGCCGCTAGTATATTATTTATTCCAAAGCAAAAATCTAACTATGAACTTATGATAGAAGAAATACAAGAAAAATTAGCTGAACTAAAAACTAAGGAATATATTATTGATGGAGGAAAATTTAAAACAACAGGGAATTTCGGTAGTTTGTATCAAATAACCTCTACCAAAGTAGTTGTAAATATAGATTATAAAATATATTATGACGCAAGAGGTTACTTTTTGTCGATTCAGGGGATAAAGCTAACTCTAAATCCAAACAATAAACTAAAATTAAAGAAAGAAATTACGAAAATAAAAGAAGGATGCCCTTATTCTAATGAAACCCATTGCGGTAAACTTACTTCGGCACTAATTTTGGAAGATGAAAACAATAATTCAGTTGGAATAAAGAGTCTTGAGTTGTTGAATGGCGATGATCCAGATAACAAAGCTCTTTTTTATTCAGAATCAGAAGAAGTTCTATTGTCTTTTAAAGGAGGACCTTACACAAAACAAGATATAGATAAGTTGTCAAATGTAAAAAATTTCACAATTTCTATAATAATTGCAAAAGAATATTAAAAATATGGGGTTATTCGGGAATAAATCAGAAGGCGGATTAATTGACGTAATCCGTTGTGACGAACAAGAATATCTTGTTTGGAAATGGCGACCATCTGGTGAAGCAAACACAACAAAAAAAGAAAATTCAATACGCTACGGTAGTAGTTTGCGAGTTAAAGACGGAGAATTAGCCGTTTTTATGTATCAACAAAAAGACGAGTTGATTCAAGATTACATTTTGGGTCCCTATGATGATACAATAAAAACTGCGAACTTTCCTGTACTAACCAGCATTGTTGGTGCTGCTTTTGGTGGTGCTTCTCCATTTCAGGCAGAAATCTACTTTATTAATTTATCGGGCAATGTTCAGATTAAGTTTGGAGTCCCTTACTTTGATGTATTTGACCCAAGATTTTTAGATTTTGCTGTGCCTATGGTAGCAAGAGGTACAATTACTTTTAATATTACAGATTATAAAAGATTTATTAAACTCAATAGACTTATCAACTTTGATATAGAAGATTTTAATAATCAAATTAGAGATGCTGTTACAAGATATATTAAAGGTGTAATAACAAATATCCCAGCTGACAAAGGAATACCAGTTCTTCAAATGGAACGAAAACTTTTTGAAATTAATGAAATTGTTGCTGCTTACCTCAAACCAATACTTGAAAATGATTTTGGTGTAAATATGAAAAGACTTGATCTTGCTGCTATTGAAGTTGATAAAGAAAGTGAGGGTTATGCAGAGTTAAGAAAAGTAACAGCCGAGCAAACAACAAAAACCATACTAGCCCAAGCTGATGTTAATATAAAGAATATGGAAGACATGCAAAATATTAATGCACAAAATATGGATGAAACATTGCGTATTCAAAGAGAAGAATCACAGAGGGCACAGAAACTTCAAACCGAAACCAACTTTATCGGCACTCATGCACTCAATCAACAAACAGAGGTTCTTAAAACAGGAGCTGAAAGTTTAGGAAATATGGGTAACATGGACATGGGCGAAGGCGGAGGAATGAACCCCGCTGGATTGATTACAGGAATGATGATGGGAGGTGCAATGGGTAATCAAATGGCTGGTATGATGAACCAAATTGGACAAAATATGAATCAACCCCTAAACTCACCACCTCCACCTCCACAAATCCAATATAGTGTTTCAGTAAACGGTCAAACAGCAGGTCCATTTAATTGGCAACAACTACAGCAAATGGTACAAAATGGACAACTGACAAAAAATACTTATGTTTGGAAACAAGGCATGGCAGGTTGGGAATTAGCAGGTAATGTACAAGAACTTGCAAATTTGTTTGAAGCAGTTCCGCCACCCCCACCTCCGCCACCACCAGATGTTTAATCCTCAAAATGTTTAATCCGTAAAAATATAACCATATGAATGAAGATAGTTTTTTTTCAATAAACAGATTAGTTGAATTCGGGATTAGCTTGGCAGTTGCTCAACAAATGGTACAAACTATGAATCAAGCAATGACAAATATGCAAGTTCCTGGAGCAATGAACTCAATGCAATCAGCCCCACAACAATTTTATTATGCAATAATTGAAGGTAAACAAGCCGGCCCATTTTCTGAGCAAGAATTATCTAGATTAATTGCAGAGAAAAAAGTTGTTAAAGAAACGTACATTTGGAAACCAGGTTTAGCAAATTGGGAAATTGCAGAAAAATTGCCAGAAGTTTTAAAATTGGTTGCTTTAGCTCCACCACCATTTCAACAAAATCAATAGATTATGAAAATAAATTTAGTACAAACTATTATAGCCATAGCGATAAGTTTACTCATCGCTTATGCCTTGTATAATTTTCACGATAGTGAAAACAAAATACTTTTGGGTGCAGGTAGTTTTGTGTTTATTGCAGTAACATTAATATTTACTTTCGGAATAAGTTTTGAGAAATCAAGAGCAACAACAAATATCAGGGTTGTTTCCGGGATTTTCTTTGCTATTGCGTTGATAAGCAACTTGATTTTCACCTTTATTCAATTTTCAATTCCAATCTATGTAATAACCAATGGAATTTTGTTGTTAGTTTTTATTTTGATTGCATACTCATTAAATAAAGCAAAACAATGAATTTAAGAATTATCAAATGCATTTTGTGAATGAATTTGTTACTACGTTTACATATTCCAATATCCAAAAAAATGAAAGTATCTTTTATATAGTCAGTGGAAGATGAATTTTTTGGTAAATGAGACTAAAAATGACAAATATAAATAAATTAGAAAGATTCTTAAGTCAATAAACTAAATCAAACATTTCATTCCGATGAAACTTATGTTTAGCTTGATAGGAAATCATCAGAAATCCACTACTGAACATATACTAGATTGGTATTACCAACCGTATAAACAAAATGCTCCAGAGATAGTGATATAATAATTTGTTTAGATAGCTGACAATTTGGCAGATTAATTATAGTGGCATATTATTCGCTAAACAATTGTATAAATGACATTAAGAAATAATATTTACAAATGAAGAATTACTACAAAATTTTGGAAGTAAAACCTACCGCAACAAAAGAAGAAATCAAAAAAATGTATCGTAAATTAGCGTTTAAATTTCATCCTGACAAAAACCCTAATAATAAGGAAGCCGAAGAAATATTTAAGGAAATAAACGAAGCTAATGAAAATCTTACTGATGACACCAAACGAGCAAAGCACGACTATGACTTACAACAGGAAAGAGTAAGACAGGAATCGGAAAGGAGAGCTAAAATGCAGCAAGAATTCATAGAAAAAATAATAATAGTTGCTGCTGTTATTATTGCCATTGTTGGCGTTGTTTCACTTATTGCAGCTAACAACGTAAATAATGGAACTAGTGCATTAAAAAAATTAATCCCATGAATAATTTTACTTCACCAAACAATCTTTACAAAATGTTTGAAATATTAAACAATGAGTAATTTTTTAGATAAAATCATAATAAGGTATGAATAAATTTAATTTAGGTACGGTTATAAATAAAGTAGTAAATATTTAAAAAGACACAAATATGAAACGGATTACAATTTTATTTTTTTTAGGAACACTTTTTCTGAATGTATTCTCTCAAGATGAGAATATACAGTTAAAATTTGATTCAATAATTGCAGAAGCAGATTTAATGTATAAATATGAAAAGACCGTTTGGAATTCTACAGATTTATTAATGGCTAACAAAAATTTAAAAAAGAATTATGGTGGTTATATTGTTAGACATTCAGCTGATTCAATTTTTGTAACACACTTAGACAAAAATCAGAAAGAAAGTATTGCTAGATTCGTATATATTTCTACAAATTTTAATGAGCCTTACCAAGTAAGAATAGAATCTTCACCTTTGTCTGTCACAGAAAAAGAATTATTTGACATTAAAGTTAAAATGATTAATCAACTTTCTGACAGCAAATATAATGTGACAATACCACCAGGATTTAATCCTAACTTTGTTTTAATGAAAAATGATACAATATTTAAACTTTATATTATAATGGGGACATCAGAAGCCGGAGTGATACCTTTTGGAAATGATTATTTGTTTATAGCAAATTCAAAAGGAGATATTGTAGATTGGACTAAATTCCATTCTCGTATTATACCGACAATGGCTAAATATGAAGGAAAAAAAGTAACAAAATCTTCGCATTCTCATTTGCGGACTACTCCATATATTACAGCAACAGACATTTGTACTTTTAGACTTTATGCACAATACACAGGGCTGGAAGAATTCTCAGTATATTCACCTGCACTAGGAAAAACGATGACCTATAATTTGAAAACAAATAAAATTGAAATAGAAGAATAAAAAAAGCTAACAAAGGCTATGTGCAATAAGGGTTTTAGTGGCTATTTAAGCATTATAGTTCGATCAAAAATTTTTGTAATAATAGAAAAACTCCAAAAGTTGTATAAACATTTTCAAATCTGAATATAACTTTATTCACTCCTAAAGTTTAAAAAATTTTAGGAGTTATGAATAATGCCATCATTGTTACAAAAAAGTACGAAATGATAGTCGGGCATTATTGATATTTTATTTAGATACATATCGATAACAGCTATGTATATGAAACGTACTAGTTTGAGAGGCTTAGTCTCTACCCACAATAGTAAAAAACGTGAGGCTGAAAGAAATACTTGATTAGCCAATGAAACCGCTACGTTTTATACCGATTGTTGTGAGTTAATGCTTTTTCTTAATTCTTTAGGTAAAAACATATCAATTTCTTCATCGCTAAAGGTTAACTCTTCTTTAGATTTCAAAGACTTACTTGCTTTATCATATGCACCACTAGTCGAACGTGGAGCTCCTTGATAAATATTATGCAATTTGCTTTGCAACTCATCCCTTTTCTGTATTATTTCATCAATAGTTATTGCATTTGCCTTTATATCAGTCAATAAAGAAAGATATGTTTCTCTAATATTCCAAAGATTTGATGCACAATCAACGTGCTTTTGTGCAATTTGACCTAAATCATAATTTTTTAAATATGTATTTAAAGACAAAAGGATAGTTGAAATTAGTGCTGTAATAATCCCGACCCATTTCTGATCACCAAAAACACTAACCATAATTCCAGTTGTGGTAATTGCTGATAGAACAATTTGTAAAATTTTAATCTTATTATTTCTACGATTTAAAATATCAGCACACTTTTCTTGAGTCTTATGTGACCAAGCAACACGTCCAAAGCATTCTCTTATCTGAGATTCTATGATGCTAATTTGGGAATTTTGTTCCATATATTTCTCTCCATTTCTTTTTTGCTTCAACAGACGCATTGTTTTGGTTTTCAATTGCTTCTAAAGAAATATTATAACATCTGTTAGCTTTATATTCAAACGAACCTTTTCGATTAACTGATTGATTGCTTCCTAGTGCATGCCAATATCTTTGTGCTGTATTCTGTTCTGATAAATATTTAAAAAAATCCCGTGACATCCAATCATAATAAAATGTAGATTTATCTTTATGCTCGTAATTTTCCAAGAAATTATAAACCAATGTGTCTATTAATAAGCCTCCCATTGGAACATCCCATTTATATTTCCAAGCTCTTGCCATTCGACATAAAGCCTTCATATTTCCTTTAGTTGCATTATTTCTGTCATTAACAGCTTTTATTTCGAGGCGGGGGTCTGTTTTTTTCCAACTACCTCCATTATTTGTGTCAGGAAATGTAAAACTACCATCAGTATTCTCAAAACATGGTACAAGTTCAAAATTTATATCGTCATTAAAAAGTATTTGAATTACTTGACCGTCAGCTTTAAGATATGTTTTTGAGTAAGTTTTTTCGATTGATTGTTTTACTGCCTGTAATAACGCAGATTGTCCATTATTTAGATGTTTGTCATATTGCAATTTAAGTCTAGATGGCAACATGAAAATCCAATCTATATCACTTGTTACAATATCAGTGTCCCTGCCGTATGAACCAACATATAAACTATTTCTAGTCTCACTATTAATATTCCAAAAATCAAGATTTAATTGTTTGGTCATTCGATTGTATCTGCATCTAATCTTATCAACTTTGTCCTTTTCTATTTTTAGATTATCAACAAAGCTTTGAAATGTTTTTTCTACATTTAATACCATGGTTTATATTCTTTTTTTTAGCAAGACGTCCAAAACGTCTTATTTACTCAACAAAAATACAACATTATATATATATAAAAAATTATTTTATTATCTAAATATAATAAATACCAAATACAAAATTTAAAATTTGTCCATAATTTTTTTAAGGTGCCACATAAATAGGATATGTTGTGGCTGTAAATATTGTTCCATCAGTTTCTTTATAATCAATAGTAAAAGATTGCAAACAATTTGTGTCAGTTGGTGCTGACAGAAATATGTAAATGTATGAATTACAACGTGGATGAGAAAAATTTATAAAACTTAAATTATTTGAAAGTACTTCACCATTATAATAACTTATTTTAAACTTTATAATATCGTTGATAGTATCTACTAATGTATCATTACCAATAAAATAATTTGCTATTACATTTAAATACTCTATGTTCCCGACTACAGAGTCATTATAAGTACCGCATGGAGGCCATTCTCCTATATGTTTTGTGTCGAACCTAAGTGTTATTTGAAGGCTATCATATTTGCAAGTATCGTTTATATTATAATTAATATAGTTACTCAATGATGTTGTTTCGCTTGGCCATGTGCAGTATTTATTTCCAATAGGTTTACAAGAATTTGTAAAAATAATAAATATTAAACCTAAAATTAATAAAATAAAACATTTTATTTTCATATCACCACCTTGATTTTTTACTATTTTCCTATAATTGAAATTTTTTGCTTGTACATTTTATCACCAGCTTTAACACTGATAAAATATATCCCTTCTGGCTGATTTCTCATTTGAACGGTTATCTCGACATCACTGTTTTGAGAATAAGTAAATACTTTTTGCCCCAAGCTGTTGTATATTTCAATGTATTTATTTGTTTGGTCCAATGCATTATTAAATTTTATTTTAAATGTACCAGAAGATGGATTGGGAAAAACAGAAAATGCATTATCAGAAGTTAGTTGTTCAATTTGTCCAACGATATCAACGCATCCACTTTTTTCAAAAATATCCACATTCGAAATGACTGGATTAAAATATTCAACGTTCCAAGTTGAACTTTCTGTAAAAGGAATGCTCACCAAATCTATCGTAACAGATGTTGAATTGATATTTTCTCCTCCTAAGCTACAATCTATAGAATTTCCAAGTGAATCTGCTTTTATAATTCCTATCTGTGAGGGAATGTAATATTTAGTAACGAGCAATGGTCCACTTCCAATTATAAACAGACCACTATCACTAGTAAATGTAAAATCAGAAAGCATTAGTAAATAACTAAAGCTATTTGCTATATTTCCAGACGAATCAATTTTTAAAATATAATTATTTATATCATAATTACTTATAACTGATAAATAATAATCTTTGTAAGAACTTTCTTTAAACTTCCCGATAAGATTAACAAAATTGTTTTCAAAATAAGAATCAGCATCAAATTGATAGCTTTTTACAATATTTCCCGAAAAATCTGTTTTCAAAATTGTTGTTTTGTCATCATATGAAGTGTAGAATAATAATCCGTCGTTTAAGATAAGAATATCGCCACCATAGCTCTTTGAGCCAGTGTTATCCTTTTTTAACCAATCTATATTCCCAATTGAGTCTGTTTTAAGAATTATAAACTTTTGTTTAATATGAATTGAATCAATAAGCTCATTTATACATCCAATGGCAACAAATTCACTATCTGAAATTTGTTTAATACTCGAAAGTGCAGAAGAAACTCCTGCTGAAATTGTTTTTGTCCATTTAGTATTCCCAATAGAATCAATATTTACAATTAACATTTCAAAATGTGGATAATTAAAAAAGTTTAAATAATAATTACCATCATAATTAGTTTGATATGTATCAGTAGTAGTAAATCCCGATAATATAAAACCTTTTTCATTGGTTTGTTGAATACTTAAAGCATAATCGTTTTTACCGACATTAATCTCTTTTGTCCATAGCGTGTCACCTGAAGAATTGATTTTAACGCAAAAAATATTGGTCATAGAATCGTAAGGATTAAATAAATCGCCTGCAAAAACATAGCACGAATCGCTTGTTACTGTAGCACAATAAAAGTCTCCCTCGTTACCATAAGTTTTGCTCCATAAAAGATTTCCATTGTCATCCAATTTAGTAATCATGGGTAAAGAGTCAAAATCGCCTCCGACAAGGAAACCGTTGTCAAGAGTATTAATAACGACATGCCCATTTATTGGAAAATAATTATCGTACAAAACCTTGGAATACAAATTTTGTGAAGTTAATTTTGTTGCTGCTAAAATTGTAAGACATGCTAATATAATAAACGTTTTTTGCATAATTGGTTTATTTTAAATTTCAAGACCAAATTTACGGAATTTATTTTATTATGCAGAAAATATTGTTAAATTTATTTAAATTTTAATTAACTACGTCGATATAATGCAAAATAATCATTAATATTTAAGAGTAGTGTCTATGATTGCAACTTGGTTTTACTCCAAAAATTTCCCAATTCATTTTTTGATATTATTTTGTCTGTTGTTTATTTTATTTGAAATGAAGTTGATTGAAGTTTTCCGTTTTCAAAAATAAAATATCTACTAAATTTGTAATCTCTTTTGAAGATTTGATCAGATAGTATATCTTTTTTAAAAAGCGTGGAATATCTATTACAATATCTTGTTTTATAGTATTTTTCATTTATACTGAACATCGGATATTGTTTTAGTTTTGATTTATCAACCTTCAACTTTTCAATGTCGTAGTACTCTGATATTAGAAAAAAAGCAAAACCATTTTTTTCACAAAATTCTTGCACCAAATCTACAGAATAACAATATTCAGATTGGCAATTGGGCGACCAAATATACACTAATGATTTTGGTTCTTTTAAAATACAATTTCTCAATTGAGTACCATTAATTGCATATATTTTACCATCATTTTGCAAGTTGCAAATATCAAAGTCCGGTTCAGTAAAAACGATATTGTTTTTTTCTTGTTCAGGTAGCTCAGAATAACCACTATAAAATCCTGGTATTGTGGTAATAATGCAACTTGAAAAAAAGATCACTATAATAATATATACAATATTCTTACTCATATTTTTTTATTTTTTTCAAAATTATATAATTTTGATATATATATAAAAAAAAGCAATAATATAACTGCTTTTGAAATGATTTGTAATATTTTTTGTTGTTGACTTTGGTACGACCTATCGGACTACTCAGCCACAACTATTAATGTCTGAACCACTGATTTCCAGATGACTTGTAGTGAGCATAACCGAACTATTCGCCTGATAGACTATGATTTCAAGGATATTAGTTTAATTTAGTTATTTGTGGGCATTCGTGTTCATTTGTGGAAAATTATTTTAAGTTTAACATAGTTTAAACATCTTGCTTAAAACCTAAAACTTCTAAACTTCTCAACTTCTAAACTCATCAACTTCTAAACTCATCAACTTCTCCCTATCACCCCATCACCCCAGTCTCCTCCTCTCCCTTTCTCCTCGTCTCCCTTTCTCCTCGTCACCTCGTTACCCAGTCTCCCCCGTCTCCTCGTCAATTTATTATTTACTAATTAAAAGCCTATTTAAAAAAAATAATTATTTCATACCTTTGTAATTAATATTAAAAAAATTTATGTCTGGTATATTGTATTTAATTCCTAGCCCTATCGGTGATATTAAAAATGTCGATTACATTACTAAAAATGACCTTACTGCACTTTTGAAATTGAAATATTTTATTGTGGAAGAAGAGAAAACTGCTCGAGCATTTTTGCATTATTGTGGACATAGTCTCGATAGCGAAGTGGTTTTCACAGAATATAATGAGCATAATTATAAAAATTATTTTAATAATGAATGGTTGAAATACATAAAAGCAGGGAATGATATTGGGTTGATATCTGAGGCTGGTACACCGTGTGTCGCAGATCCTGGCAGCGAAATAGTACTAACAGCTCAATTAAATAATATCGATGTTAAACCATTTACGATGCCTTCTTCTATTATTCTTGCATTGATGTCTAGTGGATTAAATGGTCAGAAATTCACTTTTCATGGTTATCTAAATAAAAATGAAGATAAACTAAAAGGACAAATTAAATATTTTGAAAAAGAAAGTAAAAAAAGCAGATATACTCAAATTTTTATGGAGGCTCCATATCGTTCGCAAAAGGCTTTCGAAACACTAATACATACATTATATGATGATACGCTTTTGTCTGTAGCTGCTGAGCTATCTACTTCTAATCAATTTATTAAAACTAAACAAGTAAAAGCTTGGAAAAAATCACCTATAGATTTAAATAAAAAACGTTGTATATTTTTATTTCTTTCATCACACTCATAATGAGTGATTTAAATATAATGATTAAAATAGATGTTTAGTAAATAAATTTTTCTAAAAATTTTTGTTTTAATATATAATTTTGTTAAAAACATATTACTCTCTAAAGAATTTGGCTATTTCTGATGTATTGACTGTAATAATTTTTTAATAATTTTATTGAATATTTCAAAAAAATTAATTATATTTGTATTATGAAAAAATATTTATTAATTCTTATAATTATGGTATCAAATTTATTTACAAATGGACAAAATATTAGAAAGCCGATAGTACAAGGTACATTCTATCCTAATAATGAGCTAGAACTAAAAAATCAAATAGCAAATTGGTATAAAGCATATCAACCGACTAATTATTCTAAATCTATAAGAGCCCTGATAGTGCCACATGCTGGCTATGTTTTTAGTGGATCTGTAGCAGCTAGAGCATATGCTCAGTTAGAACCATCAGCTAAATATAAGAATGTTTTTCTCATTGGTAGAAGTCATCAAGGTTATTTCAGTGGTGCTTCGATATATCCATCTGGTGCTTTTACAAATGTTTTAGGAGAAGTGCAAGTAAATGATACTATTTGTGATGAATTGCTTAAATACAAAATTTTTTCTCAACCTAGTCATTATCATGATAATGAACACGCTATAGAAGTGCAACTACCTTTCTTGCAATTACGCTTGGCTGCAGGTTTTAGGATTATTCCTATTCTGGTAGGCACAGAGAATACAACTATATTAGATGAGATAGCTTCTATTTTGAAAAAATATTTCACTGCAGACAATCTTTTCGTAATTAGTACAGATTTATCTCATTATCCTTCTTATAAAGATGCTATTATCTCAGATAGTTTAACTGTAGCAGCTATCACTACTGGTGATCCCTACAAATTTATGGCAGCTGTGAATGATATTGAGATGAGTGGTAAATACGATAACTTATCAACTGCTGCCTGTGGTGCTGCAGCAGTATATGTACTTTTGAAAATCATTGAAAAAGAGCCATATGAAGTTAAAAAAATCTTCACTGCTAATAGTGGAGATGTATCTGGAGATAAATCTAGAGTGGTCGGATATGCTAGTCTAATAGTCATTCCTAAAGATACTAAATCTGAAATAAAAAATCAATCAGCAGATTCTGAGTTTACACTTACTGAGGAAGAAAAAGAATTTCTTAAAGATTTAGCTTTTAAAAGTATAAAGTATGGACTAACTTATCATACATATCCGAAAGTAAAAATTCCAGATTGGCCTGGATTACATGCTAATTGTGGTGTATTTGTTACTATCAATAAACGTGGCAGACTTAGAGGTTGCATAGGTACATTCAGACAAGATAAACCTTTGTGGCAGAATGTTATGGAAATGGCTCAGAGTGCAGCTTTCAATGATCCACGTTTTTCACCACTCAGTTTTGATGAATTAAATGAAATCGATATAGAAATCAGTGTACTCACACCGCTTAAGCAGATAAAGTCTATTGATGAAATTCAGCTAGGTAAACATGGCATTTATATTAAAAAAGGATTGCGTAGCGGCACATTTTTACCACAGGTAGCTACTGAAACTGGATGGACATTAGAAGAATTTCTGGGTCATTGTGCTCAAGACAAAGCTGGCATTGGTTATTATGGATGGAAAGATCCAGATACTGAAATTTATATTTACGAAGCCATAGTTTTTTAAACTATTATTTAAAATAGGCGTTTGGTAAAAAAAGATGCAATAAATATTTTTGCAATAATAGAATACGCAAATATTAATTATTAGCTCGAATTAATACCGTATTGGGAAATGATTTGCTATAAAACACATCGTAGGGGCGTATAATTATACGCCCCTACATATTATTGCGTAGTTTTATCAAATCATTTCCCCAGCGGAGACTTTTCTCGTATGTCTATTTAATGAAACAATATAGTGATTTTTTTAAAATAAATCAAATTATATTCTTAAAAAATATAATTACTATTTATACATTCACAATAATATTGAGTTAATAATTAAACACCTAATTCTTTAAAATTATTTTCTACAAATTTATTAAGGTCATAATTATACAAACGACTCCATTAATGAAATAAAATATTGAAGACATGATATAAAATATTTTAATAGAGCCCAATCTATTCACCTGCTTGCCTGCATATGCACCAATAAATAAGAATAGCAAGATAAATATTATTGTGTACAACATCGATCTATATATATTAGCAAACATATAACTAACAGACAAAGCAGCTAAAAATGATTCGAAACTCAACGATAATGACATCATAAGTACTGTCTTAAATTTATTCAAATCTACTATTAATTCACTTAATTTGCCTTTAGCTATACTGAAATACATCCTAACAGCTAAAAATAGAAATAGAATTATACTTATTATACCAGGGTTGAAAGATAAAGTAATCATCGTAGCCAATCCTAATTTGTAACCTAAAAAGTACATCAACATTGATACTATTGCAAAAATCAAATTCACCATTACAATTTGTGCATTCGATTTGAAAACTAATGCATGTCTATACGATGTAGCCATTAAAAAAAATCCAAGACTGATGCTTGCTAAGATAGGAATTATGTCCATATTTTTTTCTTTATTTACAAAAATACTAAAAAATCGGCTTTATTTATTGATATCTTTTTTTAAATTTTGCATAATATTTTTGTTATCACTAATAAATGAAAATACTTATTAGTCCATTAGACTGGGGACTCGGGCATGCTACCAGGCTCATTCCTATTATTAGAAAATTATCAGATAATGGTAATGACGTCATTATAGCTGGTGACGGCAAAAGCTTTGCATTAATTAAAAAATATATTAAAAATGCTCAATTCATCCCTTTTTATTCTATTCATTTTAAATATTCTAAAAATGGACTCAATTTCTTTAATTATTTTATCATCGCTTTTCAGATAATCTGGCAAACCCTTTATGAACATTTAAAACTAAAAAAAATAATAAAATTGTACAAAATAGATATCATCATTAGTGACAATC
This sequence comes from Bacteroidales bacterium, assembly GCA_033809015.1. GTDB lineage: Bacteria > Bacteroidota > Bacteroidia > Bacteroidales > DTU049 > DTU049. The sequence goes on from JAPXMM010000002.1 coordinate 36,800, forward strand.
GTTACGGTTTATATAATAAAAATGTTACTTCATATTTCATTACTCACCAGCTAAATGTAATTTTACCCAAATTTTTATCCTTTGCTAATCCATTAATTAATAGTTATTTGAGGCATTATCTTAAAAAATTTGATCAAATTTTGATTCCAGATTATCAAGCTGAAAATGAAAGCCTAGCAGGCAAATTATCTCATCCAACTAATTATAATAAATTACCTATCACATATATAGGACCATTATCTAGATTTGATAAGGTAGATATTATGAAAAATGAAAAACAATATGATGTAGTTATATTAATTTCTGCTCCATTACCATATTGCAACTTAATTGTAAAAGAATTAAGTGATTTTGCTTCTTTGAATAAATCAATTTCTTTTGTTTTAATCTCTCCATATTTATTTAGGAGTAATTTTACTAATCTAACTATTATAAAATCTCCAGATGATAACCAATGGTTAACTATTGTCTCAAACGCTAAAAATATAATTTCCACAGCAGGCTATTCTACTATTATGGATTTATTTTTAATAAATAAAAATGCCATTTTAGTCCCAGTAAAAGGACAAACTGAGCAAAAATATTTAGTTAATTATTTGAATAATAAATATGGATTCAAAAAAGCAGATTCTTTTAAAAATGCTATCGCACAAGTTTTGCAGCAATAAAATTATAAAATAGGTAAGTTTAATGTAGTTATTTGTGGAAATTTGTGTGCATTTGTGTAAGATAAATAATAATCCACAGATAGACACAAATTAGCACAGATGAGATAGTTTATATTTGCGTTCATTTGTAGAAAATAATTTTTATTTTAACATTGTTTAACATTATTTAAACATTTTGCTTAAATTTGTAAAACTTATTTTCAGAAATTAATTATGGATCGTAGAGACTTTATTAAGCAAAGTTTACTTACTGGAATAGGTGGATTGTTATTAACTAAACTTCCATTTTTTGATAAATTAGAAGCTAAAAATACAATAAATAAAATCATGCAAGACCAAGAACAATTAGCCAAATATTGGGAAAATATTAATGATACTACCGTAAGGTGTTTGCTATGCCCTAATTATTGTGTAATACAGGACGGGCAAGTAGGCATATGTAAAGATCGCAAAAATATTGATGGTAAACTATATAGCTTGTCATATGGCAGAATAGTAGCACTTAATATAGATCCTATTGAAAAAAAACCTTTATATCATTTCCTACCGATGTCTACAGTGCTATCTTTTGGCACAGCTGGTTGTAATTTTTCGTGCAAAAATTGCCAAAATTGGGATATAGCTCAAGCATCTCCATTATCAGTAAAATCTTATAATTACACGCCAGAGCAGCTGGTAAAAACTGCTTTAGCACAAAATATTCCATCTATAGCATTTACATATAATGAGCCTACAGTTTTTTATGAATTTATGTATGAAACAGCTCTTTTAGCTAAAAATAATGGCATCAAAACTATTCTAGTTAGCAATGGATATATTAATCCACAACCATTAGCTGATTTAATTCCATATTTAGACGCAGCCAATATAGATCTGAAATCATTTGATGATAACATTTATATCAAATTAAATGGTGGTAAACTACAGCCGATTTTGAATACTTTAAAAACTTTAAAAGAGAATGGCATTTGGTTAGAAATGACTAATCTAATAGTCCCCACCTATACAGATGATTTGAATATGATAGAGAATATGGTTAAATGGTTGGTAGATAACGGTTTCGCAGATATGCCATTACATTTTTCAAGATTTTTTCCTGCATATAAATTATCTAATTTACCACCTACACCTGTAGAAACTATCTTGGCAGCTGTCAAAATAGCTCGTGATAATGGTATGAAATATGTTTACACTGGTAATGTTTTAGACGTAAATAACGATAGTACTTTTTGTCCTCAATGCAATTCTATTTTGATAAAACGCCAAGGCTATCATACATCAATCATTGGCATAAATAGAGAAGGAAATTGCACGAAATGTGGTTATCATATTTCTGGTGTTTGGTCGTAAACATTGCATCATTTAAAATATTAACATTTTAGAAATAGATAATTTTAACTTTAACTATTTTTGTACAAAAAGTTAAAAATAATCTTTAATGAAAAAAATTTTATTTTTTATTTTATTGATGATAAGCATTGTAGGAATATCACAAAATATAGTGATAAATAAAAACTTTGACGACAATAATTTTTTACATTGTAATGATATTGATAGCACACGATATATGATAACTCCTTATTTCAGTGGACTAGCAAGCATAAATAATTATGAACTCTTAATAGGTGCTAACGTTAAAAAAAGTTTTAAAAATAAAAATACAAATTTCAAAATATGGACAAAACCTGAGTTTTTATTTTTTTCTTTATATGATTATCTAAACTTTTATGATTCTATTGCTCGCTTTCCAGGTGGAGAAAAAATTTATAATGAACATTACTCGTGGAATGCACCTATAGAACTAACTATGACTGTAAAAAATCATTATACTTTGTCAATCGGTTATAGCAAATTTCACTGGGGAGATGGATATAGAGGATTAAATCTGTCATACGCTAGTACCAATTATCCTTATTTGCTTCAGCGATTTACAATCAAAGGATTAGATTTTTCATGGGCTATGATGAGATGGACTAATCCATTAACAAAGCCAAACTATGATAAATATTCCATATTTCATAGTTTTTCATTTAATATTGGAAAAAAATGGCGATTTGCATTTTTCGAAAACATCATTTATCCTGCTAGAGATAGTACTCATAACAATTTCGAATATGTTTATCTATTACCACAAATTTTTTATAGATATGTAGATTATTCACTTGGCTCACCTTATAATTTATTATTTGGTGGTAATTTTAATTGGCATGTAGCTAAAAACTTCCAAATTTATGGTCAAGCTATTTTAGATGATTTCATATTTAATGAATTTCAAAAAGATATAAAGCATAGATTGCATCCTGATGATACCACCATCGTTTATGGTAATTGGATGAATAAATATGCTGTGCAAATAGGTATGAAATGGAGAACTAAAAATGACAGATTACGTACTAGGTTAGAATTCAATGCTGCTCGCCCATACACGTATAGTCACAAAAATTCTATTCAAAATTTTTCGAATAATGGACAACCTGTGGCTCATCCTTTTGGTGCTAATTTTTATGAAGTCCTTGCCGAGGCTGCTTTTATAAAAAATAATTTCTATATATACTTTTTAAGTTTTTATAAACAAATCGGCTATGATACTACTGGTACACATTTTGGACAAAATATCTTCGCGCCTACTTTCGATGCTTATATGGGCAACAACATTCCTGTAAATCCTTTTTATAATGTTATAGGACAGGGAAATCTAGATAAATTGCTATCTATTCAGATTAATTTCATGTATAAAATCAAAATTAGTTATTTATATTACATTTATGCAGGTGTAGGATATGAATCTAGATACAACTTCAGTACAGACTTTTTTGATTTTATTCCTTTTTTTAAAATACAATTCAATACAAATAATTTGCATGCATGGCATAGCTATAATTGAGAGGGGGAGACTAGGAGATGAGGTGACGTGGTGACTGGGAGACCGAGAGACTGGGGAGAATGGGTGACATGGAAGTAGCATGATTCCTAACTATTTTATAATTTATGAAATTTAAAAATTGGAAAATAATAAATAATGATTAGTGGAAAAATATATAATATTTTATTAAAAAATTTTTTAATTTTACATCAGCGAAACTTTAAAAATAAATTAGATATGAAAAAATTTTATATTCTATTGATTAGTATGACATTTTGCCTTTGCTATTCCTGCCAAAATAATAAAGACATAGCAAAAATAAATTTCACAATTGATAGCTGCACTGTCAGTCATCCAGATATTAAGCAAATCACTAGTAAAATTAATATCGCAATGATAGATATAAAAAAGTGGAATGATACTACTTTTTTATTTTTGATACCAAGCAATATGAATAGTACTATATCACTATACACTTATTACTGGGATAATGGTTTTAATTTACTAATCAAATATGAGCTCTCTGACAGCATAAGTAATTTTTTTCTCAAAAATCAATACAATAGCATTACATTTATAAATAAAGATTCATTAATTGTGGGAGGTAATAATAACTTTGCAATTATTGATTTGAAAAAAAATGAAATCTCACCATCCTATCAACCAAATGAAAATGAATATATACAAGCTACACAGAATCCACTACAATGGAATAGCAAACATAAATTATTATTATCAGAATATCTGAATTACTCTAATCCAACATCAGAGCTTGGCATTGTACAGACTGAAATAATCGCTTGCATAGATTTATATAATAATAAACTCTATAAAATCCCAATAAAAATGATTAATGAAGAGCAAATAAAGCTTGATCCTAATTATGTATTTCATTTTTCTACTTTTGAAGATAAAATTATTGGTAAACACAGCATAAAAAATGAGTTTTTAGTTTATAATTTTAATGATAATTCTGTAAAAACTATAGAAAATGATGCATTAGCAAATTTCAATAAAAAATTCACAAATAAAAAGAAGGAACGATTAGAAAAATTACAAAAACAGCTCGGACTATATGATTTTCGTTTGAATGAATTTGCAAACAATTATATACAAAAAGCTATAGTGTGCGATCAAACCAATGGTAATATTATAGTAGCTTACTTAGATCCAGTGCCACAGGATGGTAAAGATGGTAAAAAACCTCCAATTTCTTATAGAGCTAAAACATTTTTAATTTTTGATAAAGATTTCAATTTGTTAGGAGAAATAAAAACTGATGTTGATAATTTCACACCATCAATGTTTTTTAGCATAGACAATAATATTTTCTTGATAGAGATTTGTTTTAATAAATTAAATATTAAAAGAATTTCCTATGAATCCTAAAAGATTTCTTTTACTATTTTGTTTAATATTAATAATTTTCATAGTTAGTAGTTGCAGAGAAAAATATCCTGATGAAAAGCTCATAAATGAATATGTGGCTATAAATAAAGATAAATTTAATAATGAAAAAACTTTTTACCTCTTATCTATGCGAGAAACTCCACTTTCTTGTGCTAATAAACTGATACAGTTTGATCCAGATAAAGTGATAAAGCAAATATCTGACTCACTGAAAAATGAAAAAATATTTTTACTCACTGATGAATTTATATATTTCTACTTAGACACTATACATGCAGGAAGTGTAAAAATAATCATAGATTCTAGCTATGTATTAGACCAATACAGACTGCCACATTCAGCACATTTATTTTATTTTAAAAATGGGAAAATTAAAAATTGGCAATTAATAAATAATTATTAACTGGAAAAATATAATATTTATAACCAAATTTATTATTTTACAATAATCAAAATTCATTTGTCGTTATTAAAAAAAATTAAAAGAGGTAAAGAACTAAATGTTTTAAAAAATTTAAAATTTTTCAATTAATAAAGGTATTAAATCAAACATTTTATCTGTTGTTTTAATTTTATATGGTGCAAGTGAATAAATAAAATAATCAATTATGAAAACAACAAAGTTTTTCCCAATCATCATCACGTTGATATTTCTATCAACTAGTTGCATTACTACATCTGTGGCTGACATTCAAAGTAAATCTGATAATATCATTAAAATTTATACTACTAAATTACCAGAAGAGGATTATATAGAGGTTAAGTATATTTCAGCTAGTGGTTCTATATTTAGCAGTCCTGAAAGATTACTCTATAAACTATCATTAAGAGCTAAAAAAGAAGGTGGAGATGCAATTATAGATGTAAAATATAGCTCAGTATTTTGGTGGCCTGAAGTATCTGGCATAGTTATTAAATTCAAATGAAATTTTGTAAATCTATAATATATTTAATCTAAGCTGTTTAAATATAAGGAATCATCATATAAAAAAGAAAAAAATTTTTTTATCTCAAAACAATTACTAATTTTGAACCATCGAAAATTCAAAAAAAAAGATATTAAAAATATGGATTAATACTATTGGAAAGAAATCATTTCTACTTTAGGTAGATATGATATAGGTTTTGGTAAAATAAAAACTATTTCTATTTCACACTTTTAATATTATTTTAGCATATCTAGAGATTAAAAGAGGTAATTTCAAATTTATTATTTTACAATAATCAAAATTCATTTGTCGTTATTAAAAAAATTTAAAACATTTGAAAAACTAAATGTTTTAAACGATTTAAAAAATTTTTCAATTAATAAAGGTATTAAATCAAACATTTTATCTGTTGTTTTAATTTTATGTAGTGCAAGTGAATAAATAAAATAATCAATTATGAAAACAACAAAGTTTTTCCCAATCATCATTACGTTGATATTTCTATCAACTAGTTGCATTACTACATCAGTGGCAGACATTCAAAGTAAATCTAATAATATCATTAAAATTTATACTACTAAATTACCAGAAGAGGATTATATAGAGGTTAAGTATATTTCAGCTAGTGGTTCTATATTTAGCAGTCCTGAAAGATTACTCTATAAACTATCATTAAGAGCTAAAAAAGAAGGTGGAGATGCAATTATAGATGTAAAATTTAGCTCAGTATTTTGGTGGCCTGAAGTATCAGGAATAGTCATTAAATTCAAATGAGAAATTTGTAAATCTATAATATATTTAACCTAAGCTGTTTAAATATAAGGAATCATCATATAAAAAAGAAAAAAATTTTTTATCTCAAAACAATTACTAATTTTGAACCATCAAAACTCTAAAAAATTAAAAGATATTAAAAAATTAGTAATTTTAGTTTTTGCAGTAATGATAGATGACATCTCTTGTGAATAAACATTAATATGGCATTTTTAAAAATATATAATTATGAATACAACCAAATTTTTCATCATTTCCTTAACGGCATTTTTTCTGTTAATTAATAATCTAAAAGCTCAATCCGATACTACAAAATGGTTAGACAATAATCAAATAAAATTTTCTCTTACTACAGCAGTAATAGAAAATATTGGTATAGACTATTATAATCTAAATTGTCAGCTATTAAGATCATATCCTATGCCTGGTGTAGAAGCTACAGCCAACTATTATTTGCATTTAAACAAAGGCTGGGGACTTAATTTCGGTATCGGTGGTGGAATAACTTTTTACGACCTACATTTCGAAATGGAATTACCTGATGATGCTTATGCACCTTATTTTGACTCTACTAATACAGCTACTACAAAATTTAATAAATCTAATATTACTCAAAAATATTTGACTATTCCTATATCTATACAGAAATCATTTCGTTTTCCTAATAATAAAAATACTTTCCATATTTTAGAAGCTGGAGCTAGAGTTAGTTTTTTATTTAAAAATCATACAGAAATTGTAGAAACCTACCCTACTAGTGCTACTGAAAATGCTACATTGTTCACTGCAGATTTTAGAAATCCTAACAAAATAAAAGGTAGTGTTTATTTCAAATATGGTATTCAAGAAATTCTAAAAAATCAAAATACTTTTCAGTGTAATATAATTCTTCATTATTCACCAGCTGAGCCCACTTTTGGTACTTACGAATTCACAACAATAAATAATAGCTACGCTACACTTTCGCAAAAGATTAATTATATCGGGCTAGAATTTGTCTATGGGCTCACATTATCTAAAAATAAATAATGAAGTCATAATTAGTTGAAAATTTTTTTATTTAATAAGTAATTACTAATTTTGGCACCGTCAAAACCATAAAAACAAATAGATATGAAAAAATTGGATAAATACGATTGGCAAGAAATCATTTTTGTAGCAATTTTTATAATTACTGCTACTTTAGGTAGATATGGTATAAGTTTTGGTAAAATAATAACTATTTTTTATTTCCCACTTTTAATAATATTTTTAGCATATCTAGAGATTAAAAGAGGTAATTTCAAAATTGATAGTGTATGGGCAGTGTTTACCTTATTTTATAAATCATTTTATTTAACAGCTATGTTTTTTCTTATGAGTAAATATCCTGGTTATCAGATTATGGCAGTTTCAGCTTTGGTAATAACGATTCTATATATAATATTGACTTATTTTGTTAAAAAGAATAATAATCTAGCTATCAGAGCAGTGATATATTATCTTGTTTTTGGACTATTCTTGCCTCCCATTTATTATTAAAGTAATATACAGCTTAGATGTGGTGGAATATGTAATGTAAAAACAGCATTTTTTCATATAAAAGTTCACAAAAATTACAATTATATTAATAATATTTTTAAAAGAAACAAATAATTACTAATTGAAAAATATATAATATTTAAAGAAAAAATTTTTTTATTTAAAAAGTAATTAGTAATTTTGCAACGTCAAAACCCTAAAAACAAAACAATATGAAAAAATTAGCAATTTTAGTTTTTGTAGCAATGATAGCTGTTTCATTCAGCAGTTGCCAAAAAGAAAAACCACAAAGTGTAGCAGAAAAATTTTTATCAGCTTACGTAAAAGCAGATTTCGAAACTGCTAAAACAGTTACTTCAGGTGATGCATTAGAGCAAATTAGCCAAATCAGTAATATGGTTAGCTCAAATCCTGAATTCTTCCCAAAAGATTTAAATTATGAAAATCTTGCTTGTCAAGAAAATGAAAACAAAGTAAAATGTACTTTCACCATGGTTCAAGGTACAGAAAAATTTGATGGTAACTATGTAGAACTAGAGCAAGTAGATGGTAAATGGATGGTTACTACTGTAGGTTATGAAGGAGAAGAACTTCCAGAAATGACTGAAGAAGAAAATATGACTGATTCTACTGCAATGCAAAGTGATTCAGCAGCTATGACTGAAACTCAACCAGTTACTAAATAATATTAAAAACCTAAAAAACAAATAAAAATACAAATCAGATGAAAAAATTATTAGTAATCACATTAGCTATAGTATCATTAGTATTCGTACAATGTAAAAAAGCTAATACACCAGAACAAGTAACTGAAAAATTCATTTCAGCTGTTCAACAAAATGATTTCGAAGTTGCTAAATCTTTAGCAGACAGTACTGCATTAGAAACTTTAAATATGATTGAAGGTTTCGCTACCCAAATGGGACAAACTGTTACAAAAAATGATTCTATTGTACCAGATGTTAAAGACATCAAATGCGAAGATATGGACAGCAAAGATATGAAAAAATGTACTTATACTTCTCAAGGCACACAAAACTATGTAGAACTTAAGAAAATTAAAAATGAATGGAAAGTTGTAAATTTCCCAAAAGAAGGTGCTAATGAACCTTTAGCAGATCCTTCAATGGATATGAGCGAAGAACCTGACACTACTACTACAGATTCTATAGTAGCACAATAATTCTAATTAAAAATTTTAAAAAAAGGGCAATGTTACATTGCCCTTTTTTATTTTTATAAAATTAATATCTGCTAGTTCTATTTTGGAATCTGAAATTAAATAATTTTATGCTTGAGAATAATTTAATTTCAATTCATTGAATTTTTATTTTTTTCTCATTGCTCACAAGTCTTCCACTCATCTATCTCCTTTTTTCTTTTTCTCATCTCTCCCCTACTCTATCATTTAAAATCTTTCTAAATACCAATCAATTGTTTTAGATAATCCTTCAATAAAATCAGTTTTAGGTTGCCAACCGAGCTCTTTTCTAATTTTTGTACTATCAATAGCATAGCGTAGATCATGTCCTAGCCTATCTTTTACGAAAGTTATTAATTTTTCACTATATCCTGCTGGTCTATTAAGTTTCTCATCCATAATTTTACAAATCAATTTTACTAAATCGATATTCCTCCATTCATTATTACCACCGATATTATATGATTCGCCAATAACACCTTTTTGCCAAACAAGCTCTAAAGCATCACAATGATCATCTACATACAACCAATCTCTAATATTAATACCTTGTCCATAAACAGGCAATGGTTTTTCATGATAAATATTACTAATTATTACTGGCAAAAGTTTTTCTGGATATTGATTAGGACCATAATTATTAGAACAGTTAGTAACAATAGTAGGCAAGCCATATGTATGGAAATAAGCTTTAACGAAATGATCGCTAGATGCCTTAGATGCAGAATAAGGGCTACGTGGAGAATATGGCGTTTGCTCCGTGAAATATCCCTGCTCTGATAAAGAACCATATACCTCGTCAGTAGATATATGTATAAAACGTCTTTTATCAAAATCTCCGTCCCAAACAGCTTTAGCTGCATTAAGTAAATTTACAGTTCCTATCACATTTGTATATACAAAATCCATTGGATTAACAATAGATCTATCTACGTGGCT
>JAPXMM010000003.1:0-41252 GCA_033809015.1 Bacteroidales bacterium
ATGATTGTTTAAACTGCTTATTAACAGATGCAATTTTAAAATAGATGTCCATCTTTGTCCCAACAGAGATTTATAAGAAATATTAAAAAAAATCAAATTACACTCCTATGAAATATAGCTATTACTTATACATTCACAGTAATATTTTAGTTATTAATTAAACACATAATTCATAAAATAATACAACCAAATAAATTAACTATTAAAAAACAGAAATATTTAAGATTATTAACCAAAATAAGATAAAATTAAATTCTAAAAAAATCTATAATTTTTTTATTAAAATATCAAATTTTAGAACTAAATCAATAATTTATTCTAAACATATTTCATTCTGATATTTTATAATAAATAAACTATAATCACCAATTATAATTAGGTTTTATTCATTTTTATTGTATTATTTTTTTGTATTTAAAAAAAATATTAAAAAAATTTTTTTTAATTTAGAATATTTATATAATTTTGTTCAAAAAATTTTATGCGATTAAATGTTTTTCTCATAATGATATTATTATCTATATACTTATCAGCACAAGAAGTACTAAGTATAGAGCAGTGTAAGCAAATTGCTTTGAAACAAAATGTAAATTTACAAATTGACAGTGCTAATATTAATATGGCAATATATAATAAGAGAGCTACTTTTGCTAATTTTTTCCCTGATATAAATTTTTCGGGTACATATTTACGTTTGAACAATCAATTTCAATTGTTCGAAAATGATTTATTTTTACCCGTAGTACCTTACCAAGCTATTAATTTGTCGACAATGCAATTGAATCCTAGCAGTTTCACTAACCCATTAATTAGTTTATTAACCTTTGCAATAGATCCTAATACACTCAAGCCACTCACTGATGCAGAAGGTAATCCTATTTTTAGAAATTATGCATTGTTGCCTGCAGATCAGGCTAAATTTGGTGTTAAAGATAATTATATTTTTAATTTCTCTTTATTACAGCCTGTTTTCGCAGGTGGTAAGATTTATTATGCTAATAAAATGACTTCTAATGCTGTAATGATGGCAAAGTATCAAACTGATGTAGATAAACAATCTCTGCTATATGAAATAGAGGATATGTATTATAAATTATGGATAACTGAAAAAAAATATAAACTTGCTTTAAATTATTTGGACTTATTGAAACAATTAGAAAATGATGTAAAAAATTATATTCAAGAGGGTATGGCTACTAATAATCAACTTCTAATGGTACAAACAAAAATTAATGAAGCAGAGGTAAATGTTTTTAAAGCATTAAATGGGCTGAATTTGCAAAAGCAACTATTAAATCAGAAAATGGGTAGAGAGATTAACATTGATTTTACTCCACAGGATTCTTTGATACTTAATCAAGAAGTTTTACAATTATTCCTTAATAATGAAAATGATATAAATAATAGACCAGAAATTAAATTATTAGAACAAAATGTAGAATTTAATAAAAATATGATGCGAGTAACTCAAGCTGATATGCTACCTCAAATAGGTTTCACTACTAATTATTTTTTCGTAAATCCTAATCCTTATAATGGTTTAGCAAAAGAATTTGGCGATGATTATACTTTAGGAGTTACTATTAAGGTACCCATATTTCATGCTTTAGAAAAATATAATAAACGTCAAGCTGCTTTAGTTCAATATAAAATAGCACAGATGAAAATGGATGAAGCTAAGAATCTGATTTCTATAGATGCTAATTATTCTGCAAATCAACTAAAAGAACAATTAATGCAGTTAAAAGTTACTGAAGAAAATGTTGATTTAGCTACAGAAAATCTAAGATTACAAACCAATCTTTACCATGAAGGGGTTATTAAATTAGCAGATCTAATGCAAGCTCAGACTATGTGGCTAGAGGCTAAGACATCTTATTATGAAGCATATGCTGAGGTACTTGCCTTTTATGCTAAATTGAGAAAAGCTTATGGAATTTTAGAATAATTAAATTAGAAAAAATATGAAAAAAACAATTGTATTTATCACAATCTTAGCAAGTCTTTTAGTTACTAGTTGCGGTAATAAAGATAAAACTAATAATACTTCTACCAACGATACAATTTCAAAAGTAGAGGTTTATATAGTAAATAAGCAAACTATACCAAATACTTTGGTATTTTTAGGTAATTTTATTCCTTTTAAAGAAGCTACTCTCGGCACTACTATACCAGGAAAAATAGAAAAGATTTTTGTAGATGAAGGTTCTGCTGTCAGACAAGGTCAAACACTTGTACAAATGTCTTCAGAAATGCTTTTACAGTCACAGGCAGAATATGAAGCTCTGAAAAAAGATTATCAAAGAGTCAAAAATCTAGCTGACAAACAATCTGTTAGTCAGCAAGACCTTGATCATATTAAAGCACAATATGAAGCTGCTGAGGCAAGATATAATCTTTTAAAGTCTAATACAGAAATTAAAGCTCCTTTTGATGGTGTTGTCGATAAATTATTAGCTCATGAAGGAGAGAATTATTTTTTTTCAGCTTCCATTGATATAGGACAAACATTGTCAACAGGCATTCTACATTTAGTAAAAATAAATCCTTTGTATTTCGAATTTGAGGTCGGTGAGAAAGATTTACCTTATATTAAAAATAATTCTAAAATAAAACTTATTGCAAATTCATATAATAATGATACATTAACAGGTGTGATAGATTTCATAAGTCCTACACTGAATTCTACTAAAGCTACAGCTACTATTAGAGCTAAAGTTAATAATACATCAATGAAATATAAACCTGGTATGACAGGCAAAGTTTTTATCGATATTATTAGTAAGGATGTCATTTCTATTCCTCTACAAGCTATTATCAAAGAACCAGAGAATGACCTTTATTTTGTTTATATAGTTAATAATCAAAATAAAATAGAAAAAAAAGAAGTAAATATTATTCAGTATTTGGGTGAAAATGTGATTTTAGAAGGATTGAATGAGGGTGATAAGGTTGTCATCTCTAGTAAGAAAAATTTGGAAATTGGCACTACAGTACAGGTAATACAATAAACTATTTAAATTAGTAAAATATATGAAAATTACAGATGCATCAGTAAAAAATCCAGTAGCTATTTATATGGTTTATGCTGCTATAGTCCTTTTTGGATTTTTAGCAATATTTAGGTTACCTCGAGATTTATTTCCAGATATAGAATTACCTACTTTGACAGTAATAACAGTATATCCTGGTGCTAATGCAGAACAAGTAGAGAAGGAAGTAACTAATCCTTTAGAAATTGTTTTAGCTAGTACAGAAAATATTAAAAAAATTCAAAGTTTTTCAAAAGATAATGTATCTACTATTTCTTTGCAATTTAATTGGGGTACAGATATTAGCGAGGCTTCGGCTAATGCTAGAGATCTCATAGAGTTAGTTAAATCACAATTACCCAGAGAGGCTCAGCAGCCAATGATAATGAAAATTAACTCTTCGGTGATGCCAGTTGTTATCCTTGGTTTACAAACATCTGATGAAAGTGTAAATATAAGTGACCTCATAGATAAAGTTATTTCTCCACGTTTACAACATATAGATGGTGTAGGTAGTGTAATGCCAATAGCTCAACCAGAGTATGAAATTGCTATTGAGGTTGATCCTTTAAAGGCAGAAAAATATGGATTATCTATGGACTATATTTCTACTTTATTGAAAAGCTTAAATTTAAATATGCCAGCTGGTTCTATAAAATCTGGTATTTGGGATATAAATATAACTATAAAAGGACAAGTAAATTCTTTAGAAAAATTAGAAAATTTACCATTAATAACATATATTGGTCAGGTTGTCAGGCTTAAAGATATTGCTACTGTAAAAAAACAAATCAAAGAAAAAGATGAAATAGCTAGAACTCATCAAAACAGAGCTACTGCTTTATTAGTACAAAAACAATCTAAAGCTAATGCTTTGCAAGTCTATGATGCCGTGATGAAAGAAATTAACAAGATTCCTTTACCACAAGGTACTAAATTATACGAGGTTTTTAATACTACAGAAATCATAAACGGTTCTATTAATAATATAGTGCAAACATTACTGTGGGGTGGATTGTGGGTTATTTTAGTTGTATGGCTATTTTTGAGAGCTTGGCGTTCTAGTTTAATAATTAGTCTTTCTATTCCTTTTTCTATGCTTATAGCACTTGTTACTATGATGATTAGCGGTTTTACGATTAATGTTTTTACCCTTATGTCTATGGTTGTTGCTATTGGCATGGTAGTAGATAATAGTGTTGTAGTGGTGGAAAATATTAATAAATACCTTGATAGGGGCATAAAAAAGAAAGAAGCATCTATGTTTGCTACTGGTGAGATGGGACTTGCTATCAGTGCTTCTACTTTAACTACTATTGCTGTGTTTTTCCCTTTGATTTTCGCTGGAGGTATTGTTGGCATATTTTTTCAACAATTTTCTATAATTGGGGCTGCTACCATGCTTGGTTCACTACTGATAGCTCTCACCCTAACTCCTACACTTACAAGCCAAATGCTCGTGGAACCTGCAAAACAAAAAAAGAAGCTCAAGATATATGAAATTTCCGAAAAATGGTATGTTAGTTTAGAGAACTATTATGGTAAATTAATTGAATGGTGCTTACATCATAAAACAGTTATTGTAGTTATCATGGTAGTTTTAATAGGTCTAGCTGTAATCATTGGTAAATGGTTTATTGGTACTGAATATATTCCTAATATTGATGGTGGCGATTTAATTACAGTTATACAATTACCAGAAGGATATAGTGCTGCAGAAACAGAAAAAGCTGCTGCAAAAATTGAAAAATTTATCGAATCTAATGTACCAGAAATTGTTTTTGGCTTTACTGTAGCTGGACAAACTGATCAAGGTATTTTATCTTCAGTAGGGTTCAAAGAAAATAAAAACCTGGCAACAATAGTATATCATATGGTGCCACCAGATCAGCGAAAACGTAGTTCTCAACAAATAGCAAAATTAGTTGAAAAAGAGTTGAAAAAAATGCCAGAGATAGAGCAATTTAATGTAACTGGTGGATCGATACTTAGTGGTGCTATGCTTGGAAATGCTAAACCAATTGAGATTGTTATTACTGGTAGTGATCTAGATATATTAAGTAAATATGCTAAAATTATTGAAGATTCTTTGAAAAAAAATCCTAATTTAATTAATATTCAAAATAGTTTAGCAAATACAAAACCTGAATTTCGGGTAACTTTTGATAAAGATCATATGGCAGATCTTAAGATAAATCCTGCTATGGCAGCCATGCAAGTGCGTCAGAGCCTATATGGTACAGAAGCAGGTAAATATAATGAACAAAGTAATGAAATTCCTATTAATGTCAGATATATTCGTGATGAACTTACATCAATAAATGATGTTTTAAATATTAGAATATCTTCTCTTACAGGTAATTCTTATGCCCTTCGAGAAGTAGCTGATGTAAATATTGATAATGGCTATGCAGAAATAATGCATGATAATCAACAACGTGTAGCTATAGTAGGTGCTGATATTACAAATGATATAGACCTGGGCACAATGTCAAAAGAAGTGCAAAAAATAATTAATAATATTAATCATCCTAATAATGTAATGATACAAATGAAAGGACAAGTGGAGGAGCAACAAGAGAGTTTCTCAAGCTTACAATTAATTTTGATAATTAGTATAATACTAGTATATATGATTATGGCTGCACAGTTTGGCAATTTATTGCAACCTTTCATTATCTTTCTCTCATCACCCTTTGCTATAGTAGGCTCTATCCTTGCTTTCTATATTACTGGCACTACATTAAGTTTGATTTCTTTTGTAGCAATAATATTATTAATGGGTGTAGTAGTAAATAATGGAATAGTTTTAGTAGATTATACTAATATGCTCATTAAGCGAGGTCATACATTATACGATGCTCTTGTCTTAGCAGGGAGGTCTAGACTGCGTCCAGTTTTGATGACAACAATTACAACTATAATGGGTATGCTTCCTATGGCTGTAAATAAAGGGCTATTGCACGAAATATGGGCTCCTTTTGGTATCACGAGTATTGGTGGATTAGCTTTTGCCACATTTATTACTTTGATATGGATTCCTGTACTTTATGCTTTGTTTCATGCAAATATCAAACCTAAAAAATCATTAAATTTATGAAACATGTAAATATTCATTGTGATGTTGCTCAAGCAAATGAAATAATTGCTATCCTCGAGCAATGTAATATTAGTAGCTTTCAAATTATTGATAAAGTGAAAGTGAAAAATAGACTTGGCGATCCACGTATGAATAATAGTGTATGGCCAGGCTATAATGTTTTGATAATGTTGCAAATTAGAGATGTTGATAAATTTGAACTTTTATTAAATAATATTCAAAATTATAATAAAAATGTTACCAATATAAATCAATATATTACATTAGAAGCCTGGAATATTGATACATTAATTTATGAATAGCTATGAACAAAAATAAAACCAGAAATTTGATTCTAAAAAAAGCTGCTGAGGTTTTTGCAGCAAAAGGTATAGACAAAACTACTATCGAAGATATTACAAAAAAAATTGGTAAAGCTAAAAGTAGCATTTATTACTATTTTAATGATAAAGAAGAACTATTTAAAGAAGTTTTAGAAAATGAAATTGAAAATTTCAAAAATGAAGTCATAAAAAAATTAAATACTACCGTAGATCCTATTAGTAAATTGAGAATCTATTTCGAACTAAGAATGAAAAAGACTAAAGAACTTGTTAACTTATTTATGATAAAAACTGAAAAAATGACGCCAGAGGTGGCATTTGTTAATGAGTTTAGAAAAAAATATGATGAAGAAGAAATAAATATTATCAAAGGCATATTAGAAGAGGGCGATAAAAGAAATATTTTTTATTTTCCTAATATAGAAAATGCAACTCTTGTCATTGCTACTGCTTTGAAAATTTCTGAATTACCTTTTATCATACCTGGTTATATTACTAATTATGATGAAATGATGGACAGTCTCATAGATATGGTGCTATATGGTATAGTGAAAAGATAGAAATTTTTTGACAGATAAGCATGGAATTTTTATTGTCTATTTTTATTTATTTTTGAAAAAAAATTATTTATGCATTATAAAAAAGAGCTAATACTTGAATATTATAATAAATTAAAAAATTCTAATAAGGAACTAACTAAGAAAGAAGCTTTCAAAGATTTATTAAATAGGCTTTATGCAGAAGACGCTGAAATTAAAAGAATTATTGACAAAATAACTCTTGGTTCTGAAAAAACAATTGTAAATATACCACGAAAAGATAGATTACATTTTGGTAGTGCTGACACTTTGTATAATAACATTATAATAGAGTTTGAAAATGATTTGAATAAAACTTATGAACATGCTAAAGAGCAACTTGCTGGTTATCTTTTAGGACAATTCAGATCTGGTGAAGGGTATCATTATACTTTAATAGCTTCGGACTTTATTAATTGGAAAGTGTTAGCTCCAGATATTAATTGCATTGATAAACTTGATACTTTACAAGAACATGAGCTTATATTAAATGAAATAGAAAGTGCATCTTTTCAATTAAATGAATCAAATGCAGAAGAATTTTATTATTGGATAGATAGATTTCTATTTAAAGAAGAAAAACAAAAAGCTACAATGCAAACAATTGAGGATGCATTTGGATATCAAAGTTCTGTATTTATTGAATCTTATAGACTTTTGAATAATTATTTCAATGAAGCTAAACGATATGGCGTAGTTCAGGTTTCTTATGAACAATGGCATAAATTTCTCAGTATAGCGTATGGTACCTTTGATGCAAGAGATGATATATTTTTGATACATACTTATTTAAGCATATTTTCTAAAATGCTTGCCTATGCTGTTTTGTCGAATGATGACTTTATTGATGATGATGAAATGCATAAAATTTTAGATGGTAGCATTTTCTATTCCTTTAATATTTCAAACTTTGTAGAAAATGATTTCTTTCATTGGGTAAATGACGAACTTATTTATCACAAATTAAAAAATGTTTTTAGATTAATTGCTCAGGAAATTTCAAATTTTGATTTTGATAATGTAAGTGAGGATGTGTTAAAAGGTGTATATCAGGAATTGATTGATATTGACACACGCCATACTCTCGGTGAATATTACACTCCAGATTGGCTCTGCGAAAAAATAGTTTCAGAATTTGACTTTCAGAAAACTGATAAAATATTAGATCCATCATGCGGAAGTGGTTCATTTCTTAGAGCATTTATTCATAGATTTAAAAAATTATATCCTGATTTTTCGGCAGAAGATATTAATAATCAGGTTTATGGTATAGATATACATCCACTTTCTGTGCAAATAGCTAAAACAACTATGATATTAGCACTAGGCAAAGATATTTCAAAAGCTCGTAAACCAATTCACTTAAATGTGATACTTGCAAATACGCTTTTAGCTCCCGAAGGCATAGAAAATAATTTGTTTGGTAATGAATTTATAGTACAAATAGATAAAGATAAAATAGGTATAAATAATGATGTTCTGAATGATGTAGTTGCATTTGACGCTGCACTTGATATTTGTGATAAATTGTCGGAACAAACTATATATCAAAAAAATATTGTTTTTAATGATTTTGTAAATATCATAAATAAACAGATCGATGTACAATTAAATAAACAAAGTATTCAAAGTTTTTATAATATTTATAGGGAATTTAAAAAAGTAAAAGAAAGTAAAAGAGATAGCATTTGGAAATTTATTTTGTCTAATCTATATAAACCATATTTTCTATCAAATAAATTTGATTATGTTATAGGAAATCCTCCTTGGTTCACATATAGTTCTATCAAAAATATTGAATATCAAAATATATTGAATGAGCTGGCTATAAAATATGATGTGAAGCCCAAAAAAGTTGCTAATTTCCCACATTTGGAGATAGCAGCTATTTTTCTATCGCATTGTAGTAGTTATTTTTTACATGAAAATGGAAAATTGGCTTTCGTGATGCCACGTTCTTTATTGAGTGCAGATCATCATGAGAACTCAAGAAATGGCACTGCTAAAGGGTTCAGATTAAATAAAATTTGGGACTTCAACGATGTGACTCCATTATTTAGAGTCCCAAGTTGTGTCCTTTTTGCTGAAAAAGCTGAAAATAACAGAAAAATCAGCCCTGATGGTATAGGAGGGGCAAAGTTTTCGGGAAAACTGCCATCACATAATTGTAATTATGAAATTGCTAAAAATATTTTGGTAGAAAATTCAGTTACATGGTATTTTGTGCAGCAAGGTGGTTCATCAGCGTTCACAACTCAAAAAAACAACTTACAAAATAAAGTAAATCCTTATAAAAATTTATTTAAAAATGGAGCTACTATTGTACCACGTGCATTTTATTTCATTGAAATAAAACAAGAAATCCCCGACGATTTTAAGGATAGAATTATTAATATAGTAACTTCAGAAGCAGCACTTGCTGATGCTAAAGATCCATGGAAAATAAAATTAGAAGGCTTGATAGAAAGCCAATTTCTATTTAGAACAGCCATTTCTAAATCAATACTTCCATTTTGTCTTTATAATCCCGATTTAATAATTTTACCAATTATAATAAATGTGAATGATAGAAATGAAAAAGTAATAGAATTGCACAACTCAGATAGTCTAAGATCTCTTGGATATATTAATGCAGCAGCATGGTTTCAAAATGCCGAAAGAATTTGGGATATCAGTAAAACTGATAGAAATAAAAATATTTCAGCTGAAAAGTATCTTAATTGGATGAATAAACTTACAAATCAAGATTTAAATTCTAAATATATAGTTTTATACAATGCTTCAGCAAAGGATGCAAATTCTTTAGTTATTGATAGACAAAAATTAGATTTAGAATTTATTGCTGATGGTAAGGAATACATTTATTATACTAATAATTTATATGAAGCAAACTATCTTTCAGCAATTTTAAATTCAACTATAACAAATTTTTTAATTAAAGATTTTCAAACAAAAGGTTTATTCGGTGCCAGAGATATCCATAAAAGAATTTTGGATATTTATTTCCCTAAATATGATGAAAAAAATTATTTACACAAATTATTATCAGATTTAGGAAAGCAATGTCATGATAAAGTTGAAAAATTTATAAAATCACAATCATTACCACAAAATCTCTCTATGCATGCACTTGCCCGTCTGAGGCTGGAGATAAAAAAGCATCTTGAAAATGAAATGAAACAAATAGATGAATTAGTAGAAAAAGTGATGAAAGAAGAGTGAAAAAATATAGAAATTTAAATTATATTATTTGCATCAATACTGATTCCAACAGCTTTTAATTCTTTTACAAGTTCTAATTTCCAGTTACCTTTTTTGTCATAAGGTATGAAAAGTACACCATTATAATCAGAAGGAATTTCAAAATTATCTATTTCTTCATATAATGATAATACTCTTTCTCTTCCTAATTTACCCATAAAATAGCCTAATTCAAAGATAACATTTTGTCTAGCTCTATATTTAAAATTATTACTATTTTCATCTTTAGGATAAGCAATATCATCTGCCGATAAAAGAATAATAGCATAAATCACATTTGAATAATCAAAAAATTTTTCTATTATGGTTTTACCTTTACTAGATTGCTCATGTAATATAATAGGATTTAATTTGAGTTTTTCTATACATCTTGCAACAGATTGTTTCATCTCTTCATTGTGTCCATGAACTATAAAAATATCTTTACCATTAAAAATGTGATTATTTAATGATTTAGAATTAATATCAATTAAAGAACTTTGAGCAGATTTAAGAATACTTAACTGTTGATTGAAGGAAGGCTCAATACTAAATAGAATAAGATGTTCGTGTGCTAATAAATATTGTTCTATTCCATTTTTTTCATATAATTTTTTGAAATCATTCAAACGATCTGGTAAAATTATTTTTATTAAATTCAATGATTCAGAATACCAAGTTTGATAGTTTTCTTTAAAGGAATAATTTATTTCTATGTTATCTTTATTTTTTGTTTTTTCTTCTATGATTAGGGCATTTTTTAATAATTCACCTTCTTCAATAAGTTTATCTAAATCATTTTTATATTTTTCTAAATTTGATGCCATAATTATATTTTTGTCAAATTTATCTAATTTTTCCAATATTTTGGAATCTCATCTAGTAAATATAGACTCTATGAATAAAGATGATTTTTACAGTTTTTTTGAATATAGAAAGGAGCAAATTTTACAAAAAATAGAAAAAGCTATGGGTAAACCTATTCCTAGAACTCAAAATATTACAGAAGAAGGTAATTTTTATGATGAAGAAAGTGAAATAGATGAATAAAAAAAATTATTTTTGCATGCAGTGTTGAATGAATATCATTGCAATATTTAAAATTAATCTGGCATTTTTTTCTGTACCATATTCTTTTTTTGGATGAGCTATGCTAGTTTCCATCCTTTCTCTTGATAGAATAGAATCAAAATTCTTAAAAATTGTTTTAGTAAAAACATCGTCGGGTATTTGTTGTTTTTTTATACCTTGATCTATTAATTCACCTAATGTGCCTTTGTTATCTATTTTACCGTTAATTAGTATTTGTAAAAATCCTTCAATAGAAGAAATCGCATTTGTTATACAATTGCTATAGCCTTGTGGAGTATTTTTTCTATATTCACTAAAAGCATCGATTAGTAAATTATTAACTTCTTTCCATTTTTGATCAGATAATGTTTTTAAAACAGGTTCATATATTTCATTTATTATCTTTTCTTCTTGACGTGGTATGAATCCTTGACGAGTTAGTAAATAATTAAGTCCAAAATCTATAAATACTTCATTTAATCTTTCTGAAAATTTATCAAATATTTCGTATCTATAATCAGTTAATCTTTTCTGATATTCATCTTCATTTTCATTATTAGATTTATCAATTATAAATTGTTCTTTTTCTTCAATTAAAATTACACAGTATAGTGATAATAATTCTAGAACTAAATTTTCGTTACCGTTTATAAAAATATTAAAAAAATCATAACATGCATTTTCTAAAATTGGATTTTCCATATAGTTCCTTGCATAACTTTGTGCTTTGTATTTTTCATTTAAAAGTAATATTGTATATTGTATTCTTTGTTGTTTATAAGTTTCATTTGATGTCCATGGATCGTCATAAAATTGTATTTTACCGTTATAATAATCATCAATTGAAAAGTTGATATTAGTAACAAAGAAAAATGATTCTAAATATTTCCAAATTTTATATTTTTCATCTTTATTTAATGAATCCCAATTCCTAATTCCAATATCAGGTTTTAATTCTTTTTTTATATCTGGATTAGTTGCACTCCATGTTTTAAAATTCATAAAAAATTATTTTTTTCAAATTTATGCAATTTTATCTAAAATATAGCAATATTTTGAATTTTTTTATTAAATTTGAAA
The DNA here is from genome assembly GCA_033809015.1 of Bacteroidales bacterium. GTDB lineage: Bacteria > Bacteroidota > Bacteroidia > Bacteroidales > DTU049 > DTU049. The sequence continues at coordinate 12,425 of JAPXMM010000003.1, forward strand.
AAATATGTTTTTTTTAACATATGATGAAAAAAATTGATGAAATTAAATTATATAGAATAACACACATAGATAATATCCCTCATATACTTGAATATGGTATAACGCATAAAAATTCAAATAAAAGTAATCCTAATTATAAAGAAATCGGAGATTTATCTTTAATATCAACAAGGAGCAGAAAAAAAATCACAGTAACTAATGGTGAACAAAAATGTATTAAAGAAATAAATTTAGGAGACTTTATACCATTTTATTTTGATGTGAGAATGCCTATGCTTTATGTAATTCAACATGGTGGTAACTTTGTAAAATCACAAACTCAAGCATTTGATATTATATATATTGTTTGTAAATTAGATGAAATATTAAGATTAGATAATGAATATTATTTCACGAATGGCCATGCAACAGATAATTTAACAATGTTTTATGATAAAAGTAAAATAAATGAAATAACTACAATACTAGATTGGGATAGCATAGATACAAAATATTGGGGTGGTACTGAAAATGCTGAAATAAAATGGAAAAAACAAGCAGAATTTTTGATAAAGGGCGATATACCTCCTAATTTTATTAAATATTTCATTTGCTATAATGAATTTATTAAGGAAAAATTAATTAATTTTGGAATATCTGAGCAAAAAATCAAAATTGATTCAAATGCTTATTTTTAATAAATAATTAAAAATGATAAAATACGTTGTAGGAAATATATTAGAAAGCGAAGCTGATGCCCTCGTAAATACAGTAAATACTGTAGGTATAATGGGTAAAGGTATAGCTTTGCAATTTAAAAAAGCATTTCCTGAAAATTTCAAAAAATATTCTAAAGCATGCAAAAATGGTGAAATAGATATAGGACGCTTATTGGTTACAAAGGAAAATACTATCCATGGTGAGAAAATCATAATAAATTTCCCAACAAAAAAGGACTGGCGAAAACCTTCAGAATATGAATATATAGAAAAAGGATTAGATGATTTGACCAGAATCATAAATGAGTATAAAATAAAAAGTATTGCACTGCCACCTCTCGGTGCTGGTAGCGGTGGTTTAATCTGGGGAAAAGTAAAAAAAATTATAGAGCAGAAACTCGCAGATCTTGATATAGATATTTACGTATATGAGCCTACTAAAGAGATAAAAGAAGATATGAAAGCAGAAAGAGTGAAACTAACAGATGCACGGGCTCTGATGCTATATGTATTTTATGATCTTGTACAACAAGGCGAATTCGTTTCTGAATTTTCTGCAGAAAAAATATGTTATTTTTTACAAAAATTTGGTGCAGAAGATTATTTTAAGTTAAAATACGAGCCTAAATATTATGGCCCTTATTCTGGTAAAGTAAGGTATGTACTTAATTATTTGAGTGGTAGCTATATCATGGGTTATAGTGATTTAAACAAAAAGCCTTTTGAACCATTATTGCTCGTATCAGACGGCTATGATGCTGTAAAAGATTACATAGAATCTAAACCAGAATTGCTTAGTATAGCTCAAAAAACCATCAACTTCTTAGATGGTTTTTATTCTGACTTTGCATTAGAACTACTCTCCACTGTAGATTGGATAATGAAAGAAAAAAAAACTGATGATATTAATTTGATAAAAAATGAATTAAATAGCTGGAGCAACAGAAAAAGAACCATTCTTTCTGATGATAGATACATAGAGATTGCTGTTAAGCATTTGAAAGAAAATGGATGAAAAATGATATTTATTTTTTGAAATTAAGATGTTTAAAGTATTGAAAGTTAAAGTTGAAGTTTTTGACTCTATTTTTAAATATTTAAAATTATTTACCTTTAAATAATTTAGTTAGAACCTAATTATTCAGATATATTCAAGTTTACATTATTACTATAAATGCTAATAATTGCGAGATTTTTTTTAATAGAACCATTTAATATAATGTGTCTGATTTATTTAATTAATATTCCCTCTAAAAAAATTTTTTTCACTTAAGTGTTAATTGAAATTTTCATATACATTTTTATTAATAATTTATTAAAAATAATGATAAAATCACATAAATATAACTTAATTATATTTTTTAGCTTATTTAAATAGGCGCATAGATAATAAATTTTGCTAAAAATTTTTAATTTTTTATTTAAATTAGTAATTATTTAAATTTTTCAATTATTTTTTCAAATAAATCATATTTAGTAGTTTTTTATTTGATAATTATCACTTTTTCATTGTTTATGGTCTATTATGAGTAATTTTGCATAACAAAAAAATAATAATATGTTGAAAATTGGAATTATAGTTGGAAGCACTAGACCAAATAGAAATTCTATTGGTGTTGCAAAATGGGTTTATGACATTGCTAGCAAAAGACAAGATGCAGAATTTGAAATAATAGATTTAGCAGAAATAAATCTACCGATTTTTGATGAAGGTATACCACCTTCAATGCATCAATATGAGCATGAGTATACAAAGAAATGGGCTGAAATCATAGATTCACTGGATGGATACATTTTTGTAACACCCGAATATAATCATTCAATACCTGGTGTTTTGAAAAATGCTCTTGATTTTATTTATAGAGAGTGGAATAATAAGGCTGCTGGATTTGTAAGCTATGGCTCCATGGGTGGCGTTAGAGCAGTTGAACAATTAAGATTGATAATGGCAGAACTACAGGTAGCAGACGTTAGGACTAATGTGGCTTTATCATTATTCACAGATTTTGAACATTTCTCTGTTTTCAAACCTGCTCCAATTCAAGAAAAAACTTTAAATGTAATGTTAGATCAACTTATTAATTGGTCTAATGCTTTAAAACCTTTAAGAGAAAAGAAATAAGCAATGATAGACAAATTGCCAGTATATTATATCCCACATGGTGGTGGACCATGGAATCTTTTGCCCGATGCATTAGGAGATCCAGTTGGGTATGGAAAACTACGAGAATACTTAATAAATATTGGTAAAACTTATCATGATAAAATTAAAGCTATTCTAGTCATTTCTGCTCATTGGGAAGAATCCATGCCTACAATAATATTAAAAGAAAATCCTGATTTGCTATATGATTACTATGGTTTCCCCGAATACACTTACCATATAAAATGGCGAGCACCTTTAGCAAAGGATGTGTCTGAACAAATTGAAAACAATCTTATTCAATCTGGTTTTACTCCTCAACGTGATTACAATAGAGGCTTTGATCATGGAGTATTTGTTCCATTGATGATTTCTTTTCCTGATGGTGATATCCCTGTTGCTCAACTCTCTTTATTGAAAGGACTTGATCCTTCTTCCCACATTAAAATGGGAAAATCATTAGAAAAGTTTAGAGAAAATGGTGTTCTAATTATTGGTTCCGGAATGAGTTATCACAATATTAATAGTTTTTTTAGTAATGATCCTCGTGTTAAAACAATTTCAGAACAATTTGATAATTGGCTGAAAAATACTATAGAATCATCCGATGTGGAACAAAGAAACAACGAGTTAATAGCATGGAAAAAAGCTCCTGGAGCTCTTTTCAGCCATCCACGTAGTGAACATTTAGTACCACTCTTCGTATGTGCAGGTGCTGGCGGTAATGATCCCGGACATCAAGATTTTTCATCATACTTAATGGGTGCAAAGGTTTCAACATTTGTATTTGGTTAAAAAAAATAAAATAATGAATAATAAAATTGTAAAAATTGAATTTTTTCATGATGTCTTATGCGCATGGTGCTATGTATTGTCGCCTCGCGTTAAAAAGCTTGTGGAAAAATACCCCGATAATATTAATTTAGTCCATAGAGCTTTTGCACTAGCTCCTTCACCAAAATCATTAGAATACATATTTAATGATAAAGACACAGCCAAAAAAGAAATATTGAATCATTGGCGCGAAGCCAATAATTATGATGATGAGCATCGGATAAATGCTGAATTAATGGCATCACGTAATTTTGATTATCCTTATTCTATGCCAGGACTATGTGCATGCAAAGCAGCAGAACTGCAAAGTGGCAATGCAATGTTTGGCTTAATGATGGATAGAGTGCAAAAGGCTCATTTAACAGAATGTCTTGATATAACAAAAGATGAAGTTTTGGCTATGTGTGCCAAAGATATTGGACTTGATGTAGATAAATGGTTAGAAGATTTTAAAAGTGATAAAGTTAGAGATCTTTTACTTGATGATTTGGCTATAGCAAGAAAATATGGCGTCAATTCAGTACCCACATTAGTGGCTAATGATGGCAAAAGCAAATTCATTGGAGCACAACCATATGAAGCCCTAGAAAATTGGTTTCTATCTTTATTAAAATAAATGGCTCTTTTCAAAAAGATGCTTCAATAAGAATAATTAAATTCTTAATTACTAAATCCTAAACAAACCGCTATATTTGATTATTATGAAATATAGCCAAGTTGTGCTTTAAATCCGCATTGGGAAATGATTTGTTATAAAACAAGCTGTAGGGGCAATTAATCAATTGCCCCCATATGATTTGCTTAAGTTTTATCAAATCATTTCCCCAGCGGAGACTTTTTTTGTTACTTTTTTGTGTAGTTGACAAAAAAGTAAAATATAATTAAAAATTTATTACTGATACATTAACAATAATAATTTAGTTATTTATTAAACGCCTAATTCTATTATTCTATTTCTTTAGGATAAAATAAAAAATATTTCATTGTATCATTAGGTAGTAATTCCATATTCAGCTGATCTGATGCACTAGATATGTCTTTGACCTCGCCATTTTTATAAACCAAATTGATTTGGTCTCTTAGAGGTGTATAAGCTTGATTTTCTATTTCTCTAATATTTATCAAATATTGTAAATCATTTTTGTCAATTTTAAATTTATTTAAAATTTTTTGTTTCAAATCATTAATTCTATTTTCATCATTGCGAGGATCAGTATTCTGTATAATACATCTGAAAAGGTTTCTATTCAAAAGTTTGCGAGATAATAATCTTAGGATATTATCATCATGATTGCTCCATATTTTCAGTGCTGTCATTACGTCATAGTCATCCATTTGCATGAAAATATCTAAATCATCTTCAGTAAATTCTTTATTGTGATATTTGAGAAAATATTCTAATGGTTCAGTAGCAGATACTTTAGATCCATTTTGCGTCAGATATTTAGCTCTTTTAATTATTTGATATAGCATTTCGTCTGCTGCCATTGTAGTTTTGTGAAAATAAACTTGCCAATACATTATTTTTCTAGCAATAATGAATTTTTCGATAGAGTATATTCCTTTGGCTAATATTCCTAAATCTCCATCTGCAGTTAGAGTGAGCATATATATAATACGTTGAGTATTTATTATGCCCTCGCTCACACCGGTATAGAAACTATCGCGTGTGAGATAGTCTAATCTATCCATATCTAATTGGCTAGATACTAGCTGATGATAAAATTTGACAGGATAAGTATTATTAAAAATTTGTCTAGCTATTTGCAAAGGTTCTCCATAAGATTTCTCTAATTTTTTCATTGCTAAGTCTGTAATAAATTCATGAGTAATATTATCAGCTAGCAAGGCTTCTAGTGTATGCGAAAATGGACCATGCCCTATATCATGCAATAATATTGCTATTAGACTAGAAAGATATGTTTTATCATCTATATATATACCTTGGTCATTTAATTGATTCAGAGCTCTTTGCATTAAATACATAGCTCCTAAGCTGTGAGCAAATCTAGTATGATGTGCACCAGGAAAAACTAAATATGAAAAACCTAATTGTTTTATTCTTGTTAATCTCTGGAAATATTCATGGTCTATAAGTGAGAGAATTATCTCATCAGGGATAGGTATGAATTCATATATCGGATCATTGATTACTTTATTTAGTCTCATAAAATTTTTATTTAATAATACAAAAATATAATAAATTATCTAATGATATTAAAAAATGGAAGTAGGCGTTCAGATAATACTTGTTGGCTTCGATACGCCCTATCGCTTTACTCAGCCAGCGAAAAAAAACGTACCGACGGTGGCTGAGTAAAGCGAAGCTCATACCGATGTTGGCAGAATTGAATCGAAGTCAGCCAACACTACTAGTCACATTAAAATCAGTTGTTCAGACAATAAAAAAGTATAATAGTTTAAAATAGTTTGAAATAGTTTAATGTAGTTTAAACATATTACTTAAACCTTTAAATTAATCAACTCATCACCTTCTCCCTTTCTCTCACTCACCCACTCACACCTTCTCCCTTTCTCAACTACTACTCCCATCACTCATCACTCATCACTCATTCACCTCGTCTCCCAGTCACCCCCGTCTCCCCGTCTCCTTATCTTCATTCCTTCAAAAAACATTCATATCCCGAATAGACAAAACTCATATTTCAATTATTATATATTTAAAATTTTAATGTAAGTTTGCAAAAAAATAAAACTATGAAAAAAATATTAGTAATAGGTGCTGCTGGCCAGATAGGTTCTGAGCTTACACCAGCATTAAGAGAAAAATATGGAAACGATAATGTAGTTTTAGCTTATAATCGTACACCATTACCAGAAGAATTATCTAAAGCTGGTCCATTTGTACAATTAGATGTCAGAAATACTGATAAATTCAAAGAAATTTGCAGAGAACATAATATAAGCACTATTATTAATTTAGCTGCTATCTTATCTGCTAAAGGTGAGCAAGATCCATTGAAAGCATGGGATACTAACATTAATGGATTAATAAATACTCTAGAAGTAGCAAGAGAATTGAAATTGGAAAAAGTTTTTGTTCCTAGCTCTATAGCAGTTTTTGGTCCTACTACACCGAGAGTAAATACTCCACAAGATACTATTTTGCAACCAACTACTATGTATGGTATTACTAAAGTGTCTGGAGAACTTTTAGGAAATTACTATTTCAATAAATTTGGCGTGGATATGCGTGGTATGAGATATCCTGGCATTATTAGTAGTGTAACTCTACCTGGTGGTGGTACTACCGACTATGCTGTTGAGATTTTTTATGAAGCAGTAAAAAATAAATATTACAATTGCTTTTTGCAATCAGATACTAGGCTGCCTATGATGTTTATGCCAGATTGTATAAAAGCTACTATTATGCTCATGGAGGCAGATGTTACTAAACTAAAACATCATGCAGATTTCAATGTTACTGCTATGAGCTTCACTCCAGAGGAATTAGCTGCTGAGATTAGAAAATATATTCCAGACTTTAAAATTGAATATAATCCAGATTTCAGACAAGCTATAGCAGATAGTTGGCCACAATCTATAGATGATAGTTGTGCTAGAGAAGAGTGGGACTGGCAACCAGACTACGATCTGGCTCGTATGACAAAAGAAATGCTCATTGCTATTAGTAAAAAATTGCAAATACCTGTTCCTGGTTTGACAAAATAAATTTTTTTAGGATGAATTATCATTCTTAATAATGCTTACTAACCAATCTGTGAACTGATTTATACAAAATGTCTAGTTTATTGTTGTGGTATAATACAATTTTTTTAGGATAAGTTTACTTTTCATTTAAAAAATTTAGATTAATTTTGCAAATATTTTTTTAAAAAAGATATGAGAGAGATAATAATTACTTTTCCTGATGATAATAAAAAGTCATTCCCAGCTGGTATCACTGGCTTTGATATAGCTAAGTCTATTAGTCAGAGCTTGCTAAATAAAGCTTTAGCTATTAAAGTAAATGATCAACTTTATGATCTAAATAGAGCTATAGAAAATGATGCACAGATTAAAATTATCACATGGGAAGATCCAGAAGGTAAAAGTTTATTTTGGCATTCCTCATCTCATATAATGGCTGCAGCTACAGGTTCACTTTTCCCTCATGCTAAATTTGGTATTGGCCCTAGCATAGAGCAGGGATTTTATTATGACATTGATTTTGGTGACCATAAAATTACTGAAGAAGATTTAGAAAAAATAGAAGACAAGATTAAGGAATTCATCAAACTAGATATACCGTTTGTTAGACAAGAAGTAACTAAACAAGAAGCCTTAGAATATTTCAAAAAAAATGATAATATCTACAAAATAGAATTGATAGAAGAATTAGAAGATCAACAATTAACATTATATACATTAGGTGATTTTATAGATTTATGTAAAGGACCTCATTTACCATCTACTAAATATGTGAAAGCTTTTAAACTATTAAATATTGCTGGAGCCTATTGGCGAGGTGATGAGCATAGACAAATGCTTACACGTATCTATGGTATTAGCTTCCCTAAGCAAGAATTATTGGATGATTATCTTAATTTTTTAGAAGAAGCTCGCAAAAGAGATCATAGGAAATTAGGTAAAGAATTAGAACTCTTTATGTTTAGTCCTATAGTAGGACAAGGTTTGCCCATGTGGTTACCTAAAGGAGCAATTGTTAGACAAGAATTAGAAAAATTTCTTAAAAATGTACAATTGCAATATGGTTATCAGCATGTTATAACTCCACACATTGGACAAAAGGAACTATATATTACCTCCGGACATTATGAAAAGTATGGCAAAGATTCATTTCGTCCAATATCTACACCTAATGAAGGCGAGGAGTTTATGCTAAAACCTATGAATTGTCCTCATCATTGTGAGATTTATGCTTTTAAACCTAGATCATATAAAGATTTACCATTGCGAATAGGAGAATTTGGTACGGTTTATAGATATGAACAAAGTGGAGAACTTCATGGTCTCACACGTGTACGTAGTTTCACTCAAGATGATGCACATATTTTCTGTACAAATGATCAGCTTAAAGATGAATTCCATAAAGTGATGGAAATAGTATTGCTAATCTTAAATACTTTTGATTTTAAAAATTTCACTGCACAAGTGTCATTGAGAGACCCAGAAAATAAAGAAAAATATATCGGCACCGAAGAAAATTGGATAAAAGCAGAAGAAGCAATATTAGAAAGTGTTTCTAATACTGGATTTAATATGATAATTGCTAAAGGAGAAGCTGCTTTCTATGGACCAAAATTAGATTTTATGGTGCAGGATGCTATAGGTCGTAGCTGGCAATTAGGAACAATACAAGTAGACTATAATTTACCAGAAAGATTTAATCTAGAATATATAGGAGCAGATAATCAAAAATATCGTCCAGTGATGATACATAGAGCTATTTTTGGTTCAATGGAAAGATTTGTATCATTGCTTTTAGAGCAAACAGCTGGTAAATTGCCATTATGGTTATCACCTGTTCAAGTGATAGTTTTGCCTATAAGTGAAAAATATATTGAATATGGAGAAAAAGTTGTATCTTTGCTGACTAATTTAGATATTAGAACTGAAATGGATGATAGAGCCGAGAAAGTAGGCAAAAAAATTCGTGATGCAGAGCTACAGCATATTCCATTTATGATTATAGTGGGCGAAAAGGAGAAAAATAAGAATGCTGTGTCTGTACGTCGTCATGGACAAGGCGACCTAGGTAGTATGGATACTGAGGCATTTATTAATTTATTTTCAGACGAATTAAAAAAAAGTTTAACAAAAAAATTTAATTAAAAACTTGGGAGCACAGGAAGAAAAATTTAATTTTAAAATTAATGAAGAAATCACAGCTCGTGAGGTCAGAGTAGTAGGAGATGGTATGGAACCTCAAATTTTACCTATTGATAAAGCTATCGCACTAGCTTATGAGAAAAATTTAGACTTAGTTGAAATTTCACCGCAAGCTAATCCACCTGTATGTCGCATAATGGACTATAGCAAATTTCTCTTTGAACGTAGAAAAAAAGAAAAGGAAATCAAAGCAAAGACTTTTCAAATGGTCGTTAAAGTTATTAGACTAGGTTTTAATATTGATGAACATGATTTTAACTTTAAACTTAAACATGCTCAAAGGTTTATAGAAGAAGGAAATAAAGTAAAAGTAGAAATTATCTTTAGAGGTAGAACTATTGTGTATAAAGAACAAGGTGAGGTTCAATTACTAAAATTTGCTGATGCTTTATCTGAAATTGCAAAAGTAGAGCAACTACCTAAACTCCAAGGTAATGTGATGTCTATGATTTTAGCTCCTAAAATTAATAAGAAAAAATAAAAAATAATAAGATATGCCTAAAATGAAGAGTAAATCAAGTGCAAAAAAACGTTTCGTCATTACTGGTTCTGGTAAAGTGAAACGTAAACATGCATACAAAAGTCATATTTTGACTAAAAAAAGTAAAAAACGCAAGAGGAATCTCGGGCATTATGCCATTATAGAAGGCAAAGATGCTAAAAATGTTAAACAAATGTTATTAAAGTAAAAAATTAAAAAAAAATTGTTTTCAGCTTCAAAGAGCTAAAATAGCCGCTGAAACAAAAAGGAGGTAAATTATGTCAAGAAGTGTTAATAATGTAGCATCAAGGGCTAGAAGAAAAAAAATATTACGATTAACAAGAGGTTATAGAGGTCGTAATAAAAATGTATGGACTGTAGCCAAAAATAGATGGGAAAAAGGACAAAATCACGCTTACGTTGGTAGAAAATTAAAAAAACGTGATTATAGGAAATTATGGATCCAGCGTATTAATGCTGGAGCGAGATTAAATGGTATGCCTTATTCTCAATTTATGGGATTAATTCATAAAAATAACGTCGCACTTAATCGTAAAACATTAGCTGACCTTGCGATGAATGAACCAGAAGTTTTTGCTAAAATTGTAAGTAAAATCAAAAATTAATTTGCATATTTTTAATTTAATGGTTAAAAAAAAAGTGGCTTAAATTTATTTAAGCCACTTTTTTTATTGATTTTTTTTACAAAAAAATGATATATATAATTTTTGTATTTTTAATAATGTAGAATACTTAATTTAGCCATATAAAATTTATACTTATGGCAAAAGCTATTGCTCAGGTGCTCAATAAACATATTATTGGCAAAAGTAAAAACGAAGTTAGAGATATGTTTGATGCTATAGCACCTAATTATGATAAATTTACTTCATTATTTTCTTTTGGCATTGATCATCTCTGGAGAAAATATCTTACTAATGAATTAAAACATTTTCAGCCTCAAATAATCTTGGATGTAGCATGTGGCACTGGCTCTCAAACTAAATCCTTGATGCAATTGCAACCTCAAAAATTGATGCTATTAGATCCATCAAATAATATGATTAATATAGCAAAAAATAGATTAAAACAATCTAATATAGAATTTTACAATTCTTTTGCAGAAAATATTCCTATATCTACTTCATCAGTAGATGCTGTCACTATTTCTTTTGGACTAAGAAATTTCGAAAACTCTCATTTGGCTCTTTTGTCAGCATATAGAGTACTTAAATCAAAAGGGATTTTAGCTATCCTAGAATTTGGTCAGCCCGATACAGCTTTTAATGTTATATATAAAATGTATCAAAATATCATTATGAACACTTTTTCAGAATTTTTATTAAAATATCCAAATTCTTTTTCATATTTAAAAGATACATCCGATGAATTCCCTTGTGGCACAGACCTAGCATCTTACATAGAAACTTTAGGCTTCAAAACTCTGAAACTAAAAAAATTAACTTTCGGGATAGCTTATTTATATATTTTTCAGAAAAATAGCTAATATTTAGTTTTATATTTTATAATAAAATATATCGAAATAGCTATTAAGATATTAAAGTTTCCCAAATATTTCTGTATTTAAAGAATAACTTTAAAATAATAATTATTTAAAAATATTCATTAATTTTACCTAGTAAAATTTTATGAAAATATTAAAAAATTTATTTATAATAATATTATTAATAGGTATATTTCCTAAAAATTTGTACCAACAAAATCATTTAAGTAAATATGGTATTCGATATTTTTACTATAATGGCAAGCATGTAGTGAAAAATCAAAGAAAACAATTATTGTATTATTTAAGTTTTGCTAATAATGATAAATCATTGAAAGCTATTGATAAACATGGGAATATAAAAATATTGGATGATAAAAGAAATGATGACATCTCATATAATATTGCTGTACCAGATAGTTTGGTTGGTATATTTGAAATTAAAGAAATAATAGAGAAAAAAGATAATTATCAAAAAATAGGCAACAAACTTGTAAAAAGAAAAATTTATTATATAGCTTTAAAATGTATAGAGATATATAATGATACATGTCCTGACTTTATAAGAGTAATATCTATTGAACCATTAGATAAAAAATTAAGTAAAAAAAATGAAAAAATACAAATAGGGGAAAAATATAAAATGAAAATATATTCTGCTTTTACTAATGATCGTTGCAAATACATTGACTCAAACAATGAAGTTATTTTTATAGCTATAAACCCATATCATATGCGTTTTTCTTACTTGATATATGATATTTGGGTTCCATATAATATTGATATCCTTAGTTTTAACCTATTTGAGACGCCAAATTTAAAAGGTTTGTACTATTATGAATTAGAATAATTTGTTTGAAAAAGGTGTTTAAATAAAAATTTTTGTAATATTAGAATAACCTCAATATTAATTCTTGGTTCAAATTAATACTGTATTGGGAAATGATTTGCAGTTAAATATGCCAAAATAAAAGTTTAACATAGTTTAAACATTTTGCTTAAACCTTTAAACTTTTCAACTTATCAATTTATCACAATAAAATCAGTGGTCCAGACAATAAACAAGGATATTAGTTTAACATAGTTTAAAGTAGTTTAAACATTTTACTTAAAATCCTCAACTTTTCATCAAATCACCTCTTCACCTCTTCAACTTCTCAACTACTCAACTACTACCCCCCATAACTCATCACCCATCACTCATCATTCATCTCCCTTTCACTTCGTCTCCCCTTCACTCCTTCTATATACTTCCTATGCATTTTCACCAATACTATAGTTATAACAAAACAACGCTTAATTAAAAAAAATAAAATCGTAATATTCTAATAAGTTTAATAAGTATCATTATGCTTTAGCTTAAAAGAAATCTTATTTTTTAGCCACGGATTTATAAAATGAACTAAAACAAAGTAAATAACAATAGAACCCACAGAAATACTAGCAGATATTAATTCATTTTTGAAATGTGAGAAACTAATGAAATACAATGCCATCATTAATATTACTGGTAAAACATAAACTAAAATAACAGCCAAATAGCCTTGATTAGTGGTAGAGCTTATAATTACATTATCGCCAATTTTATAATCTTCATAACCTTCACGAGGAATAATTATCTTTTTTTCGGCACTCTCGGTAGAAATGCAAGTATTTTTTAAATCACAAGAACCACAAGCGCCTGTAGCCCTCACTGTTACCTCTATAGTATCATTTTTTATTTGCGTTATAACCCCTTCATGAGTTATTTCTTCTTTCATAAGATTGTAGTTTTATTATTACAAAAATACAAAAAAAATCATAAATATCTTTTACTGGCATAAAGTTTGTTTTAAAATTTCACAAAAAAGAATTATGAAAAAAGTGATTTTATTTATATCATTGATAATATTTGTTTTAAATATTCATTCACAAGAATTGAAGCAATTAAATAATAAAGCTTTCAAACAAGGAGAGAAATTAACATATGTGGTTTATTTTGATTCATTTATTACAGGTAAAATATTTGCTGCATATGCTACCATGATGGTTTCACCTAATATAGAATATATAAATAATAGACCTTGCTATCATGCCATTATTAGTGGAAAAACATTTAAAAAATGGGATTGGGTAATATATGTGGATGATAGATTCGATACTTATATAGATACTTTATCTCTAGTGCCGTGGATGTTTTTGAGAAATGCAAAAGAAGGTAAATTTAGAGCAGAGCAGCAAATAAACATAAATCAATCTAATAATCAAGCTCAATTTATTGATAAAATAAAAAATACAAATTCAGTTTTTAAGGTAGATCCTTATATGCAAGATATGATTTCAGCGATTTATTGGGGAAGGAATATGGATTTTTCTAAAATGAAACCAGGTAATATTTTTGAAGTAAAATATGTTTTCGAAGATGAAATTTACAAATCGAGGGTGGCTTTTGGTGGTAAAGAAAAAATAAAAATAGATAATGGCACTTTTGATTGTTATTATGTAATGCCAGAAGTACAAGTAGGCAACGTATTCAAAGATCCTTATGCTATAAAAGCATATTTCACTACAGACCTTAATCAGATCCCTATCTATGTAACATGCAAAATACGATTGGGAAATGTTAGAGTAGAATTATATGAATATGAAAATTTACGTAATCCATTAGCCAGCAAAATAGAATAATAAATGAACTTTGAGATAAAACCAGCAATAGCAATTTTTTGAGAACTAGTTGAAATATTTTAATGTTGTTTAAAATTAAATAATTTTTTCTCTTAAATTTCTAAAAATACTCTTATCTTTGTGCAATATTTACTAATTTTTTGAGATGTTATGAGAAAAATAAGTTTGATTTTGATGACATTTGTATTTTTATCTATAAATATTTATAGTCAATCAGCCACAGTTAGAGGATTTGTTTATGATAAAGCAACTGGTGAGCCAATACTATTTACTAACGTTTATTTAGCTGGAACTAGCTATGGTTCTAGCACAGATATTAATGGATATTTTGTTATTACTGGTATTAAACCTGGTACTTATACTTTGAAAATTACAACTATCGGTTATGATACTCTGCAAGAAGAGTTTAATCTAAAAGCAGGAGATATTATTACAAGAAAATATTATTTAAATGAGCGATCAATAAATCTGCAAAAAGTCGAAGTAACAGCTACACATAGTGAAGATACTTTAGAAACTAAAACTTCTGTAATTAAATTAACTGCTAAACAAGTTACAAGTATACCGTCTATTGGTATGCCCGATATAGCTCAATACATTCAAGTTTTACCAGGAGTTATTTTTACAGGTGATCAAGGTGGGCAGCTATATATTCGTGGTGGTAGTCCGGTGCAAAACAAAATGATACTTGATGGCATCACTATTTATAATCCTTTTCACTCTATTGGTTTATTCTCTGTGATAGAGACTGAGCTGATACGTAATGCTGATATATACACGGGTGGCTTCAATGCTGAATATGGTGATAGGATTTCATCTATTATGGATATCAACCTTAGAGATGGTAATGCTAAAAAGTTTTCTGGTATGATTGGCTTATCTACTTTTGGTGCTAATGTTCTTTTAGAAGGTCCCATTATTCGTAATCTGAATAATGACCCTAATAAAGGTACTCTCACCTTTGTATTGTCTGCTAAAAATTCTTATTTGCCACAATCCTCTAAAGTATTTTATAAATATATTGATGAGGATGGTCTACCTTTTGACTACCAAGATTTCTACGGTAAAATAACCTATTCTATGCCTAATGGTTCAAAATTATTTGTGAATGGATTTAACTATAATGATCATGTCAAATATAGTAACATAGCTGATTTTAAATGGAAATCTAATGGTGTAGGTTCTAGTTTTTTTATTATCCCAGAAGGTAATCTTTCACTTCTGAATTTTAGATTTTCCTACTCAGACTATGGTATTATTCTTACAGACCCTACTAATTTACCTAAAGAATCTGATATTAATGGATTTAACCTTGGTCTCAATGTAACAAATTATTTCCAAAAAAATTCTCAAATCAACTATGGCATAGAGTTATATGGTTATAAAACAGATTTTCAATACTATACAGAAGCCTTGCGTTTGATTAGTCAGGTAGAAAATACTACTGAAATAGGTATATTTGTTAAAGGTAAAATTTTTGCTAAAAAATTTATTATAGAGCCTGGTTTTCGTTTTCAATATTATGGTAGCTTATCAGAAGTTTCACCAGAGCCTAGATTAGCTATTAAATATAATTTATCAGAAAAATTTAGAATTAAATTCGCTGCTGGCCTTTATTCTCAAAATCTCATAAGTGCTTCAGATGATAGAGATGTAGTGAACTTATTTTATGGTTTTTTATCAGGAAGTGATAATCTGCCAGATACTTATAAAGATGAACCAGTAAATTCTCGTCTACAAAAAGCTCAACATATTATTTTAGGTTTCGAAATAAATCCAAATAATTATTTTGCTATTAATATAGAACCATATTTTAAAAACTTTTCTATTTTACAAAACCTTAATAGAAATAAAATCTATGATGATACTGAAGAATATTCTGATAAACCTGACGAGCTAAAAAAAGATTTTATTATAGAGTCTGGTGATGCTGAGGGTGTAGATGTGTCTGTGAAATATGAGAAAAAATCTATTTATATTTGGATAGCTTACTCATTTGGTTTTATACACAGAGATGATGGTTATACAGTTTATCCTCCACATTATGATAGACGTCATAATCTTAATTTCTTGTCAACTTATAAATGGGG
Organism: Bacteroidales bacterium; assembly: GCA_033809015.1. Classification (GTDB taxonomy): domain Bacteria; phylum Bacteroidota; class Bacteroidia; order Bacteroidales; family DTU049; genus DTU049. The sequence goes on from JAPXMM010000003.1 coordinate 28,713, forward strand.
CAATTTAAATAATAATGAAGTATCTCTAAGGTGGAACTTTGGCTCTGGATTTGCTTTTACTCAAACTGCTGGCTATTATCCTCAAGCTACTTTTACTAATCTAAGCAATGATATTTTAAGTACTAATGATTTTTTAGGAATTTTATATGGTGATATTAATAATGGTAGATTGCCAACTTATCATAGATTAGACCTCAGCTATACTCACAAATTTAATATCTCAGAAACTGTAACTTTAGATGCTGTAGCGAGCATCACTAATGTATATAATAGAAAAAATATATTTTATATTGATAGAGTAACTGGTGAAACAGTTTATCAATTACCTATAATGCCTAGCATTAGTTTTAGTATGAGATTTTAATTCCTTTTAATAGATTTTTATGATTACTCTTCCTATTTATAAACATTCGTATGATATGAGCGGAGCTCATTATTTTGTTAATTTAACTATAGATGACCATGCAGTGGATTTTTTGATAGATACTGGAGCTACTAATACTGTCATTTCTCTGGAGCTAGCTAAACAATTAGAAAGTTTCAGTCAATGTGTTAACCTGAATGACAATCCCATCATCACTTTCAGTGATACTATTAATGAAGTTGCTATTGTTCCTATCAAAAATTTTAAGATTGGTGAGAAATTATTAAATAATATTTGTGTAGTAGCTACTAATTTTTCTTTTATTAAAAATCAAAGTTCATTAGAAAATTTCAAATCCTTTGATGCTGTCTTAGGTATAGATTTATTATCTTTATTTAATGCAAAAATAGATTTTAAAAATAATACGATTTCTTTCTATTTCCCTTCTAAAAAATTTCTTAAACAATATTATAATGAGTTATTAGAGAATATCAAAAAAACTAATTGATAATCGTAATATATATTTTATCTCCTTTTTTTACGCCCAATAGCTCACTAGCATTGTATCCTTTTATACCAAGCTCGAGTAATTTTTGACTATTAAAAAATGCAAATATATTTTGATCGTTTGCATCTATATAACCATTATGCAAATTATAAATTTTATAATGTCTCAGAGATATTTGCCATCTATTATTCATTAGATTAGTGCTGAAAAAATCAAAATTTATATTTGTGATAATATTTCCGAAATTATCTATGTGTATTACTTCTCCAGTTGCTACATTATTATTAAATTGAGGTTTAGGAAAAAAATATGGTATTATCAATTTCTCATCAGTTATCGGAGTAGTCCAGCTATTTATATCTATTCTATTACATATATTAGTAATCGCAAAAATATAATATTCTAATTCATAAAAAGAGCTATAATTGATTGTTTCATTTTTGATTTTATAAATTGATAAATCCAAAAAATTATTATTAATAAAAGGATAAAGAGCACCATTATTTGGACAAATAAAATGGTGATTAAAACCTTGAATATAAAGGTAACCATTTTCTGATGGAATATTAGAATTTATAGAAATCAAGTGTATCGTATTATCGGGGAAATGATGCCAGGTAGAGCTAAATAAATAATATGCAGTAGCAAAATCATTAGGCTGTAAATCATTAGAGGTTACTATGACCTTTGTATTTATATCATTTTTTAATAACTCACCATAAAAAATACTAAAATACTGGTTATTAATTCCCCAATCAGTGATTGTAGTTATATTATACGACATTGTTATTAAATAATTTTATTTGTAATTTTGCACTATTAATCTGTAAAAATAAAAATTTTTATTTGAATGAGTGAAAAAACTTTTGATTTGCACCTGGTTGATCATAGTGGCTTCTATGGTATTAAAGATTCTAATATTGAATTAATAAGAAAGCTATTCCCGAAGTTAAAAATTATCGTTCGTGGAGATATGCTTAAAGTCATCGGAGAGGATGAGGAGATAGAAATTTTTTATCAACGGTTTCAATTATTGTTAGATTTGTTTGACAAACAAGGTAAGATAGAAAATAATGAAATTGTAAATTTGATGCTTTATGATCAAGATGAGCAGAGCTCTAATGAATCAAGTGGTGATAATGATTTGATCTTATATGGTCGCAATGCTATTCCGATAAAAGCACGTACACCAAATCAGAAACGTATGTATAGTGCCATCTATAAATACGATATGATGTTTTGTATAGGCCCAGCTGGCACTGGTAAAACATACACTGCCATAGCTCTAGCTGTTAAATTTTTAAAAGATAAAAAAATAAAAAAAATTATTCTTACACGACCTGCTGTAGAAGCTGGAGAAAATTTAGGTTTTTTACCTGGAGATCTTAAAGAAAAACTCGATCCTTATATGCAACCCTTATATGATGCACTAAATGATATGTTGCCAGCAGCTAAGCTAAATTCTTATTTCGAAGATGGAACGATAGAGATAGCACCGCTTGCTTTCATGCGTGGTAGAACTTTAGAAAATGCTTTTGTCATTTTAGATGAAGCTCAGAATGCTACTTTAGGGCAAATGAAAATGTTCCTGACTCGTATGGGAGAAAATTCTAAATTTATTATCACTGGTGATGTAACTCAAATAGATTTACCACCTCATCAGGCATCAGGATTATTACAAACCTGCCAAATGCTTAGAAATATTGATGACATCAACTTTATCTTTCTCAATGAAAATGATGTGATGCGACATCCTTTAGTATCTAAAATTATTAAAAAATTCGAAGAAAACCAGAGAGATTAAATTATTGTAATTATGGATAAATATTTTTAAGAAAATTATCCACAATTAAAAACTTTTTACGATGGATGGCACAATAATATTGTTCGCAATATTTATAAATTAATTGAAATAAGTGCTTAGATAATAAATTTCACCAGCGGAGACTTTTCCTTGTTTCTTTAAATAGACATACGAGAAAGATTTTAATAAGGAATATTTTAAAACAAATTAAACTCCTATAAATATAGCTTTGCTTATATATTTACAGTAATAATTTAGTTATTAATTAAACGCATAATTCAATAAAATTAAATTAAATCCCATAGGTCAATATTAATATATAATAAACTTGGTGGTGAGAGTGCAAAAGTTAATTTATATATTTATACTTTTAAATATTTATAAAAAATTAATTAAATAATTTCAGAACTTAATCATTCTCATTATACCAGCTAGCATACATTGGATAGTGGTTAGCTATATCCAAAACTTCTTTTTGAAATTGCTCTTCAGATAAATTTTTAATTTTTTTGGCAGGAATACCAGCAAAAACACTGTATGAAGGGATATAAGTATTTTTAGTTACAATAGCACCAGCAGCAATAATGCAGTTATCCTCGATAATCACATCATCCATAATTATTGCTCCCATACCTATCAAAACATTATTACCAATTTTGCACCCGTGAATGATAGCACTATGACCTATCGACACTTTATTACCTATCTCTACAGGAGAGGTTTGATAAGTACAATGAATGACAACTTGATCTTGGATATTTACTTTATTACCAATATGAATATAATGAACATCACCACGCACTACAGCGTTAAACCATATAGTACATTGATCACCGATAATAACATCTCCTACAATAGTAGCATTATCTGCTATCCAGCAATCATTACCCCATTTAGGTGAAATACCTTTTACACTTTTTATTAATGGCATATTAATTATTGATTAGGATTCTGAACTCTAGTAGTGTCTTCTAATATAATCAGCAAATCTTGATCTTCGTCTAGCATATATTCTGAAATAGTTTCTAAATAGACATATTTATCATTTGCAGACATTACAAAAGATATATTATGAGTAGCTGGCAATTTTTCTTCGTGATTAGTTACAGTAATTTTTGAAGATGTTTGACCAGGTAGCAATTCTCCAGCTATATAAATATCTCCCCATTTAACGTCCATAATTTTTACTCGTGAAATATTATTTCTCACTTGAATATCAGCAGATTTGTAACATGATTGAAAAATAAAAGCTACACATATTACTAAAATAATTTGTAATTTTTTCATATTAATCTATATTTATATCAAATTCGCCAATAAAAACGCTTCTCATATTAGACTCTACTCTGAAACTTTTATAAGAGTATGGATAATATTTCACAGTAGTAGAATCATTTAACGTAATTTGAAAAGATTCAATTAAGCACGCATACTCACCTGGTTGCAATTCATATAACGAATTAAGATATTGAGCGTAATCACCAGCAGTATTAAAATTAGATTGAGTGAGTTTTTGCTTAGCAACGACTAAATAACTTATTTTATTATTAGACTCAAACCTATTATTAACAATAAATTTGTTGATTTTAGTAGTGTCTATAGATGTAGAGTTAAGCTTAGCCCATGAAAAAGTATTCACATAAATATTAATAGAATCTATTTCTTTAACCACTACATAAGTACTATCATTAGTTTTTAGATTAACTAAAAAAATTATTTCTTTAAAAGGGACATCCTGGCTATCAGAAATTACATTTAAATCTGCTAAAGGATTATCATCATCCCAATTGCATCCGATGAGAAAAATTCCTAATAAAAGGAGAGAGAAGATTTTTTTCATAAATATCACAAAATTTAATTTGTAAAATTAATAAATATTTTTAGATAATAATTGCAAAGTATCGGGTAAAATATGGAGATGGGGATAGAGGAGAAAGATGAAATTATTATTTTATGATATATCAAGTTTATTGATATTAAATTTTATTATATTTGCAGAAAAATTTTAATATGAATAAACTTTTAGAAAATCCAACAGAATTATTCACTCTTACTAAGGAAGGTACACGTGAGTTCTACGACAATCTCTATAATGAAATGATAGAAGAAGGTAAAGATGTAGTCGATTATCAAGAAATCAAAGCCATGTCTACAGGTGTATTATGTCCAGATTGTAATAGCAGTCATGTTATAAAAAATGGTTTGCAAAGTGGAGTTCAAAACTACCGATGCAAAAACTGTGGCAGACAATTCAGAGTTACCACTGGCACCTTTATGTATCGTGTTCATGAAAAGGACAAAATGTTAGAATATATCAAATGTATGAGTGCTGGCATGAGCTTGAGAGAGTGTGCCAGGAATGTACATATTAGTCTTTCAACAAGTTTCTTTTGGCGGCACAGAATATTGTGTGCTATGCAGTCATTTGAAGATAATGTCAATTTTTTGGAGTAGTAGAATTAGAAGAGCTACTAATGAATTATTCAGAGAAAGGCAAAAAGAAACGAGACAAGAAAGAATTAAAAAAATTAAAGAAAAAGAAGCCAACAAAAGTGGCAGTAATAGCTGCCACAGATAGGAGTGGAAATATTTTGTTTAAAAAATTAGAAGATGAAAGGGTGCAAGCCGATCACATATCAGATTTTCTAAAATCAAGAATATCTGAAGATTCAGTAGTATGCGGCAGCAATATAAAAGCTTTTAAGACAGTAACAGCAGAGCACATAAAACATAAAGAAATTACTAATAAAAACAATATGAAACGAGGAATATATAGCGTATCTAACGTTCATGTTAAGATTGCAGATTTTGTTGGGTGGATATATTATAAGTTTCGTGGAGTAGCAACAAAGTATTTAACAAACTACATAATGTGGTTTGTAGTGAAGGGGAAGTATCTGGCTGAGAAGATTATAGAAGATACAGGAAGGATACTGAATTTGGCAGCGTCGGATAGGCGGGCATGGGAGCGGTATAGTGATTTGATGTCATCAACATATTTAATTCATAACATTTAAATATTTATCCTTTTTCTTAAAACTTTCTCTTATCTTTGTTAAATTTTTTTATGAATTCTATAATTTCTCTTAATAATATTCAAAAGACTTATTTCATAGGTCAAGTCGTTGTTAATGCTTTACAAGGTATTAATTTGAAAATTAATAAAAATGAATTTGTTGTTATTATGGGAGCTTCTGGTTCTGGAAAAACTACTTTAATGAATATTATTGGTTGTCTTGATACTCCTACTAGTGGAGAGTATTACCTTAATAATCAATTAGTTAGCGGACTTAGTGATGATGAATTAGCTAGTATAAGAAATAAAGAGGTAGGCTTTGTTTTTCAAACTTTTTATTTACTTCCTCGTTATAATGCTTTAGAAAATGTGATGTTACCACTCATTTATGCTGGTGTTAATAAGAATGATCGTATAGCTCGTGCAGAGGCTATGTTGGAAATGGTTGGTCTCAAGGATAGAATGCATCATAAACCTAATGAAATGTCTGGTGGACAAAGACAACGTGTGGCTATCGCTAGAGCTCTTATTAATAATCCTTCTATTATTTTAGCTGATGAACCTACTGGTAATCTCGATAGTAGGTCATCTTATGAGATTATGCTTCTACTAGAAAAACTTCACAATGAAGGGAATACTATTGTCCTTGTTACTCATGAGCCTGATATTGCTCTTTTTGGCCATAGAATAGTCAAGCTTAGAGATGGCAAAATTATTTCTGACGAAATTAATCACAAGGTTTCTTTAGCAGAAAATTTTCTCAAAAATTATCAAGATATATGAAAAATGCTAAAAAAATATATACGAAAAATGGTGATAAAGGCTACACTCACTTGTTATCTGGAGAAAATGTACCTAAATATGATCCTCGTGTAGAAGCCTATGGCACTCTAGATGAAGCATGTTCTTTTATCGGATATTTTTATGAAATAATTGATTTACCTGATATTCGTAATGATTTATTTACTATTATTAATGATATTTTTATCATAGAATCTCATTTAGCTAATAAATCAATGTCTTCTGATACATTACCAGTCTTTTCTTATGATAGGGTTGTTTTTTTAGAAAATAAAATCGACCAATATTCTAGTGAGCTGAGTGAATTAACTAATTTCATCTTACCAGTTGGTGATCTTGATATGTCATTTTGTCATATTATTAGAACTGTTGTTAGACGAGCAGAAAGAAAAATTTGTGAATTGGCAGAAAATGAATCAATTTCTAATTATGATTTAATAATGGCTTATATTAATAGATTAAGCGATTATTTTTTTATATTGAGTAGAAAAATATTATTATTAAAAGGTAAATCAGAAATTTTCTGGAAACATTAATTTCAATTCTTAATATTTTTTACTTTTAATTTCCATATTTATTTTTTGTAAAAATTTTGTATGATTTTTGTATTTATTTTTATGAGTAATCATAAAATTGTAGTGCTATGATAACCCTGGAACAAATTAATGCATTTAAAGAAAAAATTGAATCATTAGGTGTACCAGTATTATCAGTGTATTGTGATACAGATCCATCGAAAGAAGAAAATAAAAGTATGGCATGGATCATTCGAATTAAAAATGCCTTAAAAGATTTTAAATCTCTAGATATAAAATTAAATAATGGTAGAACTTTTTTAGAAGATTTTTTACTTTCGTTAGAATTTGTGCATCCAGAGACAAAAACTCTAGCTAAATTTGCTTGGATAAATGATAAAAATGAATTGGAGAGCGAAACTTTTGAATTACAAATAGATTTGCCAGCTATAGATTTAACTCTTGGCAAAGTAGATTTACATTATGGGAAACCTTACCTTTTACCTATCTATTATGCTTTTGATGAGTATGATAGAATAGGTGTTTTACATATTTATGGGACAAAATGGAGATTTTACCAAATTTTCTTAAATGAAGTTCAAGAAATTACAGATACTTTCGCTGAAATTACTAGTGATGAATGGAAAGAAATTCAAGAGCATTTATCAGCTATTGATCAAATTCTATATGGAGAACGTACTTTCTATGCTCGAGAAAAATTTAAAGATAAATATAAATCTAAATATCAAAATTGGTCTCACAAACTATATAAACGTTTAGCTGATATGCTAGCTAAGTCTATTCATCAATTAAACATTAGTAGGCTCGTTTTGATGGGTACTGATTGGCAACTTAACTTTTTCGAAAATTACCTTAGTCATGAAGTTAAAAAATTAATTATCGGCCATGTCTCTAATCCTAATAATCCTGATAATATTTCTGGTAAAGAAATCCTTGAAAAGATTAATCCTTTGTTAGAAAAAATAGAATATGATGAAGAAAAATATTATTTCGATTTAGTATATCAAGGTTTTGGAATTAGTGGTTTGTCTGATGTTTTAGAAGCTCTACAGATAGGAAGATTACAAGTTTTACTTTTGCCTTGGGATTTTGATTCTAAAGCATATAAATGCGAAGATGGATTGATATTTGGCTTCATAGATGATGCAAAAAAACATTGTAACAATCCTGTAGAGATTAATTTAAGAGAATATATAACAGATTTAGCTGAAGAATATTCTACGAAAATTGAATTTGTAAAAGATGATATCAAAGATAAATTGTATAGCGAATTTGGTGGAATAGCAGGTGTATGTAGATGGTAAAGGTACAATAAGAATTAAATTTTACTCAATGTTTCGCAGTATATTTCTGCGAAACATTTATAGTTTTATATAAAAAAAATAATCTTTCTCGATTATAATAAAAATACCATTTTTTATTTTTAATTTTGCAAAAAAATGTCTCTCAAACCAATAAATTCTATATTAATTTCAGTATATAATAAAAACTTGCTTTTACCTTATTTAGAAATTTTGAAACATTTTAGAGGACAAATTATATCTACAGGTGGTACTAGTAAATTTCTTATTGAAAATGGAATTGATGTAATAGAAATCGATACATTAACTAATTATCCTGCTCTTCTAGATGGACGAGTGAAAACACTGCATCCAGCTATATTAGGTGGAATATTACTTAGACGAGATAATGAAAATGATATAAAAGAGGCAAATAAATATAATTTAGCAGAAATAGACGCAGTATTGGTGGACCTTTACCCTTTTACAGAAACATGTAAATGTGCTACTAATGAAGAAGAAATTATAGAGAAAATAGATATCGGAGGTATAACGCTCATACGTGCTGCTGCTAAAAATTTCAAAGATGTGCTAGTAGCTGCTGACGAAAGTGATTACGATCATTTCTTTGAATGTATAAAAAATGGTAATAGCTTAGAGACAGATAGACGCCTTTTAGCTAAAAATGCTTTCGCTACTGCTACGATGTATGATGCTGCCATATTTCAATGGTTCTCACAACCATATCTTGGTAAAGAGGCTGAAATTGTAAATACTGATTCAATAACTCCGCTACGATATGGAGAAAATCCTCATCAGCAGGCATTTTATTTGCATGATGGTAGTATGAACTATCAAAAACATCATGGTAAGGATTTATCTTATAATAATTTCTTAGATATAGATAGTGCATGGTTACTAGTCAAGGAGCTGGGGTCAACTGCTTGCGTTGTAGTGAAACATACTAATCCTTGTGGTGTAGCCGTGAGTAATAGTCCTGCTGATGCTTTCGAAAAAGCTTTGGCTGGAGATCCAGTGTCTGCTTATGGTGGTATTTTTGCTTTTAATACACCTATCGATGATGAGACTATAGAAAAATTAAATAGTTTGTTTTTTGAAGTGCTCATAGTCCCCAGATTTTTAGAAGGACAAGTAGAGAAATTATCTATTAAAAAAAATAGAATTTTACTTTCTATATCAGATGATAAACCAGATAGTTGGTTGTGGCGTAGTGTCTTAGGAGGTAGTTTAGTGCAGCAGAGAGATGATTATATCCCAGATACATCTGAATGGGAATGGATAGTGAAAAATGAAAAATTGAATGATAAATTGATTGGCGATATGGCACTTGGTGTATCCATTGCTAAATATTTAAAATCTAATGCTATAGCTATTGTCAAAGATCAACAATTGATAGGTATGGGATGTGGACAACCTAGCAGAGTAGATGCTGTTAAGTTAGCCATTGATAAAGCAAAAACCTTTGGACACGACCTTAATGGTGCAATATTGGCTAGTGATGGATTTTTCCCTTTTGCAGATAGTGTAGATTTAGCTCATAAAAATGGCATTTCAGCTATAGTAGAACCTGGCGGCTCTATACATGATAGAGATATTATATCTTATTGTCAAGAAAATGATTTAATTTTGTCATTTACAAATATTAGGAATTTTAAACATTAAAAAATAAAGGAAGAAGATGGCTTTGTTTAATTTTTTAACAAAAGAAATAGCAATAGACTTAGGTACAGCTAATACAGTGATAATGTATAATGATAAAGTGGTAGTAAACGAACCATCTATTGTTGCAATAGATAATACCACAAATACTGTGATGGCTGTAGGTAAAAAAGCTATGATGATGCATGGCAAAACTCATGAACATATAAAAACTATCATCCCTTTGCGAGATGGAGTAATAGCAGATTTCTATGCTGCTGAGATAATGATTAGAGAATTTATTAAAATGATACAATGGAAAAATACTATTATTAATTATAGTTATCGTATGGTAATAGGCATTCCTAGTGGTATCACTGAGGTAGAGATGCGAGCTGTGCACGATTCTGCTGAACAAGCTGGTGCTAAAGAAGTAAAATTAATTCATGAACCTATGGCTGCAGCATTAGGTATAGGTATAGATGTATTGGATAATATGGGTAATATGATTGTAGATATAGGTGGTGGCACTACTGAGGTAGCAGTTATTGCTTTAGGTGGTATTATTAGTAATAAAAGCATTAGAATAGGTGGTACTGAAATCAATGGAGATATACAAGATTATATGAGACGTGCTCATAATCTAAGTATCGGTGAAAGAACAGCAGAACGTATTAAAATCGATGTCGGTGCTGCTATACCTAATATTGAAAATCCACCTGAACCTATAGAAGTTAATGGTAGAGATATAATAACTGGTATACCTCGCTCAGTACATGTTAATCATGAAGAGATAGCTCATGCTATAGATAAAACTATTTCTAAAATAGAAGATACTGTAATTAGTGCACTAGAAAATACTCCACCAGAACTATCTGCAGATATTTTGCAAAATGGTGTTTATCTTACTGGCGGTAGCTCATTGCTTCGTGGCTTAGATAAAAGATTATCATCTAGAATAAAACTAAAAGTGCAATTGGGCGAAGATCCTCTTTTAGCAGTAGCTAGAGGCACTAGCGTAGCACTTAAAAATTTTAATAAATTTCCTTTCCTTATTTAATTCATGTGGAGCTGGCTTAGATTTTTTAAAAAAAATAATTTTACTATTACTTTTCTAATATTATCTATTTTTTCTTTATGGCTTTTTATTTATAATTCTGAGATTCATAAAGCTTATTTTTTTAAAATTTCATCTTTCATTGTTTCTCCATTAAATAAGTTGTCGAGTAATATATCTCATTATTTTTCTCTAAAAAAAGAAAATGAAAAACTAGTTATAGAGAATGTAATCTTAAATGATAGATTGCATAATTCAATGAATGTAAAATGTATATCTGTTTCTGATAGCGTATTTTTAATACCTGACTCATTAAAAAATTTATATTCTTTTTTGCCTGCTAGATTGATATCTATGACTATACATGAATCAAAAAATTATGCAATTATCGAAAAGGGTAGGAGAGACGGCGTTAACGAAAATAGTGGTGTCTATACACCTAATGGTATCCTTGGAATAGTGAGCTCTGTTTCAGATAAATATACTTTGCTAAAAACCTATATGCATCCTGATGTCAAAATCTCTGCTGCTATTAATGATAACTACGTTGGCATAGCTCAATGGGATGGGAAACATATTGGCGTTGGTGAGATTGTAAATGTCCCATTCACTATTAAAATTAATATTGGTGATACTATTTTTACTAGTGCTTATTCAACTTTTTTCCCACCAAATATACCTATTGGAGTTGTTGCTACTAAATATTTTAACCCAGACAATCAATCTATGACATATAAATTTAATTATTTAGAAAATTTATACAGAGTATATTTCGTTTATGTAGTTAAGTTTATTGATAATGATCAAATAATGCAACTAAATAAAAATAAATAATCCATGCAGACTTTTAAAAAAGTATTATTTGCTTTACTAATTTTTCTAATTCAAGTTCTAATATTAGATCATTTGCCACTATGGTATGGTGTACAGATTAATTTATTTATCTATATTATTTTATGTTTGATACCATTTAATATGAATAAAACATCTTTGATATTTATTGCTTTTTTGATTGGTCTATTACGAGATTTATTTACATTTACTTATGGATTATATGCCTTTGGAGCAGTAGCTATTATTTTTATTCAGCATTATTACTTTTTATTACCACAATATAATAAACTCAAAAAGATAGATACTCCACTTTATGCCAACTCAAATTTGCTAGGATGGAGGAGTTTTTTAATTTATATAACTATTTTTTCTACGATTTTTACTTTTTTAGTAAATATCGTAAATTATCTCTCTTCATGGATGTATATTAGATTAATTTTTATTATAGAAGAGATAGTTTTTACCATCATATTTATTTGTATTGCTGAGTTAATAAGGTCTTTGTTATTTCATAAAGAAGAAAAAGAAAAATTTATATAACAATGATATAGAAGTTTAAAACTATTAAACTCTAAAACTATATTTTTGTATCAAAATTTTCTATATAATATTTGAATTTATCACCACGCTCTTCGAAATTTTTGAACTGATCATAGCTAGCTGCAGCAGGCGATAATAAAC
>JAPXMM010000004.1:0-39414 GCA_033809015.1 Bacteroidales bacterium
GAAATTGATATTTACAATTTTTACATTTATAGACTTGTCTGCCATTGCGAACACCTGCTTTAGTAACATGCTCACATCTACATCTGGGACAAATGGGAGCAGTAGATAGAATCTTGATTCTCTGATAGTCTAATGCTGTCAATCTATTCTCATTAAGGAATTGGTAGAGATTATCTAAAAATTCACGCTTGCCCTCTTTGGTCAAAGCCAGCATTTCTTCTATGTTTTTAGCTGTATATTCCATAAAATTATATTTTTTGCAAAATTAATAAAAATATATAATACTGAAATTTAAACAAAGATGTTATTAGTATTATCTACCACTATCTTTCTGTCTCCTTTATTATTACAATACAATGAGCATCACTATACTGAGAAGAGTGAATATGATGCCAACTATTATACTTAATACCTTTTCATTAATTTTATTTGCAAATTTTGCAGCTAAAACGCATCCGATTACAGTACCTATAGATCCAATTATGGACGGTTTCATTGGTAAATTAGATGTAAGCGCATGCCCTATAGCACCCGATCCTGCTGTAAATGCCATTATTAAATTTGATGTACCTATACCTATATGTAATGGGTATTGCATGATAAAAACTAAAATCAATAATATCATTACACCTCCACCAGCACCCAATATACCACATAAAATTCCTATAATAAAACCTAAGATTAACCCCGATAATATTACATTTGATCTAAGAAATTTTAATAAAAAATTATTTTTATATTCTTCTTTATTTTTTTCAATGAAATTTTTATCATATTTAATATTTTTTATACCTCTATAGATAAACATGAATGCAGACAAAAGTAAAAAAACACTAAATGCTTTACCCAATCCCATCTCTGGAATAAATTTAGACAAATAACTGCCTAATTGAGCACCTATCACTGAGCCTATAGTGATCCACAGTCCTTGTTTGAGATTTATATTTTTATTTTTATAATATGTGAAGGCCGCTACTAATGCAGCGATTATATTTATGAAGAGACTTGCACCTATAGCGTCAGGTGTCTTATAGCCTAATGCTACTAAAGCAGGTACCACTATCATCACCCCACTAGCTCCTATTAGCCCAGTTACTATACCAGCTATAAATCCTACTAATAATATAATGACTATATCCATATTTATTATAATTTTTTTAAAAAGAAGAATTTAAGTAAATAATATACATGTTTTTTTATTTATTTAAAAAATTATTGTACAAAATTATATTTTAATTTTAAATATTATTTATGTTTCACAGTATTATAATCAATATAATGTTTTTCTGTTGCTTTCAGCTGAAAGATGATTGCGGATATTAAGATGAAAATACTATTAAAAATTAGAGCAAAATTAAAATTTTTAACATCACTTAACCATCCTAGTAGAACTGGACCGATGACAAATCCAAGGTCAGATATAGTACGATATGTACCCATTCCTACACTATAGTATTTTTTAGGAATTATATCTACTACATATGCTGACGATATAGGACCGCAAGTGCCAATTCCAATTCCCATTATTAAACAAGTAATCAATAATGATGAATAGCTGGAAATATGTGCTAACATAAACAGTGATAGAGCAATAATTATGCATCCTGGTGTGATAACTGCTTTTCTACCTATATGATCAGATAATTTACCACTAACAAATATTGCAATAAATTGTACTAAAGCAACGATAGTAAGTGCTATGCCAATTTGTCCTTCATTAATACCTAATTTCTCAGCACTCAAAAGTGGTAATATTTGATTTTGTGCTCCTTGTCTTGTTACAAATACACCAAAAGTAATTAAAGATATTAAAATAAAATTACTATTATGAAGTAGGTTTCTTATTACATTCTCTTGTTGTACAATATTCTGTTCTATAATGTTATCATCGTCTAAGTATTGAGTGTTTTTATCGGGTTTGGACTCAGGCAAGCTGTAATATGCCCATATACTAGCACACATAGCTAATATTGCAAAAAAGAAAAATGGTGATGATAATCCAAAATTTTGTGCTAAAAATCCACCTATAGTGGGTCCCAGTCCAGAACCTATCAATATACAACCTTGATAAATACCCATTACTCTACCACGATTTGATTCTGTACTTATATCTGCTAACATTATCATGGCTGCAGTAGTGTACATAGCTGATCCTATGCCTTGTATAAATCTAAATAATAATAAAATCCAATATTGATTTGCTAGTCCACAACCTAATGAACCTATGGCTACTACTAAGGGCCCTGAAATTAATATAGGGCGACGTCCTATTTTATCTGAAAGTTTACCTGCAGGTATATCGACTATTATCCTAGCTATACCAAAAACAGTGATTAGCATACCTATCATTGTTATATTCACACCAAATGTGCTAGCATATTGCGGTAGTATTGGACTCACTAATCCTATTCCCATCATCATTATTACAACCTCTATACACAAGATTATCAATGTTTTATCTTTTCTCAATTGTATCAAAAATTTAATAAATTCTTTTCTCATTAATCGTTTCATAATTAAATCTGTTTCTAAATCTTTTAAAATTATAACTAATTGTAAATGTTATGTTTATATAATATTGTAGAGCTATATATACGTTTATAGTTGTTGTATATGTTGAATATATAATCTAAATCTGCATAAACTATTGAAAAAACGTACATAATTATTTGCAAAATTACATATAATTTTTATGTAGAGTATAATTTTTTTTATGATTTTAAAAGATTGATAGTCTATTGATTGTGCTAGAGCAAATGATTTTTATTATTATAAATTTATCAAATTGGGCTTTTAATTAATAACTAAATTATTATTGTGAAAGCATCAGTAATAACTATATTTCTAATGATTGTAATCTGATTTGTTTAAAAAAATTCTAATTGAATCCCCCTTTTTCTGCTATGCAACGAAAAAACAAAAAAAAATCTATGCTGAGGAATTTTGTATAAAGTTTGTGATAAAATTAGTTTAATAGTTTAATGAGGGTAAAGTATTATATTTAACCCATATTAAACTATTTCTACAATATAAGTTATTTAAACTATTAAAACTCTTAATCAACACTCCAATATTCTATTATAAAAAATTTATTATTTGTTAAATATATTAAATTTTTTTTATATTTTTGATTTTGTTTTTATTATTTTATGTTTTTTAATATTTATCACCTCTATCTTAGTTTATTTATTTGTTCATTATTATTTAGTATAATTTTAAATTTTTTGCTAATAAACTTTGCGAAAAGATTAAAAAAAGGCAAATTGAAAGTTAATCAAGAGAGGTGGACTAATGAATATACTCCTACATTAGGAGGTACAGCATTTTTTATTATTTTTTTACTTGCAATTATTTTTTTTAATTTTTATAATATTTATAAAGGTGTTCAAATAAATTTAAAAGGAATAATATTTTTAATATTTGGTGCTTCACTATCATATTTACTGGGATTATCTGATGATGTATTTTATTTAAACCCAATAATTAAATTCCTAACTCAACTAATTATTAGCATTATAATGATCATCGGTGGAATAAGTATTAATATTTTTGACAGTATATGGCTTAATTATTTATTAACTGTATTATGGATAGTAGGCATAATGAATGCTACCAATTTATTAGATAATATGGATGGAACAGCTGCAATTAGTCTTCTTGGAATAGCAGGGACTATCTTATCTATCTGTTTACTAAATAAACTAAATACTATAAATGTAGCTTACTTATTAATAATCATTGGTATTTTAATCGGATTTCTTATATTTAATTGGCCAAAAGCTAAAATTTATATGGGAGATAGCGGTAGTATGTTTTTAGGTTTTATAATAGCTGTGTTGGGTATCAAATACATTTGGAATCTTGACTCTCTATTACCTAATACTACTTATCATTGGATAGTACCTTTTATTTTAATTGCGGTCATATATTGTTTACCTATTCTGGATACTTCTATTACTTTTTTAAAAAGAATATTACATCATAGATCACCATTATTAGGAGGCAAAGATCATACGACACATCATTTAGTATATTTAGGCTTTACTAATACTCAAGTTTTATTATTAATGATCTTTATATCTATGTTAAATTTTTTGGTTAGTAATTACTTTATAAATAACATTAATCAATTGAATAGTTTTTTTTATTTAGGGATATTTACATATTTAATTATTATCTTTGCTTTTCTTTTATATGTATCTTTTACCCATATAGAAAAATCATATCCTAATGAAAAAAATAAAAAAATTACAGGTCTATAAAGTTACAATAATATTATTAATTTTTTGTTTTACATCTTTATTTATTTTCTCACATAAATCAAATAAAGATGAATATGATTATAAATATTTACAAGATAAATACAAAGTTGTTACTTTTACTCTGCCTGATACGATATACTTTGCTGGGCAATTAGTAGATTTAACAAACCCATATATTAGAGAAAGAGTAGAAACAGAGCTATATAGCATTGCTTATTTCCATTCATTACTAATAAAAACTGTTAAGCAGTCAGATAGATATTTACCATATATAGAAAAGGAGTTAAAAAAGAATAAACTACCTCTAGATTTGAAATACATAGCAGTAATAGAAAGTAATTTAGTACCGACTACATCTCCTGCTGGAGCCAAAGGAATATGGCAATTTATGAAAGGCACAGCTGTTAAATATGGATTAGAAGTGTCAGATGATATAGATGAAAGATTAAACTTCGAAAAATCTACTATAGCTGCATTGTCTTATCTAAAAGATTTATACAATATGTTTGGAGATTGGTTTTTGGCAATTGCTGCATATAATGCTGGTGAAAATTATATAAAAACAAAAATAAAAGAACAATATACTAATAATTTTTGGGATCTAGTGATTAACTCTGAAACAGCGAGATATATTTCTAGAGCTATAGCTACTAAAATTATTTATCAATCATTAAAAAATTTTGGTTTTTATATACCTAGTTTTGAGATTTATCCGCAATATAAATATAAAGAAATTGTGATAGACTCTACTGTAAATAACTTGCCTTTATTTTGTCATCATATGAATATCTCTTATTATAATTTTAAAAAGATAAATCCATGGTTGATAAGCGATAAATTAGTTAATAAGGAAAATAAAAAATATATTATACACATACCGATATTAGAAGGATATAAGATATCCATATCTTCGAATGATGATTCTGTAGAAATAATTGAAAGTATATAAATTTTTAAAAATAGGGTATAAAAAACAATGTAAAATGGTATTGATAAAGGAGAGATAGGAGCTGTTGTAAACAGCTCCTATCTCGTAATGAAAGATTATTGTTTTTAATTATCAAGTTTTTGGAATAAAAATAATTTGTATATTTGTAAAAATTTTATATACTATGAATAAATTATTCGAAAATCCAACAGAATTATTCACCCTTACTAAAGAAGGTACACGTGAATTCTATGACAATCTGTACAATGAAATGATCAATGAAGGTAAAGATGTAGTCGACTACCAAGAGCTCAAAGCCATGTCTACAGGTGTATTATGCCCAGATTGTAATAGTAGTCATGTTATAAAAAATGGTTTGCAAAGTGGAGTTCAAAACTACCGTTGCAAAAATTGTGGTAGACAATTCAGAGTTACCACAGGCACCTTTATGTATCGTGTTCATGAAAAGGGCAAAATGTTAGAATATATCAAATGTATGAGTGCTGGCATGAGCTTGAGAGAGTGTGCCAGGAATGTACATATTAGTCTTTCAACAAGTTTCTTTTGGCGGCATAGAATACTGTGTGCTATGCAGTCGTTTGAAGATAATGTTAATTTCTTTGGAGTAGTAGAATTAGAAGAGCTACTGATGAATTACTCCGAGAAAGGCAAAAAGAAAAGAGACAAGAAAGAGCTAAAAAAATTGAAGAAAAAGAAGCCAACAAAAGTAGCAGTAATAGCTGCCACAGATAGAAGTGGAAATATTTTATTCAAAAAATTAGAAGATGAAAGGGTGCAAGCCGATCACATATCAGATTTTCTAAAATATAGAATATCCAATGATTCAGTGGTATGTGGCAGCAATAAAAAAGCTTTTAAGACAGTAACAGCAGAGCACATAAAACACAAAGAAATAACTAACAAAAATAAGATGAAACGAGGGATATATAGTGTATCAACAGTTCATGAAAAAATAACCGATTTTGTTGACTGGATATATTACAAGTTTCGTGGAGTGGCTACTAAGTATCTATCAAATTACATTATGTGGTTTGTAGTGAAGGGGAAGTATCTGGCTGAGAAGATTATAGAAGATACAGGAAGGATACTGAATTTGGCGACGTCGGATAGGCGGGCGTGGGAGCGGTACAGTGATTTGATGTCATCAACATATTTAATTCATAACATTTAAATATCTTTTTACAATTCCTTATTTATAAAATTTTTTAAAATTTTATAAACCCTATTATTTCCTTATTTACATTTTTATTCGAATGTAAATGTGTTAAATACTTCTTGATAGGCTGATAAAAGTGATGACTTTGATATGAACCCAACATATTTACCATGATCTACCACAGGAATATTCCATATATTTTGCATCCTCACTTTTTCTACTATAGAGTCTAGAGAGTCATTTATATCTATTACAATTTCTGGTTCTTTCATCAATTCAGAAATACTAATTTTATCATAGTCTTGTTTATCAAAAATGATATTTTTAATATCTTTAAAATATATCAATCCTACTAAGTTATTATCATCATTCAAAACTGGAAATACGTTTCTATCGCATATTTTAATAGCTTCTATGAGGTCTGATAATTTTTGATTAATATTTAATGTTACAAATTCTGTTTCGATTAAATCATTTTTATCTACAAGAGTAAAAACATTTTTTTCCTTGTCATGAGTCAATAATTCACCGCTTTCGGCTAGAGATTTGGTATATATAGAATATGGTTCTACTAATCTAGTCGTTGCATAAGAAATAGTTGCAGTTATGATAAGAGGTATAAAAAGATTATATCCTCCAGTGAGTTCCGCTATTAAAAATATAGCAGCCAGAGGTGTTTGTATTACGCCTGCCATTACACCAGCCATACCTACAAGAGTGAAATTACTTACGTTTAAGCTCGTATTAAATAGAATATTCATTAAAATGGCAAATGCTGTTCCGCCTACTGCACCAGTAAATAATGCTGGAGCAAACACTCCACCTACTCCTCCTGCTCCAGTTGTCAATGCTGTTGCTATTACTTTCATGAAAAATAAAATAATTAATAGAATCAAAAAACCAATTTCAGTGTTGAAATATGGATAAATAATAGAGTTAGAAAACAATTGCTCTATATTACCGCTCAAAATCATTTCCATATTGTTATAACCTTCACCATATAGAGGAGGAAATAAATATATTAATAATCCCAATAGTCCGCCACCAATTAATATTCTAAAAGGTTTTTTCTTGATTTTTGCTATTGTTTTCTCTATAAAAGAATAAGTACGTAAAAAGTATACTGATAGTAGGCCAACAAAGATACCTAGTAAGATAAAAAATAATGTATTTGAATAGTTATAATTAGTAAAAACTGCAAAATAAAATTCTGCTTTTTGTCCAAGAAAAAATGTAGATACAATAGTTCCAGTAACGCAGCTGAGTACCACTGGTACTAGAAATCCTGCACTTAAATCTATTGCTAATACTTCTATTGAGAACATTAACCCTGCAATAGGAGCTTTAAAAATTGCAGCTATTGCTGATGACATTCCTGCACAGATAAAAAGTAGTTTATATTTATAAGGATAATCAAAAAATTTTGCTGTATTTGAGCCAATAGCTGCACCAGTAGTAACTATTGGTCCTTCCATACCAATGGATCCTCCAAAAGAAGCTGTTATTACGCAAGCTACTATATTAGAATATATATTATGTGGGCGAATGTCTCCTTTATTTTTACTTATAGATTTTAGTACTCGGGTAACTCCGTGATCTAGTTTCTCTTTTATGATTTTATCTGTAAAAATCACTGTCAATACAATACCAATAATTGGTAAAAAGAAATATAGTAATGACAAATGACCTCTTTGAGATATACTATGTACCCATGCAGTAAGATTATATACTCCATTTTTTAATAAAACTGCTGCTAAGCCAGTAATCACTCCAATTATAATCGCTGGTATGATAGCTTGATTTATTAGAGCTCTATAACCTATTCTAAGCCATTTAAATTGTAACCAGTCAAATTTATGTTGTTTAATATTTTTAAACATAGTTTATTTTTCAAGTTCAAAAATAATAAAAATAATTTTATATTAAACTATTCATTGTTATTCAAAAAATTTTTTCTATTAATTTAATATACATTAATTATTGCGATAATATTAAGTTTTATCAAATATTTTTATTAGCAATTTTTGTAATATATTATAAAAAATAAATTAATATTTTTGTATTTTTGTAAATAAATATTTTTTATGAAAATACTTCCACTTTTTATATTTATTTTTCTCACTGCTTGTTCATCATATAAAATTTATCAAAATGTTGATGATTTTAAAGACTATAATTTTGTGGAAATTAATTTACCTCAAAATTCGTTAGTGATAAATATTGATATTTACAAGGTGGATTCTATCCCTGGAATTTATTCTAAATTTACAAATGAATTTTTTGGCAATATACCTATTATTACTCATAAATCATCGCATTTTTTTATCAATAATCTTAATATATCCAATGAGTTAATACCAGATACTAATGCTACTTTTTACTTGAAATTTTCTAATACTGCAAGTAGAAACAATATTAATTTACATTTTTTGGATAATGGTTTACTAAATATTAATGATGATAATGCATGCCATGAAAGAGAAATTATTGATAATAAAATACAAAATACTATAGATGAATCATCATCTGATTTATTTAAGTTGTTTATAACTAATCAATATATAGAAAAAACTGATACTATTAATCTATTAGTTACTAATGATACCATTAAACGTATCAAAACTTTGTATGAAACTAATTTGGTTCCTAAATCAGATTATGACATTGCTAAAGATATTGCAAAGGATATTAATTTATTAAAAGGATATTATTATGATTTAATAGGTGGCATACCAGAGATAGCTTATGACGATGCTACATTTAATAAAATGATTAATGAAATTAAAAATTTATATAATTTTTATTTATCATATTTTATTGGAAATGTGTCAAAAAATAATTATCATTATTCTATAAATGTATTACCTAATAAAAATGACGAAGAAAACATTTTTTTATTCTCTTTTGATTCATTTAAGGGTTTTTCTTATGATATCTCTGACAATGCTGATAATAATTTTTATTTTAAAATTATTCCATTAAATAAAAATCCCAAAATTGATAATTATAAAATTTATAAAAATACTTTACCTGCTCGCAAACCTATGTTATGTCAGATATCTATTACAAATACTTCTGGTAATAATATAATTTATAAAGATACTCTAAAGATTTTACAAAAAGGATATATCTACTATTTACCCAAAAATGTTAAAAAAGTAGTATTTTCTAATAAAGATGGTGAACTCAAGTATGTCGAATTTTAATTAAAATGTAATCAAATTATAAATTTCCAAAATATGAAACTAAAATTATTTGTTTGCAATCCTTTTATGGTAAATAATTATATAATTAGTAATGAAAACAATGATGCTTTATTGATAGATGCAGGATATTATTCTAATGAAGAGTGGGAAACATTGCAAAATTATTTGACTATAGAGCATTTGAATGTAAAAGCTTGTTTAATCACTCATCCTCATATAGATCATGCTATAGGTATAAGTAATTTGTATCAAAAATACAATATTGACATTTTAATGTCTGAGGCTGGATATCATCTCTATGAAAGCATAGTGGATGTAGCCGATCAATTTGGTATGGACCAAGTAGAGATACTTGCTAAAGATAAAATAAAATTTATCAATGAAGAAAAAATTAAAATTGGAGATTTTGATATTTTAGTTTATGAAACGCCGGGGCATGCTGATGGGTCTTTATGTTATTATTTTTCTGATGAAAAAATATTATTTTCTGGTGATGTATTATTTTATGAAAGTGTCGGTAGGACAGATTTCATAACTGGAGATTGGGATGCATTAGTAAATAGTATCAGAAATAAACTTTATAATTTACCTGATGAGGTGAAAGTATATCCTGGGCATGGTAATCCTACTAGCATCGGACATGAGAAATCAAATAATCCTTTTGTAATAATAAATTAATTTTTACATCAAATCATTTATCTATGCGGATTTAATTCGAACCAATAATTAATATTGATTTTATTCTATTATTACAAAAATTTTTAGCAAAATTTTTTAGCTAAACGCCTAATAAAATAACTTTTTTACAAAATATCTTTTCACATTAGATTTAATTATAAAAATTAAGTAAATAGTTCAAGCCGGTCTCATTTATGAGTCATTTGAAAATATACGGCTAGTACATTCATTACTCTGATTTTTTGAATAGAAATTCTATTCCTATTTTTATCCCTAAAGATAATTTATCATCAGGTAATTTACTACCTATATACATAGAATACTTAATATCATGGTCATTAATTAATTTATAACATATAAATGGTTGTATATTTAATGCAAATTTTTGTCCGATTAACTTAGTAAATGTAAAGCCTCCAATAATCGAAAGACCTAATTGCTGGCCTGCATATATATTATCACCAATAGATACATTATTATTAATATAATAAGTCTTTAGTCTATAATCTACTATTCTATTTAATATTAATCCTAAATCTATATCTGTATTAAATGTATTATGAGAAAATATTTCATAAGAACCAATAATAGGCAGATTAATATATTTGATTTTTTTGTCAAAAGATTTTACACCCCAGCTATCACCTTCAAAATCCTTATGATTACATGTTTTAGATACATAATTTATAACAGTACTTATTTTGAATTTATTAAAATATTTAGATCCCATCAATGAAAAGCCGTAATTAAATTTATTTTTTAAATCAAGTTGGTTGTAAATATTGTTATCTTTATTATTATAAAAATAATATATAATCTGCATCAATTTGAACAGAAAAATAATTTTTCTCTTGGCTATAAATCTGAGAGAGATTTAATGCAAATAATAAAATAAAAAATATTCTTTTCATTGTTTTATATTTAGCTTTCTATCAAATCATATTTTATTTCTTCAAAATTACTAATTTTTTTGATATTTGCTATTTTTTTGAGGAGAAAGGGAGACAAGGAGACTGAGTGACGAGGAGATGGGGTGATGAGTTTAGGAGTTGAGTAGTTTAAAAGTTGATGAGTTGAGAAGTTTAGGAGAAGAATAAGTGATGAGTGATAAATGATAGGGAGAAGGGGAGAAAGGGAGAGGAGTTGATTAGTTGAAAAGTTTATAGTTTAAGGGTTTAAAGCTTTAGAAGTTTAAAGGTATAAGGGTTTAAGCAATATGTTTAAACTATGTTAAACTACTTTACACTATATTAAACTATTTTAAACAATTTTAAATAACTTTCCACTTTTTAAACTACTTTAAACTATTTTCAATTATTTTCTTATCAATACCTTGTAATTCATTAATTTTTTACTTTTTTATAATACTAAATTTCACACTTCTTTAATAAAAAATTATTAATTTTGATAAATTGTTTTCATTGTGAGTAAAAAAGATTTACAGAAAATATTTATAAAGAGATCGCCATTCCCATTTAATCCTAACAAATTGAAGGGGATAGATACTGTAAGCATTTTAGCTAATATTGATTCTAATGATGACCTGAAAAGATTAGAACTATTCATAAAAATTTTTAATGAAAATTATCCTCAAAGTAAATTTAAAAATTATTTATATTTTTCTGATAATGAAATGCCAATAGATGTGGATAATTCTATCATTTTAAATGATTATATTAAAAATAAAAAGTCTGCATCAATTAAAAAATCGATTAATTTATTCATAAATAATGAAAAAGTAAATTCAGATTTATTGATATATTTTAATCCCGATTATTTTTCTCCAATTAATTATTTATTAAAATATATACATACTGAATCATGCATTGGTATTGGTCATGAAGAATATCAAAAATATTTTCAGTTGTATTTTATAATTAATGAATATCAAGAGATAAAAAATATTTTTGAAATTTTAAATAAATTCAAATAAAAACTAATATTTATGAACATAAAACAATTTAATGGATTAGGAGTCGCCATAGTAACTCCATTCAACCCTAATGGCAATATTGACTATGATGGCTGGGAAATAATGCTAAAAACTATTAATAATGTAGTGGATTCTATAGTATTATTCGGTACTACAGGAGAGTCACCAGTAATAGAGTTAGACGAAAAACAAGAAGCAATTAAATATTTTACAGAACATCTATCTGGTAAAACTGAATTAGTAGTAGGTATAGGTGGGAATAATACAAAAAAAGTAATACAAGAAATTAATAAATTAGACCTAAAAGGTGTAAGTGCTATATTGTCTGTGTGCCCATATTATAATAAACCTTCGCAAGAAGGAATTTTTGCACATTATAAAGCTATATCAGAAGCATCACCTTTACCTATCATAGCGTATAATGTTCCAGGCAGGACAGTTATTAATATCGAAGCTAAAACTTCATTGCGTTTAGCTAATGAACTAGACAATGTGATTGCTCTGAAAGAAGCTACTGCAGATTTAGATCAATTAATGAGTATTCTAAATGAAAGACCAGATAATTTCACAGTATTATGTGGAGATGATGCTCTCGCATTGTCATTTATGTCTGTAGGTGCTGACGGTGTAATATCTGTAATAGCAAATGCATTCCCAAGAGCTTTTGCTAAAATGACAGCTTTTGCTTTAGAAGGTAATATAGAAATAGCTAGACAATATCATTATGCTCTGCTACCACTAATGCATACTTTACTGAAAATGGGCAATCCTGCTGGTATAAAAGCAGTTTTAACAATTATGGGACGTATAAATGAATATTTTAGACTTCCTTTGGTTCCAGTTAGTAGAGAAAATTATAAAATACTAGAAAAAGAAGTAGAAAATACTATTAAGAAATTGTCTATCATCGATTCAGATTTGTTCTAGAAATTTAATTATTTATTACCTATATTACTATAAATCACTTAATTATTTTAAAATAACAATTATGACTAAAATTATAAAATATTCAAAAGAAGAAAAAAATAATATTAAACTAATAGAAGACCTTGTAAATTTTTTATTTATAAATTTAGAAAATTTCGGAGATCCTATACAATATATCGAGAATGCGATAAACTATGCGTTTGGGAGAATTAATTCTAATGGTGGTTTCGCAGCTGTAGCATATAATGATAATGATATAATGCTAGGAGTAGCAGTAGTATTATACACTAATATGAAAGGTGTATTTCCCGAAAATTTATTTGCATATCTAGCAGTTGATAAAAATCATAGACATCAAGGCACAGGAAGTCAACTGATGCAATATGTATTAGATAATACTAATGGTAGTCTATCTCTACAAGTAGATCCCAAAAATACTGCAAGACAATTGTACGAAAAAATTGGTTTTGATGTCAAATATTTAGAAATGAGACTTTATAGGGTATAAATACATTTTAATTATGAATATCGATGATGCAATAAATGAGTTTAAACGACTACTAGAAATAATGCTGAGACTACGAAAAGAATGCCCTTGGGACAGAGCTCAGACTAATGAGACTCTACGCACAATGACAATAGAAGAAGTATATGAACTCTCAGA
Organism: Bacteroidales bacterium; assembly: GCA_033809015.1. Lineage (GTDB taxonomy): Bacteria > Bacteroidota > Bacteroidia > Bacteroidales > DTU049 > DTU049. Next base: position 13,776 of record JAPXMM010000004.1, read on the forward strand.
AGCATTATTAGAAAATGATGATAAAAAGATTAAAGAAGAACTCGGAGACATCATGCTACATTTAATGTTTTATTCTATAATAGCAGATGAAAAAGGTAGCTTCGACATTACAGATGTGCTAAAAGTACTAAATGAAAAATTAATTAGACGTCATCCACATATTTTCAGCAACGTAACTGTAAATAATGCTAGTGAAGTTAAGCAAAATTGGGAAAAAATAAAACTGGATGAAGGTAAAAAAAGTGTTTTAGAAGGTGTGCCTCCACATCTACCTAGCATGGTCAAAGCTTATAGACTACAAGAAAAAGCAAAAGGCGTAGGATTTGACTGGGAAAATATTAATCAAGTATATGATAAGCTGAGTGAAGAAATTAATGAGTTACGTCAAGCAATAAATTCAGCAAATAAGCAAAATATCGAAGAAGAGCTGGGAGATGTGTTTTTTGCCCTAATTAATTATTCTCGCTTTCTAAATATCAATCCAGATGATGCTTTGGAAAAAGCTAACAAAAAATTTATTCATAGGTTTAAATATATTGAGCAAAAAGCTAATGAGAATGGTTCTAAAATAAATAATTTATCTCTTGAGGAAATGGATAAATTATGGGACGAAGCCAAAAGAAAGCAAAGGTAGATTTTATAAAAATTTGATTTGTTTTATTACAAATCATTTCCCAATGCGGTATTAAATATAGTTTACGATTTATTGTAAAAGTATTCTTTAATTATAAGAATTTGAATAAAAATTATTATATAAACGCCTATTTCAAATTTAATTATTTGATTTTTAGACATTTTTCATTAATGTTAAATAGTTTTTATATTAATTTTTCAATGTATTTTTGCAATTGATTTTATTAATATATAATTATAAAAAGTAGATGCATAGGATAAATATCACAAAATACGTACAATTTTTTTTAATAATATTAATGATTTTAAATAATGTGCTATCAGCACAGAGTGAATCACAAAAGAAAAAATTAGAAGCACAAAAATCGGAATTAGAAAGACAAATTAAAAAAACAGAAAGTCTACTACAAACAACTCGTAAAAATCGTAAAAATTCCCTTGCAGAGTTAGATTTACTAAATGCTAAACTACGAGATAATCAGAAAATGAAAAATATTATAAGTTCTGAATTAAATTATGCTGATGCTAAATTAAGTGAAATTTCTAAACAAATACCCATTGTCCAACAAAATATTCAAGATTTATCTGTCGGTCTTGGCAAAATAATTACTTTAATGTATGTTTATCAAACACAACAAAATAGAATTTCTTATATTATAAGTGCGAGTTCTTTTAATAAAGCCTTTGAGCGTTATCAATATTTAAAAAGACTTGTTAATATTTATAATTTACAATTAAAAAATTATCAAAGTTCATTACAGCAATTAACAGCTTTGCAAAAAGAATATGAACAATTAAAAATAGAAAAACAAAAATTAATAGCACAGCAGGACTCTATATTATCTGTAATAGAAAAAGAAATTAATAATAAAAATGCTCTTGTTAATGAATTAAAGAAAAAAGAAACTAATCTAGAAAAACAAATAAAAGAACAAAAAAAGACTCAAGAAGAAATAAACAAACAAATACAATTAATTATTAAGGAATTAGAGAAAGCAAGAGCAGCAAAACTAAAAGCTGCTACTAAACCATCTACGACTGCACCATCTACAACTACTAAACCTATTGCTAGTGCATCTATCGCTAGTAATTATAGAGGTAAAATATCTAAACCAGTAGATAATGGAGTAATAGTAGGAAATTTCGGTACACAGAAGCATCCTGTATATCCTGGCATCACAATACAAAATAATGGTATAGACTATAATGTTAATACAGATGAAACTGTTAAATGTGTTTACGACGGCACTGTATCAGCAATTTTCTCACTTCCTAATCAACTAAAAGCTGTAATAGTGAAGCATGAAGATTTTTTATCAGTATATTCTAATCTATCTACTATATATGTGAAACAAAACCAAAAAATCAATAAAGGCACTCCTATTGGCAAAACTGGTTATCTAAATGACTATAAAGCAAATATTTTACATTTTGAGATATGGACAGATAGCAAAGAGCCAGAAAATCCATTATATTGGTTAAGTAATTAAATATTTATTAAAACAATTTAAATATGAATCTATTCGATGGGATAACAGAATATCTACTAGTAATGAGAAAGACCTTTACTAGGCCAGTGAAATTTAAAACTATGGTGCAGCAAATAGTGCATGAGATGTATTACCTGGGTGTAGAATCGCTACCTATAGTTTGCTTCCTTAGTCTTTTCATAGGAGTTGTGGTGATGATACAGATAGCATTTCAAATGGAGAGCCCATTAATTCCCAAATATACCGCTGGATTTATAACAAGAGTAGTGATTATTTATGAATTTTCTCCTACTATTATGAGTATGCTTTTATCTGGTAGAGTAGGATCTCGAATAGCTGCAGAGATAGGAACAATGAAAGTTACTGAACAAATTGATGCTTTAGAAGTTATGGGAATAAATTCAGCAGCTTATTTGATTTTACCTAAGATTATTGCTTTTGTTCTTATAATGCCAGTGATAATAACTTTTAGCATCTTTTGCGGTTTATTCGGTGGTTACTTAATCACAATGGGTACTGGTGAGATACCTACGAGTGAGTATTTTTATGGACTTAGAGCTTTTTTTACTTCTTTTGAAGTTACTTATGCCTTGATAAAAAGTTTATTCTTTGGTTTTATCATCACATCTATAAGTGGGTACTATGGATATATCGTGGAAGGTGGTGCACTAGAAGTAGGTAAAAATAGTACTAAAGCCATGGTGCAATCTAGCATTTTCATTATTATTTTTGACGTTATTTTGACACAAATCTTTTTAGGCTAATAATTATGATTAAAGTAAAAAATTTAGTAAAAAAATTTGATGATAAAGTAGTACTTGATAGCATTAATACTACATTTGAACCAGGTAAGGTGAATTTGGTAATCGGCAGGAGTGGTGCAGGAAAAACTGTTTTTATGAAATGCTTATTAGGATTATTAATCCCAGAAGAAGGTGAGCTATTTTATAGCAACAAAAACTTTTATTCTTTATCAGAAAAAGAACAAAAAAATATTAGAAAAGAAATGGGAGTAGTCTTCCAAAGTGGTGCTATTTTTGATTTTTTAGATGTAGAAGGCAATGTACGTTTCCCATTAGATATGTTTTCGGATATGACTCAAAAAGAAAAAATAGATAGAGTCAATTTTTGTTTAGAAAAAGTAAATCTAGAAGGAACTAATAAATTAAAATCATCTGAACTAAGTGGAGGAATGAAAAAACGCTTAGCTATTGCTCGTGCTATTGCATTAAATCCTAAATATCTATTTTGTGATGAACCTAATTCTGGTCTAGATCCTCAAAATGCTGTTACCATAGATGAATTAATTTATAATCTGACGCACGAATTTAATACAACTACTATAGTTAATACTCACGATATGAACTCAGTTATTAAAATTGGCGAAAAAGTAATATTCTTCTACGAAGGTCACCTATGGTGGGAAGGCTCTAATGAAAATATTTTAAATACAGATAATAAAGAGCTTAGAGATTTTATTTTTGCTTCTTCTCTAGCTCAAAAATTATTAGAAACATCATGAGTACTTTAGAAATTATAATTATCATCATTTTAGTTTTAGCAGCCATCAGAGGCGTGATGACTGGCTTTCTGAGGCAAATAATCATTTTTGTTGGTTATTATTTGCTAGCATTATTGTTTTTTAGCGTTATCGGAACAAATAATTTTGACTTGCCTTTCGCTACTAATAGCAATTCATTATTTTATAATATTTTAACATTAATAATAATGATCATTGGTGGAGTTTTATTAATTAAATTCGCCGCTCAAATAATAAATGCTATATTTAATAAAATTCCAGTATTAGGCACTATGAATAGAATCTTTGGAATGATTTTATGTGTCTTTTTAGTAATGTTTATTATAGGTAGTTTTATTACAATGTTACTAAATTTAGGAGTGCAAGCAGATAGCCTAAAGCTGACAAATAATGGTATAGCAAATTTTTGTTATAAATTGTTTGTTACATTAATTGATATTTTTTAAAACTTAAAAATATGACAAGAGATTATGCATTAGATTTATTAAAAAGCTATGTTAAAAATCCTAAACTTATAGCACATTCCTTAGCATCAGAAGCTATAATGAGAAAATTAGCCAATCATTTTGGTGAAGATGAAGATAAATGGGCTTTGGCTGGACTATTACATGATATCGATGTAGAAATCACTAATGGTGATCATGAACTACATGGACTAAAAGCTAAAGAAATATTAGGGAATGAAGGATTAGATGAGGATATAGTAGAAGCAATAGCCTTGCATAACGAAATGGCTGCTAAAATGCCAAGAACTACATTATTTCATCATGCTTTAGCTGCAGGAGAAACAATATCTGGTTTTATATTCGCTGTCGCCCTTATTTATCCATCAAAAAAAATCAGTGATGTCAAAGTATCATCAGTTACTAAAAGGATGAAAGAGAAACGCTTCGCTGCCAGTGTAAATAGAGACACTATAATGGAATGTGAAATGATAGGTCTCTCATTAAACGATTTCGTACAATTGTGTTTAGATGCTCTATCACCTATAGAAGATACTCTTGGATATATTTAGAAATATAATTTTTATTTAAAATAAATTAATGAACAAACTAATAATAAGAACTGGCAAAGTAGAATCTATCAAGCGATATCACCCATGGATATTCAGTGGTGCAGTTAAAAATATAGAAGGTGAACCAAAAGAAGGTGAGTGGGTAGAGGTTTATGACAATCATAATAACTTCCTAGCAATGGCTCAATATTCTGCTAAAGGTAGTATAATCGCTCGTGTGATTAGTTATCAAAAAGAATATCCTTCAGTTGATTTCTATAAAAATAAAATTGCTAAAGCTAAAACTATAAGAGAGACTATAAATTTACCCCTTGCAGATATTACAAATGCTTTTAGATTGATTTACGGTGAGGCTGACGGACTACCTGGACTAATAATAGACTTCTATAATTATCATCTAGTAATAGAAACTCATACATCAGGTATGTATAATGATATACAATTAATATCAAATGCACTACAGGAACTATTTGGCAACGAACTAAAATCTATTTTTGTAATCGATAAATCACAAAATCTAAAAAATTCTTTTTATACTTATAAAATTGCAGATCTATCACTTCCAATAATTATTAAAGAAAATGGAAATTCTTTTTATATTAATTGGGAAGAAGGACAGAAAACTGGTTTCTATATAGACCAACGAGATAATCGAGAGTTATTACAAAGATATACTAAAGCTAAAACTGTATTAAATATGTTTTGCTACACAGGGGCATTTAGTGTATATGCAGCTAAAGGAGGTGCAGATAGAGTAATATCTGTAGATAGTAGTGCTGAGGCTATACAACTAGTTAATAAAAATCTGGAATTAAATCAAATAGATGCTAAATATAATGAGCCTATACGAGAGGAAGCTATCTCTTATCTAAATAATATGCCTAAAGATTATTTTGATTTAATAATATTAGATCCACCTGCTTTTGCTAAATCGATAGATGCTAGACATAATGCCATAAAAGGATATAAAAGAATAAATAGTATCGCTATAGAAAAAGTAAAACATAATGGTATAATATTCACTTTTAGTTGCTCTCAAGCTGTGTCTCCTTCGCAATTTGAGGGAGCTATAATGAGTGCAGCAATAGAACAGGGAAGAAAGATTAGAATATTACATAGACTCACTCAGGCTCCATGCCATGCTCCTTCGTTATTTCATTTAGAAGGGTATTATTTGAAAGGATTAGTTTTATTAGTAGAATAGTTTGAGAAAAAAATTTTTTTGTATTGGATTACAAGTATATTGATAAAGATTATTATTAGAAGTTGAAGAGTTGAGAAGGGGTGACTGGGTGAGGGGTAGACAGGGTGAAAGGGAGACGAGGAGAGAGGGTGAGAGGGTGATTAGGAGAATGGGTGAAAAGTTGAGTAGTTTAAAGGTTTAAGCAATATGTAACCTTAAAATTATTCTCCACAAATGAATATATTAAACTATGCTTCTTGTCTGAACCACTGATTTTATTATGACTTTAATGATTTATCATGATTTTTTCTATTCCATTTTTGTAAATCATAGCCCATCAGGCAGGTCATCCGGAAATCTGCGGTTCTGACTTTTATTAGCTAAACGCCTATTTTCAATAAAAAATATTTATTAATGAATAATAAATTTTTTTTACTAAAAAATAAATAATATCTTTGCCTAAATTTTATTAATAAATGAATTGTAGTGATAATGTAATGTTTTCTACAAACAACAAATTATTATCGACTAAACGCATATATATATATATATATATATATCGTTAAATTCATATCTTTTATTAAAGTAAGACAAATCGACATTATTATTATAGCAACAAAAGAACCCCCATAGTTTTCTATTTGTGTTTTAAACTTATAAAAAAATTTATTAGGTAGAATCCATAAACTACTTAAAAAAATGGGGCGGAATCCGAAAAGCCATATGAGTAGGAAAAAGTTTTAAAAAAACAAAAAATATGAAAAATTTAGCAATTTTAGTTTTTATATTAATGATATCTGTATTATTCAGCAGCTGTCAAAAAGAAGATTTAATAAACCCAAACAATTCATTCATTAGTTCAAATAATAAATTATTAATAAATGGTTCTGTTTTTGATCCTTATTTTTTAATAAATGAGAATAATCGTTATGATGAATTTGGTATAGAAATGAATAAATTTTATAATGATTTAATTTTAATTTATATGGATTCGATATATAATGATTATAATTTATTTGAAAAGGAACTTAATGACATAATAATAAAACATAAAGGAAACATGTACCCAGCATTTGATACAACAAATTATTCTGAATATGAAAGCTCTATAATAAATGATTTTATTAATAATGTTAATTTAGAAAACCTTAAAGAAACTTCTTTATTTTATGAAAATGTTGTAATTATGGATAACAATTTATCTGTAACTCAAAAAAATAGGCTATTAGAATTTATATCTTTATATAAATTTGTTTATTATTATCAAAAAGAAATAATTATTTTATGTAAAGAAGTTTCATGGGAGGATAGATATAATGATTGTATGTATCATCATTTAGCAGAGATATTTAATAATGATGGTAATCCAATGCCTGAACTATTTTTTTTGGTAGATGCAGGACCAAGTGCTGCTCGAATAGCTGCTATTTGCGCATGGGAAGCTACATTTCATAATGACAAATAACCTAATCTTATGAAAAAACTAGACAAATACGATTGGCATGAAATTATTTCAGTTTCAATTTATTTAATTATCGCAACTTTAGGCAGATTTGATATTAGCATTTTTACAATGATATCAATTTTCTATTTTCCACTTCTAATGATATTTTTAGTATATCTTGAGATTAAAAGAGGTAATTTTAAAATTGATAGTGTATGGACAGTATTTACTTTATTTTATAAATCAATGTATATAACAGCTATGTTTGTATCTATTGGCAAGTATCCTGGTTATCAGATTATTATACTCACAGCTATTTTTACTACAATTTTATATGTGATACTAACATATTTTGTGAAAAAGAATAATAATTTGGCCATAAGAGGAATAATATATTATTTCGTTTTTTCATTATTCCTACCTCTTTATTAATATTTAGTAATGATACTTTTGTTTTTTTCTCTACAGTTATGAGGGGATGTAATATGTTGCTATAAGACTGACAAGGCAATTGAAATTACTAATAAAAATAGACAATAAGCACTGACGGTTTAAATCGTCAGTGCTTAAAAATAAATAAAAACACGTTTTGTCCACATCATTTTATATATTTGCAAATTAAATAAAGTACAGTCTAATACTTTATAAAGTAGTCATAAATAATTTTTTTAGTTATATTTTTAACTAGCTAAAAAATATTTACAAGTAGAGTCCATTTACTACTTTAAAAATTGGGGCAGAATCTGAAAAGCCATATGAGTAGGGATATTAAAAAAATAATTTATGAAAAAGACAAAAATTTTTTTATTTTTAGGTGTAGCTGTAATGATGGCTCTCACCTCATGTACCATGCAAAAGAGGGTTTATACCTCTGGTTATCATATCGAGTGGCTTAATGGTAATAATGCTACTGTTAAGCAAAATAATTCCCAAACAGAAGAGCAAAAGAATCTTAATAAAACAACAATTGCTGCCGTATCTACTATCAATGAAGGAAAAATGTCAATTGATAAAACTCAAAATACTGAAATTAATAATGAAAACAACAATCCAGTAACAACAGTTAATGAAAATTTTGTAGCTTCTACCACAAATGATTCTAGTGTTTATACTTCGCAAAAAACTAATAATTGGTATAGTTCACCAGTTCAAAAAAATTCAAATACTCAAAATAATTCTAAGACTATTGTAAAGCAAAGTACAACTAATACTGAAAATACTACCAGTGAAAACACAAAATCTGGTGGTAAAAGCTGGATAGCAACTTTTTTATTGTGTTTATTTTTAGGATCTATAGGTATTCATAGATTTTATCTTGGTTATACTTGGCAAGGAATTGTCCAGTTATTAACTGCAGGTGGTTTGGGTATTTGGACACTTATAGATTTAATACGAATTATTACTAAAGATTTACAACCTAAAAATGGTAGATATAAAGATTAAATAAATTAACATACGTTAAAAAAAGCTGGCTAATAGCTAGCTTTTTTTATTCTATATAATCGAATCAAACATTTTATTAATTACTTATTTTTTGTTTTTTTCAGTTCTACTGGACCTATTTTATTCATTAGAGATAGTATTTTGTCTCTACGTCTATACAATCTTGGGTGTTGAGTATGAGGGTTCCATTTTCTAGGACTTGGTAGGCTCGCTGCTAATGTTGCAGCTTCTGTTTTTGTCAGGCGTTTAGCATTTTTACCGAAATATATTTCTGAAGCTTTTTCTACTCCATATATGCCATCGCCGAGCTCTATCACATTCAGATATACTTCCATTATTCGTTCTTTAGACCAGAATACTTCAATTAATACAGTGAAATATGCCTCAAAAGCCTTACGCACCCAACTACGATTTGGAAATAAGAAAACGTTTTTCGCTACTTGCTGACTAATAGTACTACCACCAAGTTTTCTTTTGTGAGTTTTGTTATATTCTTTGGCATATTTTATAGCTTCCATATCAAAGCCAAAATGTTTAGTAAATTTATTATCTTCGGCAGCTACAACTGCTTGAATCATATAAGGACTTATTTCTTCAATGGGCACCCATTTTTTTTCTAATCTTATAGGTTTCCCTTCTTTTTTTTGTTCAAAACATCTAATGATCATTAGAGGTGTAATAGGAGGATTTACCCATTTGTATATTATTACCAATCCTATAGTGACACTAAAAAAAATAATTATTATTGTGCGAATAATTCGCCAAAATTTTTTCATACTAAAAATGAATTCAAGTAATTATTTGAATAATTCATCTACTATCCATTTCAGATCAGCTTCATCTAATTGATAAAATGCACCAGTAGCCTTATTTTTTGTTAATAATTGCAAGAAATATTCTTTGTTTAGATTAGGAATATTTAAATCTTTTAGTTTAATAGGTGCTTGTATAGCTTTTAGACTTTCTATTGCTTTTAGGATAATAATATCAGGATCATCATTATCAAAATATGTTAATCCAAATTTTGTAATACCATAAGCACTTTTGTTTTTTAGCCAATTAAGCCATGCGGGATATACTACAGATAAAGACGCACCGTGAGGTACATCATAAAGTAGAGAAAGATGATGACCAATATCGTGCACTCCCCAATCTCCTGTTTTTTTGCCCATTATAGTTAATCCATTTAGTGCACAGGTAGAAGCATACATTATTTTTTCTCTATATTCATAATTAGTTAAATCGTTTAAAAGTAAAGGTCCATATTCCATTATTTCATCAAAAATAGCTTTTCCGAATCTATCTGATAATGTTGCATCTCCCATACCGAAAAATGCTTCCCATAGATGTGCTATGATGTCTGCCATTCCGTAAATAGTATAGTTTAATGGTACAGAGATTGTGTAAGTAGGATCACAAAATGTATCTTTGGGAAAAAGTAATATAGAGCCTATAGCAGTTTTTACTTCTTTTTCTTGATTTTGTAAAACTGAGGTGCCATTCATTTCGCTACCAGTAGCTGCTAAAGTATTCACTGCTACTATTGGCAGAGCTTTGGAAGGTTTTATAATATATTCATAAAAATCCCATACATCCCCATCATAATAATAACCAACAGCAATGGCTTTGGCACTATCTATAGCACTGCCTCCACCGATAGCAATAATTGTGTCAATATTTTCTTTTTTGGCGATGGCGATACCTTCTCTAACTTCTTCTACACGTGGATTTGATTTTACTTTATCTAAAATATGAAATTTAATATTTGATAATTTTAGTTGATTAATGACATCATCTAAACTGCCATTCTGTTTAGATGAGTTTGCTCCAGTTACTATTAATACGTTATTGGCATAATCATTAATTGTAGTGCCCAGTTTTTGCACACAATCTTTACCGAAATGTAATCTGGTAGGTATATTCCATGTGAAATTCATCATAATAATTTTTTGCAAATTTATAAAAACTAATTAAAATTTTTTAAAATTAGGTTATTATAAAAAATATATTTTATTTTGTATAATATTAAAAAAATTATTTATGAAAACTAAAATTATCAAATCAATAATATTTGCTTTAGCAATAATTATCTCTGCAGGGATATTAGGTAATGCTTATAAAAGCAGAGTGAAGCAAAAAAGTACTGTAGAGGTGAAAGGTAAGGCAGATAAAGAAATTCATAGTGATATTGCTAGATGGGATTTAATGTTTAGTGTTAATAGTCCTGATCTCAAAGTGGCTTATGAAAAAACCCAAGCTAATACTGATATAGTATTAAATTTTTTAAAACAAAATGGCTTAGATGATAATGAAATTCGTGTTTCTGGTATAGATATTAATAAAACATATGAAACTGTTAGAGTTCAAGTAGGAGATGATTATGAATATAAAAATAAATTTACAGGATATAGGCTATTGAGGAGTTTTTATATAGAAACAAAAAAACTAGATACTATAAATAAACTTGTCAGTGAAATAAGTACCTTGATAGCACAAAATATTGAAATCATTTCTCGAAATCCAGAATATTATTATTCAAAACTTGATAGTGTAAAGCATGATTTGATAGAAAAAGCTTCTCAAGATGCTATAGAGAGAGCTAAAAAAATTGCTCAATCTAATAATCAAAAAATTGGTAAAATTAAATCTGCTTATATTGCACCTTTTCAAGTTACTGGTATTTATTCTAATGAAGACTATACGTGGGGTGGAGTATTGAACACATCAGACATTATAAAAAATTGCTCCGTTACTGTAACTATGGAAGTAGAAATAAAATAAATTGACATCAATAACTGTCCTATTAATTAGATATAATCTGCTTTTAAAATATAAACATAGAATTTTAAAAAAAATTTATCAAGTCATAGAGTGTAACCAATTGCTCTTAATCCCCCGTCTCCTATTCACCTATTATCCTCTAATTTTTATGTTTGTCAAGAGTTATTTGTATTTCTTCCCACATTTTGATGGCAGATTGTTCCCAAGAGAAATTTTTAACTCTTTGTAAAGCTTTGATCTTCAAATCATCATATAATGTTTGAGAGTTTGATAATGAAATCATTGCCTCAGCAATGGAATCAGGATTAAAAGGGTCTACAAGCATGGCTGCATTACCAGCTATTTCTGGCATAGAACTGATATTAGAGGTTATCACTGGTATACCCGCCTTCATAGCTTCTACGATGGGTATTCCAAATCCTTCAAATTGTGATGGGAAAACTAATGCAAAAGCACTACCTACTATTTTTGCGATATCTTTAGTAGAAACACTCCCTAAAAGATAAATATCAGATTTGTATTTCGTATTCTTTAATTCATTATCTAAGTCTTTATCTTTATGCATCTGGCCACCAACGATTATTAATGGATAGTCGTGATTTGTGTTTTTGCGATAAATATTATAGGCTTTTATCAGATTAGCTAAATTTTTTCTCGGTGTAATAGCTCCTATAAATAAAAAATAAGGCTTCCCGTTAGAATATTTATTTCTATTAACTAATATTTCATTATCTGCCAAAGGTTTGAAATAATCGGATGCAGCATTATAAACTACTCCTATTTTATTTTTAGTAAATGGGAAATAGTCCTCAATATCTTTTTTACAAAATTCACTAACAGTAACAATGTGAGTAGCAGCTTTTAAAAATTTAGGTGTGAAATATCTCATATACCTGCGATTTAAGCCACTTAAGTAATTAGGATTATGGAAAAAATTGATATCATGCATAACTAGAAGGGTTGGACAATTTAAATGTAATGGTAATTCAGAATCTGGTGAGATAAATAAATCAAAATTATTTCTATTGATAAATTTTTGTAATGAAAATTGATAATAAACAAAATTAAAGATAGGATGCCTAGCTGGAGGAAATAATACTTTAGCCTTCACATTTTTATTATAAATAAATGACTGATGGTATGGTCTATCAAATATAAATATAAATTCTATATCAGCATGCTCTTTTACTAATCTACTAAATATCTCATTAATAAATACACCAAATCCACTTAAATTTTGATATAAAAGAAATCTAGTATTTACAGCTATTCTCATGAAAAATAATATTTATTATGAATTGAATCATTATTTTTTACAAAAGTAAATATTTTAAAAAAATAATAATAATAAATGATATTAGACCGAATTTTAATTAATTATTAAAAGATAATAATTAATTTATTTTGGTTTTTGCTTGCAATTGCAAGTATATACGTAGATATTTATCCTCTGCTGGAGTAATCTGTGTGCCAATAGGATAAATTTTATTGGAGATAGGATGTTTTAGCCTCAGATTAATTAATTGGTACAAAGGTTCGTTAGGATTATCATCTATAACAGGTCTATTGATAGCTAAAACTTTAGCTTTTTGGAAATTAGTAATCAAAGTTTGAGCATCTTGTACGGGTATTTTAGCTTCATACCATTGTCCATTAACCTTTAGTGGTAAGATAAAATTTTTGTCATCATATTTACCGATCTCATCTATAGGGATTTCCACTTCTTTGTATTTCATAGCAAAGAGAGTATCTGCTTCTCTAGCTTGAGATAATCTTATTTTAGTAGCTTCAGAGTAACATTTATTTAAAATAGCTAATTGTCTAGCCAAAAATTGTTTCTGTCTAGCCAGATATTGTTGTTCAGTTTCCATTAATTTTTTAGGTGCAGCTAAGCTATCAAATTCACTAATATTGGCATTATAGCAAGAATCTAATATAAATTGATTCATATTATAAACGTATAATTTTTTATCACTGCATACAGCACCTAGCCAACCAATAGGGTAGGATAGATATATATCTTCTACAGATCCATTAAGAATTTGTTTTTCTGCAATTTTTTCTTTTTTTTGAAGATTAATGACGTAAATATAGCCAGCCATATCTGCCACTGCTGCATAGCGATTATCAAAGAAGCATTTTACATTATTTACTGAACCATAAGTTTTGAAAGTAGCAATAGCTTTTTTATTTTCTATATCCCACAGCATAGCAGTATGATCGTCTGAGCCACTAAGCAAGTATTTACCATCTAGAGTGAAGTCTATATCTAAAACAGCACCATTGTGTCCATTTAGCATAAATGTTTCCTCATTTTTTAAAGATGTGAAGACTATTTTGTAATCCCATCCACCCGATGCTATCCAATCATTGAATGGCGATATAGATACACAAGCTACTGCAGAAGAGTTAGGTACTATTTTTTTATAAAAAGACAATGAATCCGCCCAATAAACCATTACACTTTTATCTTCAGAACCAGTAACTAAAAATTTACCATTTTTTGAAATTGCTAAATCATTTATTTTATTAAAATGAGGTGTTTGTATTTTTTTTAATACATTGCCAGTAGTGGCATCCCATTGTATTATCATTTTATCTCCCCCAGCAGTATATAATCTATTTTTATTGTCCATAACAATAGATTTAATAAACCCTTCATGTTCTTTTATTGTTTTAGTAACATTTATAGATACTAAATCTATGATACTTAACTCTCCATTAATATTAGTAATATATGCGAACTGACCATTACTACTGAGTAAAACACTAGTACATAAACTAGGTAAAGTTTTTGATTGTTTTATTAAAATCTGACCAAACGAATTAAAAATCAATAAATTAAAAATGATAGCAAAAAGCATTTTTTTTGACATAATCTTTACAATTATTTCCAACTGTAAAATTAATGAAAAATTTTTAATTTTTAGTAATTTATAAAAAAAAATTATTAAATCATATTATAAAATACCTAAATTAAATAAAATTATTGAAATATACATTTTATTAATAACTAATTTATTAATGTGAATCTATCAATAGCAAGTAAACTTTTAAATATTGGAATTTAATTTTTATTAAATAATTGTAAAATTACATTTATCTATTTAAACTTATCAACTTATTAACTTTGTTAAAAAATTTTAAAACTTTTAATACATTCGAAGTAATAATAAAATATTACTAATTTAAGAAATTTTTCCTTAATGATTATCTTTTATTATTTTTGCTTATAAATTAATAAAAAATAATTGTATTATGAAAAGATTAATGATTATAATTGGGATTTTAAGTTTATCATTATGTAAAAATCTTTTGGCAGATGAAGGGATGTGGCTGCCAGTCCTTTTAGAAGCTCAATATGATGATATGGTTACTAGAGGATTAAAATTGACTTCAGAGGAAATATATAGTATAAACAATTCCAGTCTAAAAGATGCAGTGGTGCTATTCGGTAGTGGATGCACAGGTGCTATAGTTAGTGAACAAGGCCTGGTAATAACTAATCATCATTGCGGTTATGGATCTATAGCTAAAGTGAGCACTGTAAATAACGATTGTCTGACTAATGGATATTGGTCCCAAGATTATAAGGAAGAAATATCTATTTCTGGACTTACAATATCTAGATTGATAAATATGAGAGATGTAACTAATGAAATTTTGTCTCAAATACCAGCGAACGCTAATGAACAACAAAAAAAAGAAATTGTGAGCAAAATAAGTAAAAATATTGCTGCAGAGAATAAAACTAAACCTTATATAAATGCAGTAGTTAGAGAGTTTAACTATGGCAATGCATATTATCTGATGACCTATGAAGTGTTTAGCGACATACGTTTTGTGGCAGCTCCTCCCTTATTTATTGGTAATTTTGGAGGTGATACAGATAATTGGGTATGGCCACGTCATACAGGAGATTTCTCAATTTTTCGCATTTATGTAGATCATAATAATGAACCAGCTAATTACTCAGAAAATAATGTCCCATATAAACCTAAATATGTAGCTCCAGTATCTAAAAAAGGCGTAGATAAAGATGATTTCATATTCATATATGGATTCCCTGGGTCAACGACTCACTTCATGTCTTCAAAAGGTATAGATATGAATGTAAATCACATAAATCCTATAGCCATAGACATTAGAACAACAAAATTGAATATTATAGAAAATGCTTCTCGTCATAATGATACTATCAGACTGATGTATGCTAATAAGAGGGCCGGTATAGCTAACTATTGGAAAAAAATGCAAGGCGAAACAATAGGCATCAATGCTACTAATGCTATAGAGAAACGATATGCTAAAGAACAAGAATTTATTAATTGGCTCAAAAATATCGACTCTTTAAAAAAATATTCTAATTTGTTAGATACGATATACCAGTATCATCAGCTGATCTATACTTACGAATACATAGATAGAGTGTTGTATGAAGCTTATTTTTCTAATGAAATTACTAAATTTATACAACGTACAATATTAGATATTAAAAATTTACAAAAAAAAGAAATAAATACTTGGCAAAATAAATGGTGTTATCAAGTAAATAATTTTTTTAAAAATAATAATTTGAAGTTAGAACAAAATTTATTTAAATCTACTTTTAAATATTTAGACAGCTTATCAAAATATTTACCTGATGAAATATTGAAATCTAAAGCTAATGCAACTAAAAATATTGACAAATCTATTTTTATAAATATAGATAAAATATCAGAAGCCTGTAATAAAAATAAAATTAATCCTAAGACAATTCAAAAAGATCCATTATATTTATTAACAAGTCAGTTATTAAACTGGTATTCCAAAGAGATATGGCCAAAGGAGGACTATTATAATAATAAATTAGATAGTCTTTACCGCATATATACTAGACTACAAGGCTATTATTTACCGCCAAACAAATATTATTATGATGCTAATAGCACTATGAGGATAGCATATGGCAATGTGAAACCATATAATCCTGCAGATGCTATTACTTATATTTATTATACAACTATCAATGGCATGGTAGAAAAAGCCGTATGGGGAGAAGCAGAAGATTACAAGATAGATAGCACTATACTTAAATTATATAAAACCAAAAATTTTGGTTCATATATTAATGCTAAAGGCGAGCTACCGATAGCTTTCATAAGCACAGCACATACCACTGGTGGCAATAGTGGGAGTCCTGTTTTTAATGGTAAAGGAGAACTAATTGGGCTAAATTACGACAGAGTATGGGAAGGTACTATGAGTGATTTTTATTTCGATGACAACAGATGCCGAAACATTGTACTCGACATTAGATATATGCTGTTTATCATTGATAAGTATGCCAATGCACAGAGAATATTAAACGAAATAAAAATCGCTCAATAATTTTTATATTACTTTATTAATTAAAAAGTCAGAATGGATAAACAATGATTAAATGTTATAGAATAGATAAGACATATTTATATGTCTTATCTATTGCTCTCTCCCCTTTTATTCTTTACATTTTATAACATCAGATAATACTATAGTTAAAAAAAACTAAAATACAATAAAATATATTTTAAAATATTATAAAATGTAAATAATAAGATAACAAGTAAGAATTATTGTTCTTCTTCGTCAAAGAATTCTTTGAAATCTGGATAATCTGGCCATAGATCATCTATGCCTTCGAATTCTTTTTCTTCATCTTCAATTTCGAGTAGATTTTGGATTAATTCTGGTGGTGCACCTGTTCTATATGCATAATCGAGCAATTCCTCTTTTGTTGCTGGCCATGGTGCATCTTCTAATTTAGAAGCTAACTCTAAAGTCCAATACATAAAACTCCTTTTTAAAAATAATCTGCAAAGATATATTATTTTTTTTAATATACAAATTTAATATATTTTTGTATAAACAGCCGTAACAGTATCTAATGTACTACCATCATTTACATAATAATCCAAATTAATAGTTGTTTTATTATTTTGCATTATTCCGCTACCTCTCACATTTATTGTATTACCGCAAGCTAATTGTGATGGTATATCTATTGCTAAGTCATTTACTATAGCACTTACTTTTTCATTAGAACCAAATTGATGAAAATTGTATAATTTGATATAAGTTTGAGTAGTACTATCTATTTTAATAATCACATTATAAGCAAAGCCAGTATTTATTTCTTTACATTTCCATGTACCTGCGAAATATTCTCTTGTATCCTCTTCTTCATTATCATCTACACAAGATGTTAGAAATAAAGCTAATACAAAAAATATTAATATTGCTGGTTTATACTTAATTTTAAACATCTTTGTAAAATTTTAAACAAAATTAATGAAAAAAAATTATAAATCTATAATTAATTTTACTGGGCAATGGTCACTATGATTAATGGTAGGTAAGATTTCGCAAGATATCAATTTATCTTTTAGTGATTTGCTAACCATGAAATAGTCTAAACGCCAACCAATATTTCTCTCACGTGCATTTCGGGCTCTATAGCTCCACCAAGTATAGTGTCCCGGCTCATCAGGATGAAAAAATCTAAATGCATCTATGAAATCTTTATTGATAAATTGATCTATCCAGGCACGCTCCTCAGGTAAAAAACCACTATTATTAGCATTACCGATGGGATCGTGTATATCTATAGCAGTATGACAAATATTAAAGTCGCCACAAATTATTAAATTAGGATATTGTTTGCGAAAATCTTGAATATAATTATCAAAATCATCTAGCCATTGCATTTTAAATGCTTGTCTCTCATCGCCACTGCTACCACTAGGATGATAAACATTTATCAAAACTACAGAACCGTAATATGCTTTTATCATTCGCCCTTCTTTATCATATTTCGGTATTCCCATTCCTATTTCTACCTTATCAGGTTTTATTTTTGTGAGCAATCCTGTTCCTGAGTAACCTTTTTTCTCTGCAGAATGCCAATGAGTTTGATATCCAAGTTCTTGGAATAATATATCTGGTATCTGATCTGCACTAGCTTTTAACTCTTGAAAACAAACTATGTCACTATTATCTTTACTTAAAAAATCTATCAACCCTTTGCTAATAGCTGCCCTTATACCATTAACATTGTAAGTCAAAATTGATACTTTCATATTATTATTTTAATTTCAAAAATATGAAAAATGTTTTAATTGATATAAATAGAAGATTTTTATCAGTAATTAATTTTATTAAATGTCGCCTCGTCTGAAACTTTAAAAACCGGAATAGTTTGTCTACGTTGATCTCGCCAAGGCTAATTATCATAAAACCACATCAATTGTGACCAAGGATCTTTAGCAAAGTCTAGCTCTTTTGCTTTCTTTTCTTCAAAAGCTGCCGCTATTTTTTTATCTTTTAGCATATTTTGTGCTAAAGTGTCTAGCACATATATTTCACCATATTCTTTTCTTTCGAACATAGAATTGAAATAGCCCATTTGCATAAAACCTGTTGAAGATTCAGGCTCTAAAAGATAAACTATCCTTTTCCATGCTCTTTGATGAATAGGAATAAAATAGCTACCTTTAGGAAATTTTAATAGAGTATCGCGAATTTGATATGAAAATATTGGTTTAAATGTACCTTCGAAAATAGCATTATCAAATTCGAGTTTTGTCAAATAATAATATTGTACTTTTAAGTTCATTTCTTCTGAGAAAGTAATAAAAGATATCTGATGTAGCTCGAGAATTTCTATCAAGTTTTTCCATTCAGGACCAAGTATATAGCCAAATGGCAAAGTAATGTTATTTTTCACTTCTATAGAATCCCAGAAGTCTAAAGTCAAATCCATCGGTTTAGTATTATCATAAGTATAATAAGATATGCCTGTAATTGGACTAACTGCTTTATTTAATTGATATCCCTTCAATATTTTTTTACTTTGATGATCGGCAAGTTTATATTCTATTGGAAAAGAAATTTGAGGCTTAGCTATTGATAGAGAGTAGGCATCTTCATTAGTTAATATATTTTTAAAATTATTTTTATTATTATTAATCCATTGTAAGGTAATGAGTAAGGCTTGATGCGTAGCCAAAACTCTTTGTTTATAAGTTTTCAGCATATGAGTTTCTAGTAATAATGCTGGTCTATTATTCAAAAGCGGGTAGCCATGAGATAGCATAGGACTATAAAGAGATGCTGCCAATCCACTCTCAGGACTGAACCAATTTCTAAAAGCTACATATTGTGTAGCTAGGTAGCCTTTATTGTCCATTTCATAAATGAAATTTTGGATAAAATTATTTTTGAAAAAATAATTAAACTTATCACTCATAAAAGGTGGCAATTGCATATCAAAAGTCATCACATATTGATAATCTGCTCCATCAGTAGTATGACAATCGATAAATAAATCAGGATTCCAATAATAATAAAACTGCAACCAATATTTCATTTCTATAGAGCTTGCTTTAATATAATCCCTATTTAGATTTAGATTATGAGCATTTGCTCGCCAGCCTTGTAGCTCAGGACCATTTTGATTGATGCGATGATAGGGACTTAGCAATTTCAATCCATCTACATTAAAAACAGGAATAAAGATTATAGAAACGTTATCGAGCAAATCCAAATAATTAGTATTAGAAAATAATGTTCTAATGAGCATAAAACCTGCATCTATCCCGTCAGGTTCTCCAGGATGTATGCCAGCTTGTATCATAAGCGTAGCTTTATTTTGATTAGCTATTTCTGTGGGATTATTAGCTTTGTCTTTATAAATAATCAATGCTGGTATAGTGTCATTCTGTTCAGATAATCCCAAAGTTGTGAATTTAATATTATTTGGATATTTCAAAGCTAGATCATGTGATAGCTTCATTATTTGCTCATAAGTCAAACTTTTATTAGGATTATCGTCTATTGGTAAAGAAAACAGATTTGTTTGCTGCGAAAATGCAATTAATGAATAAATAATCAGCAAAACACATAACATTATTCTTCTAATCATATGTTAATTTTTTTTGTGGCAAAAATAATCAAAAATTGATAGAGAAAAGATATGAAACTTATTAGTGGTGAAAAATATATCTTAAACAAATAATCGCTTTAGAAAGGGAAAGTTAAGTTTTACCATATATTTAAACAAGTTATAGTTTCAAAATAATCAGTGACGCTTGAGATTGATATTTATAATAAATGATAATATATATTTTTATTAAATCTCAGAAAATAAAGTTCTATAGTGTATATTTTTTTATACTATACAGTAGACTCATGTGCTCTCTCATAATAAGGTTCGGTATGCACACTGATAATAGTTTGACTTCCATAATTTTCTCTTAATTTATTTTCTAATTGAGTAGCTATATCATGTGATAAGGTAAATGATATTTCTTTATCGAGTTTTATATGAACATCAATGACATAGGTATTTCCTACTTTTCTAGTTTTTAAATTATGAAAAGCTTTTATTTGAGGGATAGAGTTTATAGTGTCTATAATTTCTTTTTCAATATCTTTGGGTAATGAACGTTCTAATAATTCATTAACACTTGGTAATAAAATTTTAAAAGCTACTCGGATAATAAAGAAGCTAACGATTATACCAGCTAAAGGATCTAATATACGTGCTTGCGGTCCTAAGAATATAGCTCCACCTATACCAATACCTGTCCCTATAGATGATAAAGCATCAGATCTATGATGCCAAGCATTGGCTATTACTGCATTATTGTTAATTTTTTTTCCAGTTTTAACTGTATATTGATATAAGGTCTCTTTGGTAATAATACTAACTATAGCAGCAATCAAAGCTATTAGGGTTGGTGGTTCTATTATATTACCTTTTGCTATATCTAAGATTTTCATTAAACCATTCCAAAAAATAAAAATGCCAACGACAATTAGCGCTAAACTAACTAAAAAAGAAGCAAATGTTTCGAATTTTCCATGACCATATTTATGATCGTTATCACGCTCTTTGCCCGATACTCCCACAAATACAATTACAATAATATCAGTTATAAAATCTGATAAAGAGTGTATAGCATCTGCTACCATTGCTGTACTATTACCCACAATACCAGCAATTAATTTAAAACCCGACAAGCCCATATTAACCCAAAAACCCACCCAAGTAATTTTTATAGCAGATTTTGTTCTTTCATCCTTGACTTTATGCATTTTTTTTAATTTTTTTCTCAAAATTACAATAAGTCATTAATATAATGGATATAATTAAAAAAATTTTTTAATAAATATTTTTATATCAAAAAAATTATTTAATTTTGCATTCAATTTTTTAAAATATACAGCTATGGGTAGAGATGACATTATCAGATATGTAGATGAGCAGTTAAATATAAAGCCTGATTATCCCAATTTCAGAGCTGGTGATACTATAACTGTACACTATAAAATAAAAGAAGGTAATAAAGAGAGAATACAACAATTTCAAGGTGTTGTCATTCAGATTAAAGGTAAGGGACTAAACAAAACTTTTACTGTACGCAAAATTTCGAATAATGTTGGCGTAGAGCGTATTTTCCCTTTCACTAATCCTAATATCGCTCAAATAGATTTAAATAAAAGAGGTCGTGTACGTAGAGCTCGTATTTATTATTTCCGTGAATTGAGAGGTAAAAAAGCTAAAATTAAGGAGAGAAGAGTGCTTTCCTAGTTTCATAAATGATAAATTTTTTTTAAAAATAGAGGTTTGAGTTTCATCTTGACCTCTTTTTTTTATTTTCACTCAAAAACATTTTTTTCTTATCTTTGCTAAAACCTCAAAAATATTTCATTAATGTCTATTAAAATATTAGAAGCTTCTGCTGGTAGTGGCAAAACATTTCAATTGTCTATGTTTTACGTTAAATTAGCACTAGAAAGTCCTGAAAAATTTAAAAGAATAGTCGCTATTACTTTTACTAATGCTGCTGTGAATGAGATGAAAACAAGAATATTAGATAGATTATATAATTTATCTGTCAAAAAACCAGGATCATTAAAAGAATTTATTGCATTCGCTAAGGATAGTAAAATTAATGGAAAACCTATAAGTCAATCAACTGACGATGATATCGCTGCAGCTGCTAAAAATGTTCTTTTCAATATACTGCACAATTATCAAGACTTTAATGTATCTACGATTGATAGCTTTTTGCAAAAACTTTTTAGAGGTGCTCTTTATGAGATTGGCATTAGATATAATTATGAATTGATAGTGAAAAATGATGAGATTTATGAAGATGCTGTGGACGATTTCACTATGAGCTTACAGAAACAAGACCCAGCTTTTGATTGGCTTGTTAAATTTATTGAGGACAAGCTACGTGATAATAAATCTTTTAATTATAATAAACTACTCAATGAGCTTACAAGAGAGATAAATAAAGAATTTTTTAATGATTATGAAGAAAATTTTAATTCAATCTCTGATGACGATTTTATTAATTTAAATTCAGAATTAGAAAGGCAAATGAAAGTTTTTTTGGATAAAGCTAACAACATAAATGATGATTTTAATAAGATTCTAAATGAAACTGGCTATAAAGAAGTAGATTTTGCATATAAAGGAGATGGAAGCGTAAAGTATATTGGCTCAAAATTAGAAAATGCGATAAAAATTAAAGATTCTTTTAAAGATTTATTTCCAGGTAGTAGATTTGAAAAAGTCATTAAAGGCGAACAAGGTTTATTCTCCAAAAATTCTCTCAATTCATTAGATCAAGCATATCAGGATAAAATTAAAGAATTAATGCAAGAATTTAATGATTTAATGAATAGTGATGAATATAAAAATTATACCACTGCACGCATAATATCTAAGCAAATACACAATGTAGCACTACTAAGTCATATTTTACAAAAATTGAATATTTACAAGAAAACAAACAATATTTTACTTTTATCAGATATTGGTAAGATGCTCAAGTCATTTATCGAAGAAAATTATATGTTTATCTATGAAAAATTAGGTGTATATTATGAATATTTTTTAATCGATGAATTCCAGGATACATCACGTGTACAATATGAAATTATTAAACCTCTGATAGAGGAAAGCATAAGTGCTACAGATGGGGAAAATGTGCTTTTAGTAGGTGATATCAAGCAGGCTATATATCGCTGGCGTAATGGCGACTGGGGAATAATGAAAGATACTATAGACCAAGATTTTTCTAATTATATTTCTAGAAATACTCTCAAAGACAATTGGAGATCCTATCCTAATATTGTCGCTTTTAATAATTCTCTTTTTGATAAGCTTTTGCATCTGGACGATCTTTTTAATGACGAAAATAATGATAAATTGGACTATATCAAGGAGATTTATATAGATCCACAAAAAGATAGAAGTGTGAAACAAGAAATCCCTCTTGATAAAAAAGACAAATTTGGCAACTTTAAAGGCAATGTGAAACTTTATGTGAAACAAGAGAAAGATAAAAATAAAGATAATGACGATGATACAGATGATGAAGAAGATACAAATGTTTTGGATTTGATGAGAAAAGACTTAGAGCAACTATGGGATAAAAACTATAAAAACATTGGCATTCTAGTAAGAAGTAATAAAGAAGCTGCTATGATTTTTAAATATTTACTCGAAAATCCACCGGTAGATGACAATGATTTCAAAATAATCTCTCAGGAAAGTATCACTTATGCTAATTCTGATGCTGTTTTATGGATAGTTTTTACTATTTATTGGTTACATAATGGCTCTAACTATGCTCGTTACATGTCAAAAGCTTTCTATGAAAATATTAAAAATGAAAATCTAATCTCCTACGACGATATTTCCAATGATTTATGTAAAGATGAGAATTTCTTGGCTCAAAATTTATATTTTAAAGCTGAGCATTTAGTAAATACCATTTATTCACAGATGAGCGAGAGAGAACAAACTTTTTGTATTCATTTTTTACAATTAATAAAAAACTACCAACAAGAGAAATCTAATAATGAAGTGATGTTTATTCATTGGTTTCTAAATAAAGGAATCAAAGAATCAGTAAAAATAAGTGAAAACGAAAATGGCGTACATATAATTTCTATTCACAGATCTAAAGGATTAGAATACGACGCTGTAATAGTGCCTTATGTAAATTGGACCAAAAATTTATCCGATTATATGTGGTTTCAAAAGCCAAATTTCGTAAACAACTCTAATATACCAGCTTTTCTTTTAAAAGCTAATAAAGAACTTGTTAATTCACATTTCGCAGAAGAATATCTTTTAGAAAAAACAAAAAAAGACGTAGATGATCTCAACCTTCTCTATGTGGCTTTCACACGTGCTAAAAAAGTGCTAATAGCTAATATCGAAAACAAATGCATCGGCAAAGAAGTTTTGAAATGCATAAATAATGATTTTGATATCGAAACATTAGGCCTTTTAAGTAGCTATAAATCAACTACTTCTATAAAAGATTATGATGTTTACGAAATAGGAGAATTAGTTGACAATGACTATAATAATGATAGTAAAAATATTTCACAATTCGACTGGAAAGCAAAAGAAAATGCAAAAATTGAAATAAAAATTAAACAAAATTATGGATTATCTACCAGAGAACATATAGCCTATGGCGTCTTGATACATGATATTTTCAGAGCAATAGACGACATAAATAAATGGGAAGAAAAAGCTGATAAGATTCTAAAAAAACATCATAAAACGATAGATGACAGTGAAAAAATAAAAACAAAAATTAGAAATATTTTTAATGAATATCCATCCGTTATAGATTGGTTTACTAAAGCTGAAGAGATAGTCAGCGAGCGAGATTTAGCACATGACGGCAAAATGCTCAGACCAGACAAGGTCTTTATCCATTCAGATAAAATCGTTTTAGTAGATTTCAAAACTGGTGATAAAGATTTAACAGATTATAAAAATCAAATTAAGAAATACATTGAAATACTTCAACAAACTAGCAACAAAAAAATTGAAGGATATTTACTTAATATTGATAAAAATGAATTAATTAACGTAGCAATATAAAACATTTTTAATTACAAAAATTATGGAATCATTTTTACATTTAGTAGCAAATCATATTTATCAAAAACATAATGATAATCTGAAGGATATTACTATTTTGATGCCTAATAGACGATCTAGCATTTTCCTTATAAAAGAGTTTATAAATGTTTCTAAAAAAGCAAC
>JAPXMM010000005.1:0-28863 GCA_033809015.1 Bacteroidales bacterium
ATATTAATATGGTAGAGGGAGAGAGCAAAGAAGTAGACGAAAACACTATCATAGAAGCTCTCAAGATAGCTCATGAATACATTAAACTAGAAATAGAAGGACAAATGCGTCTCAGAGAAAAAGCTGGTAAACCTAAACGCATCTATGACCACGAAGTAAATAGTGAAGAAATTAAACAAAAATTAGAAGATTTCTGCTATGACAAAGTTTTATCAGTAGCTCGAGAACATTTAACTTCTAAAAAAGAACGTCAAGAAAAATTTGATGCTATTAAAGAAGAATTTCTAAATCAATTTTCTGAAGATGAGAAAGCTGAAATAACATCAATGGTAAATAGATATTTCCATGATTTGCACAAAAGAGCAGTTAGACAGATGATATTAGAAGATGGCAAAAGATTAGATGGGCGTGCCTTAGATGAAATCAGACCTATTTGGTGCGAAGTTAATTATTTACCCTCTGCACATGGTTCTGCTATTTTCACTCGAGGAGAGACACAAAGCTTAACAACTGTTACTCTAGGTACAAAACTTGATGAACAATTAATAGATGGAGCAGTCTACGAAGGGACAAGTAATTTTTTATTACATTATAATTTTCCACCTTTTTCTACGGGCGAGGTTAAACCATTACGCTTGGGACGCAGAGAAATAGGACATGGTAATTTGGCTCTTAGAGCATTAAAAAATATGATAGTACGCAATGAAGATAATCCTTATACTATCAGAGTGGTATCAGATATATTAGAATCTAATGGCAGCTCATCAATGGCTACAGTATGTGCAGGTTCTTTAGCACTAATGGACTCTGGTGTTAAAATGAGTAAACCTGTATCAGGTATCGCAATGGGACTGATAATGGATGAAACTACTGGTAAATATGCAGTTTTAAGTGATATCCTAGGAGACGAAGATCATCTCGGCGATATGGACTTCAAAGTAGCTGGTACAGCTGATGGCATTACTGCTTGCCAAATGGATATTAAAGTAAAAGGATTGTCATTTCAAGTTTTATCAGAGGCTCTATTACAAGCAAAAAAAGGAAGATTACATATATTAAATATAATGAATCAAACCATTTCTACCAGTAGACCTGACTATAAACCCAATGTACCACGTTATAAGAAATTAACAATTCCTCGTGAATTTATGGGTGCTGTCATAGGTGTGGGCGGTAAAGTGATTCAAGAACTACAAAGAGAAACTAATAGCACTATCGTCATAGAAGAAGCAGGTGATATGGCTGTAGTAGATATCTTCTCTACTAATAAAGAAGGTTTAGAAAAAGCTGTTAATAAAATCAAAGCTATTACTACTGTTCCTCAAATAGGTGATGTTTTTGATGGCATCGTGAAATCTATACAGGCTTATGGAGCTTTTGTGGAAATATTGCCAGGTAAAGAAGGCCTTTTACATATTTCAGAAATTGATAATAAACGTGTAAATGATGTAAATGATTACTATAAAGTAGGTGATCATGTTCAAGTCAAAATTTTAGACATCGATACTAAAACTGGTAAATTTAAACTTTCTCACAAAGCATTAATAAAAAATCAAGATAATAATTCAAATAAAGAAAAATAATTATAAAAATATTTTGTTATCATAGAGACACGTTGTAACGTGTCTCTATGATAACAAAATTCATTATTAATAATTAAAATTCCATGCAAATGATTTGGCATAATAACGAATGCATCAATAACGATATTTGGGCGAATAATGCGTGTTTTCTGCCATTCAGATTTTATCAATTCTCCGAATTTATTCATCATTATTTCTCCATCAACAATTTCACCAAATAAACATTGCCTATTGTGCGTGCAAATGGTTATGAAATATGCACCTGGACGAGACTAATCGTGTCCAGGTAAGCGAATGGAATGACGATGATAATTGGGATTTGATGAATCCACGGTTTTTTTATGTGAATGTGATATATGATTATATGCCTTTACGAGGTTTTTTTTATTGGGGGTTGATATTATATTTATCATTGTTCCAATTCTTTGGATTGTCCGCAATATAATGACGAATGCGAGATAAATCATCGGTATCTCGAATGATATGTTCGTAATAATTGCGTTGCCAGACAGGAATGCCAGGGGTTTGACGAATTTGATTTATTTGTTTGGTTGTGGTTGATTTAAATAATCGTACAATGGTTGGAATTGAATTTTTTGTGGGTTTTCCAAATTGTTCAATTTGATTATTTTCATTTATTTTTTGCCCTATTGTAGAGACACGTTGCAACGTGTCTCTACAATAACAAAATTCATCATTAATAATTAAAATTCCATGTAAATGATTTGGCATAATAACGAATGCATCAATAACGATATTTGGTCGAATAATGCCGGTTTTCTGCCATTCGGTTTTTACCAATTCCCCGAATTTATTTAACATTATTTCTCCATCAACAATATTCCCAAATAAACATTGTCTATTGTGCGTGCAAATGGTTATGAAATATGCACCTGGCGATGAATAATCGTGTCCAGGTAAGCGAATTTAATGGCGATAATAATTGGGATTTGATGAAACCACGGTTTTTTTATATGAATGTGATATATGATTATACGCCTTTGCGAGGTGTTTTGTTTGGGTCTATTTGTGAATTGCCTAATGAAAACCCATTCTTTGATTATTCGAGTGTTTAATTAATTCTTATTTTTTTTATTATTTAATCTGGCTTTCATCATATTTTCTCTTATTCCACCTTCGTTTATAAATTGTTCCTCTAATTTTCTTATTTGTTGATCTAATAGATAATTTGTTTGGTGAATTAAACAGATAATAGTATTTGCTGAAACCTCTGGGTTAGAATCTTCAATATATGACCTATAAGTCTTATATGACCTATCTTTTAATTTTCCCAGCGCTCTTATTTCAAGTGCTTGAGGATCATTTTTATCCCATAATGTTAGTTTGTATGTTCGCAAAAAATCTTTATAATCAATTAATAGTTCTTCTAGGCTAGCTCTAGCGACGCCTATTAATTTTATTTCAGTTTCTTTAGAAGTGCCCGATGCCATGCTGCCTTCTGCAATATTTTGTTTTCCACTCCTTGCTGCTTGCACCATTTGATCATGGGTTCTTGAAAATTTATTAATATATTTATTACAAAAATAAACAGTGGCATCATATACAATTTCTGCCATTTGATAAGACATGAGATTTTGATAACCACCATGTGGAGGAATAAAACCGTTAGGACTAGATGACATAAAAATATAATTTTTACAAATTTATTAAATATTTACTTCATTTACCCCTTCTATTATCCTTATCTCTTTGTCTGTCAATTCATATAATTTGTAGACCAATTGGTCGATTTCTTTTTCCCATGCGGTGGTATCTGCTGCGTGATTTGTTTTTTTGGCGTCGAGGATTTGATCTACCAAATCTATAAATGGCTGCTGATCCATTTGTGGTACTATTTTAATTGGAATTTCTGAAAGTGGTTTAGCTGTTAATTCCAAAATCTCACCTTTTCTTTTGCCACGATAGTATAGCCACAGATAATATAATTTAGAATTTAATAATGCCAATATGTATTTCAATGAAACATTTTCATCTTTTTGTGTAATAAAAAACACATCAGATGCGGCATACCATGGTACTTCATTATAACCAAAAGTATTTCTTGGACTACGCTGAGGAGCTACGATTTTTGCAGAATCAAAGTTAATATCTCTTGGCCTATGGAGATATGGAGAATTAACTGTTGAATCGTCCAAAATTTTCTTAAATTTTTCTAGATGTTCTTTTAGTTTATTACCATCTAAATTACGTAATCTTTTATCCGCATAAATTAATTTTTCAGTAGTTGATAATAATGTTCCCCACCTAAAAATATCACTATTCTTAAACCATGGTTTTAATATTTCTCTGTCTTTTTTACTCAAATTTAAATTTGAAATATCTTTATCGGACAAAACAAAGATACCATTTCCTATTTCTGCCTTAATTCTATATTTGTCAATATGCTTTTTGCTTACTTTATCTGCACCAGTTACTATACCTTGATTTACATTACATATATTACCTAATTTGGTACCTGTATTTTTTATTTTATCTAATATTTTTTGAATAGGTTCATCACTTTTTGGAATTAATCTTATATAATACTCATCGTCATCATACAAATCTTTTTGTTTCATTTGATAATAATCTGTTTCATTATCATCGCCGGATAATATTTTTTGTAAAATCTCTGATGTAGCATGACCTTTCTTATGTGTAATAATAGTATTGGCCAATTCATTATCTTTTTTACCTTTTTTTAATATAGTGATCATATTATGTTGTCCTGTTGCAGATTCAAAAATTTTTAACTCATTAAAATTTATCAATTTTATAATAGTTGCTCTTTTATATAAATCTTCTCTTAATTTTTTAGCTCCTAATGCAGTAATATAATAATTAGTTGTTATAAATGCTATATATCCATTATCTTTAGCTATATTAAGAGCCAAGTGAAAGAAAAAATAGAAATAATCCATTTTGCCAACATAAAACTTACCCAAATCCACATTCTTAACATTTTTAAAAATTTCTTTATGCCCCTTCTCTCCAATATACGGTGGATTGCCAATCACTGCGTCGAAGCCTACATAATCTCCATCGTCATTGAGCACTTCGGGGAACTCGAAACGCCACTCGAAGGCATTTTTGTATATAGTTTTTTGCTTTTCGTCGTATATATTTTGCAATTCACTCACTTCTTTTATTAATTTATCGAGATTTTCTCTCCATGCTTTTGCATAAGATTCATCAAAATTAATATTAGTCTGGAGGCTCAGATTATTGAGTAGATCTTGTTTTTCTTTTAGTTTTTTGAAATCAGGATCTTGAGGATCGCTAATTTGGCTAAATTGTTCTTTTAGTTTCTCAATTTCATTTTTTAATTGATGTCTAGTATCCTTGTCAGTAGTACTTTTGTAGAGTATCACAATATCTTTATACTTATTTATGATTAATCTAATTTTTTTTCTATCAGCTGGTGTGAGGTTTTGAGTGTCATCTTTCAGATTAAATCTGCTAATAAGCGAGTCGCCACATTTGATATTAATATCAATATTTGGTAATGTCTCTAGCTCCTTGTAATCAGGAGCTTTGTAATAAGCATTTTTCAGTAGTTCTATCCACAGGCGTAGACGAGTTATCTGTACAGATTTAGGATTAATATCTACACCGAAGAGGCAGTTTTCTATGATTTTTTGTTTTTCTCTGAAAATAGTTTCTTGCACGCGCTGACTATCAGGATTATTAGGTATATATTGAAAAAATTCATTATCATAGCGGATTACCAGCTCATCATTTTCCACATTAATTTTACAATTTTTTAATATTTTGCCCGCCTCATCTACTAAAATACCTAATTCACTTTTGATAGCGATGATTTCATTTAATGCAGAGACGAGGAAATGACCAGAGCCTACGGCTGGATCGCATATTCTAACGCTGTCTACTATCTCATTTGCATCTTTAATATTTAGCGGTGTGATAGCATTATACAAGTCAGTGAAATCTCTGCATTGCCAACCTTTTTCGTTAAATTTTTCAATAATTGCTCTTCTGATAGTCTCGCGGCACATATACTCGGTTATGTATCCAGGAGTGAAATATGAGCCATCTTTGTAACCATTAATTTTTTCAAAAATTAATCCTAGAACAGCAGCATTTATGATATCTCTATTGTCACTTTGCACAGTTTTATTAACATCACTAGAGAAATCATAGGAATTAAGAAAACGAAATAGATAATTTAATGTCGATAGTTTACCTGTCAGTGGTCTACCATGATTATCTTTTAGTACAGTATATTTGTATAAAGGCAATTCTAATCTATCTTTTAGATTGTCGATGGTGATATAATGATTTTCGTAATCAGTAAGTTCGAAAAGTGAACTATTAAGATATGGTATGTTTTTATATTTTTCTTGTACATCTTGAGATCTATTTTTTTCAGGTAAAGCCAGAACCTCAAAAAATAACTCATTCAGATCATCAAATCCCTTGATTTTATCAATATTCATAAATGAATAATCTAATTTGTTATCATTATGAAATTTAATCAATTGTCCTTCTAAAAGTTTGAGAAAAAGGATTCTATTTAGCCAAGTGATACATAGCTCTAGTGCAATCTCAAAGATAGACTCCTCATCATTAAAATTTTTATTTATTTTTAGCTGATTAATAATATTTTCTATTAGAGAAGCACTCTGTCTATCAGCTGGAGCAACTCTATTGATTATATATCTACCTTCATTTTTTTCTTCTAATCCTAGAATATACAAGAGCTCATTATAGAATTCAGTATTCAGAGTATTACTGTCATTGGCAAAAAGCAACTTGAGCAAATGCTGAGGAGATAAGAGCTTGTATAGTTTGATGATTTCATCATCGTTATTTGTGTTTATAGCATTTATATTGAAATGTACTGCCTCTATCTCATCATTAGATAGATTTATGTGGTTTTCTATAATCTGATAAGCCATTTGTACATTATTATTAACAGTAATATTATTATGCCAATTTTTGTAATTTTTAAGAAATGTTTGATTTTGATAAAATAATTTATCAATTTCTCTAGCATCAAAAATGAACCATTCTACACCATTAGTAGCTATTAAATGCTTGATAGTGATATTACCTTTTAGTCTCTCCTGCATATAATAATGTACCAGCTCCCACATAGCTTTTTTGTTGAGATTGCCTGTAGATATCATTTCAGCAGTGTTTTGTGGAGTTTTGAGTTCGAGTATCACCTCTACATTATTTCTTGAATTTTCTTTATTTAGAATTGCTAAATCTATATTGCCGTGGATATCTATTTGATCATTATGATAGAAGGTGCTTGTTAGAAAATCTCTAATTTTTAGCTTTAATGATTCCTCTCTTTGTTGATTATCATTCGATAGTTGATTAACATTATTAATAAAATTAATTAATGATTTTTTGAAATTATCAATTTGAGATTGAGCGATACTTTGATTGTAATATCCTATATTTTGTTTTTTTAGTTTATAATCTATTGATAAAAATATAGGTTGTAGCATAATTGAATTTTTTTTACAAATTTATAATGATTTTTCCATATTATTTTATATTTTTGCATTTGAAAATTAATGAATTTTGTTTTAAATTTCTTATTGATCACAAAATTTTTTGAAATAATAAAAAATCATATAACGAAATTAGAAAAAAAAAATATATGAAAAAGAGTAAATATTTGAATTTGGTATCATTATATACAAAAGTAGATAATGATATAACGACAATAGAAGGGAAAAATAATGCACGTGATAAACTAACTATTTTGGATTTAAATAGCTTTAATGATCTAATTTGTATTGACAAGAATGGTTTTGAAGGATGTAAAAATTTAATAAATGTTATTTTACCATCTAATATTGAAAAAATTTTAGATTATGCCTTTAATGATTGTTCCATTCAATATGTTAATTTATCTTTATTAAAAGAATTATCCATTATATCTAAATATGCATTTGCAAGTAATAAAATTAAATTACTAGATTTATCTAATTGTAAAAAAATAACAATAATAGATGAGGGAGCATTTGCAAATAATGAAATAAAAAAATTAAAACTGCCAGATTCATTAAAAGAAATAAATTCTTATGCATTCATATGTAATAATTTAGAAAATGTTGATTTATCTAATTGTAAAAAAATAACAATAATAGATGAGGGAGCATTTGCAAATAATGGAATAAAAATTTTAAAACTGCCAGATTCATTAAAAGAAATAAATTCTTATGCATTCATATGTAATAATTTAGAAAATGTTGATTTATCTAATTGTAAAAAACTAACAAAAATTGGAGATGGAGCATTCGCTATTAATTATATTAACTATGAATATGATAAAGAAAGAAATGCATATATAAAAATTTTAAATACTATAAAGGGAATAAAATTTTTGAAACTACCAGATTCATTAGAAGAAATAGGATTATCTACATTTGAAGATAATAAAATAGAAGACTTAGATATATCTAATTGTAAAAATCTTAAAATAATTAATGATAGTAGTTTTTATAAAAATAAAATAAAAAATTTAAAATTACCAAATTCAATAGAAAAAATTGGTATATGTTCTTTTAAAGATAATAAAATTGTAAATTTAGATTTATCTAATTGTAATAGTTTAAGAAATATAGCCCTTAATGCATTCCTACATAATCAACTACACGAAATAAAAATCCTAGAAAATATAAAAATTGTATATGATAATAATCAATTAGATGACCAATGGAATAAATTTGTTGATTTTTACAATAATAATGGGAAAAAGGCAGGAGATTATAAACTAATAAATAATCAATGGCAATATTTTAAATTCCAATAAAATTAAAATTTAGATAAAAATTACATATTTAAAAATGCTAATAAATACTAAATTTAACTATTATTGTTATTTTTATATTTCTCTTGTATTTTTTGTTTATTAAATTCTGGATATAATCTTGAAGATTCTCTACTTTCATCGAATTTATTTAATCTTTCGCCTATTAATGGTGTACCAAATTGCTTTCCTATAGCAAATTCAGCATAAGCTGCAATTTTGATACCATAGTCATCTTCTTCATGAAAAGGCCATTCCAATAAATTGCTCTTTATTTCACCAAAAACGAAATTCATATCATCTATAGTTGCTTCAGCAGGTGAAGGTATTGCATTTAATAAATCTAAAGATGCAATTAAGTATTTATTCGATAAATGTTTATATTTTATCCTTATCTCACCATATTTTTTAAACCAATTATAGATACGTTCATAGCACTCTTGTACTGTCATATCACTTGGCACTTTTTCTAAATCTCCTAATACTAATCCCATATTTTTAAACCTCCTATTATTTTTATATTATTAAAAAATGAAAAACATAAATACTATTTTACTACAAAGATAAAAGAATTTTTTTAATCTAATTCCCATCCATCATCTATAAGACTTTCCATGTTATCATACTCTTTTATTATTTCACTTCCTTCATTAGAAACTAATACAGTTGAATCACATGATGACCAATCACGTGCCCTTATTACATATTTGTAATTCATGATATCTTCATAAGAAATGTATGCCGTTAAATTTGCAAATTTCCCTATACAATATTTAGGATTATTTTTAAATATAGGAGGGTATAAAGCCTTTTCGTAAATTTCTTTCAGATTATTTAATTGATATTCTTTATCTTCTTTTTCTTTAGCTTCATCTTTGGGCCTTTGCTGTATCTCATCCAATATCTTCTGATGTAGTACGAATTGAATCTGAGACATTAGTTGCTGCAACTCTTGCCATGACAACTTCTCAATTTGTTCCATTATTTGACTTAATCTATCCATTTTTTTATGTTTTTAATGATTTTTTTACAAAATTAATTATATTTTTCATATATATAATAAAAAATCATAAAGACAAAATATTATATACAAAAATATTATTTATTGTTATCAAGGTAAAATTTATTATATAGCGTATCTAAAATAGTATTATAATCTCCATTAACCGATGGAAAGCATACAACTGCATATGGATTAAATAATGATCCAACTCCATTTTTTACTTCAATTGGAACTCTTAAATTAGCATCTTCATTTTTTTGTGGATTAAATGCTATTTCAAATTTATGATGAGAATCAAATGGATGATTAATTTTTAGAAAATTTCTAGGCTTATTAACATTTGAATTTGCAATAGTATTTGTTATATCATCTGTTATATCATCTATATTACTACTAATTGCAGGAATAGATGGCATTTTTTTTACAGGATATTCTTCATCATCTGGCATAATTTATATGTTTATTTTAAAATACATCTTCTTCCCTTTCCATTTTATCTTTGGTTTCTTGATCTATCTCTGACATAATTTTTTCTAAATCAATGTTTTCTATAACATTTGTTATTTCTTCTAATAATCCACCATCACCAGTATTATATTTTAAATTAAAGTTAAGCATGTCTATTATATCATTTACTTCAACTTCAATTAATTCTTCTTCCCCATTGCTTTTGTAGTGTCTAGTTCCAACTTTAACTGAACTTTTATCCCATTGCTTTCCATCTGCATTAGATTCATTTTTATATTTTAGGTCTTCTTCAGCTTGTTCTGGACATGAATATGGGCCGCCTATTGCAGTATAATCAAATATAGGATCATCATTTCCATATAGCATAAATTCCGGTTCCCAGTTTGGGTCATCCCAACGTTCGCTACCTTCATCTCTTTTATTAGTTAGTAAAAGATAATATGGCTTTATAAGAAGTTTTTTATCGGCTGTCACATAAGGAATTACTGTTAGGTGTAATTTTTTCTGTTCACCAGCTAAAAAAGAAGATATTGCTACGACGTCTCCAATTGCCATGTTGCTATCAGCTCTTGGAATAATTGTTTGTTCATTTAAACTTTCGTTTAATTTTTCTACAAATTCATTGTAGTTATTAATTTCAAAATTTTTATTTTTTTTGTTTATCATACTAGTCTGGCTTTTCAGGTTTTGCCCCGTTTTTTTTAATGGTTTCTGAACTCCATTTTGCTACAAAATTAATAATTTTTTTAGATAAACAAAATATTTTTACAAACTTATGATGATTTTCCCACGCTATTTTAAAATTAAAATTTTATGAACTAACAATTCGTGAGTTGCCGCTACAATGCGTTTTTTTGATGAATCATCTGGGAATCTGCGGTACTGAATATTTCAGGGCTAAAGCCCATTCCCTTTTTTTGTTGTTCCACGACCTAAAGGTCATGGTTAATAGATGGTATGATTATATGTTCATACGAAGAGTTTTTATTGTGGCAATCTATGATTTAATTGATTTGTGAATTTCCAATACAACGTTTCTTTGTTATTTATTATCGCATTCATTATTCAGACTATTTCAGGGCTAAAGCCCATCGTTTTTTATATGTTGTTCCTCGACCTAAAGGTCGTGGTTAATATCTATCCTTTGATATTCGACCTAAAGGTCATGGTTAATAAAACACTAATATCTGCTAAGCCACAATTATCGCACTAGTTTTTTTAATAAAAAAAACATATTATTGTAAGAGGTATAGCTTCCCTTTTTCTATGATTAATTTGACCATATCTTGCTTACCAAATAATAAAGCAAACTTTATAGCAGTAAACCCCAGATTATCTTTAGCATTAATATCAGCACCTTTTTTAATAAGTAGAGCAGCAGTATCTAGTTCACCAAATTTGGATGCATACATCAGAGCTGTCTCACCATTTTTATCTTTTGCATGAACATTAGCTCCTTTTGATATTAGTAAATTTGCTACTTCTAGTTTGCCAGATTCAGATGCATACATTAGAGCTGTACGACCATCATTATCTTTAGCATTAACATCTGCACCTTTTGATATGAGTAAATTTGCTACTTCTAGTTTGCCAGATTCGGCAGCATATATCAGAGCTGTCTTACCATCTCTATCTTTTGCATGAATATTAGCACCTTGGGCAATGAGTAGATCTGCTATATCTAGATTTCCCTTTTCGGATGCATACATTAGAGATGTCTTACCATCTTTATCTTTAGCATTAACATAAGCACCTTCTTTTATGAGTAAATTTGCTACTTCTTTTTCCCCAGATTCAGCTGCATACATTAGAGATGTCATACCATAAGTAAATGTATCTTTAGCATTAACATCAGCACCTTCTTTTATAAGTAGAGTGGCTATATCTAAATTCCCTTCTATAGATGCTAACATTAGAACTGACACACCATCATTATCTTTTGCATTAACATCAGCACCTTCTTTTATAAGTAGAGTGGCTACCTCTAGATTATCAACAAAAGATGCAAACATTAGAGCTGTCCACCCATTATTATCTTTCGCATTAACATCTGCACCATTTGCAATGAGTAGATCTACTATGCCTAGATTACCATCTTCAGATGCATACATTAGAGCTGTCATACCATCATTATCATTATCTTTCGCATTAATATCAGCACCTTTTTGCAATGCTTCCATAATAGCTCTCTTATCCTCATCTTTTAAGGCTTGAAATAATACTTTATTTAAATCTGTTTCCATGATAAAATATTTTATAAAAAGTTGACTATTTTATATTTACAAATTTAATAATATTTTTATAGAACCAAAATTTTTTTACAAATTTATAATGATTTTTCTTGGATTATTTTTATCCCTTACTTTTGTCGTCCATCAAAAGTTGGTATTGAAAAGTAAACTTTTGGAAATATTTCGTAGTTGAATGGATTATATTCTTTTCTAGCTATAAATGCCTTATCCTGTATTGTTGCTTGGATAAATGCATCTACTTGTATATTTTTCCATCTAGATGGATGGTTACTCTCACTGTGTCCATAAATCTGATAACAATGAAATAATCTTTTACCTGTCGCAGACGAATAAACCATATATGGCTCTACCAATCGTTTGTTACCATTTTGGTCTATTAATTAACAAAGTTTTCTACTTTCTGCTGCTTTGATAAAATTTAATTCTACGTTCATATAATTCTTTTTGAATAGGGGTATAAAATTTGTTGCTATTTTACTTAATGTTTTTCGGATATAAATAAATTGACAAAGACATCCTATAAAAATCTTTAATTTCTCTTTTATCTGCTATTAGGCTATGTATTAACATAAATATTATTTATTTTTATTATTTGGCATGTTTATCAATATTATTCATTAAAACATATACTTTCATTTTATTGCAATAATATTATCAATAATTTTGCTCAAATATAAATACAAAAAATAGTTTATAAAAAAAATTTTTTCATTTTTTATTCTAAATATAAATTTACATTAGAATTTTAATTAACACATAAACGTATAAAATATCCATAAGATTTTAAAATCATACCCATTGTTAATGAATATATTTATCAAATTTCACATTGATTATTAACAATTTAAAAATTATATACAGATGAAAAAATTTTTTTTATAGGAAAAATATATGTAAAAAAGTTTGGAATGTTTCATAAAAAATCATTTTTCGATATATATCGTTGCAATTATTCATAAATTTATTTAATTTTTTTACATTGTTGTACAATAAGATTAAACATTTCTGTTATAGATATATCTAGAGATTCTATATGAATTGCTTTTATGATACTTCTTACGCTTAATTCAACATCATATCCTTGTCTATATGCTATAGCAATAAAATCTAATGCTTGATGTTTTACATCATCTGGGCAATCTATATCAATATTTTCAACAATTGTATTGAGATATTTGAGCATATCTTCTGGGGTAAATGCCACCTCTATTACCATACTTCTTGACCATAAAGCTTGATCAATCTTTTTCAATGGCGAGTTTGTTATAAAAATACATTTTCCAGTAAATTTAAATTTATCAGGAATAATTTCGCCAGTATCTGATTTTATTTCTCCCCTTGATAGCCATGATATTTCTCGTATAGGATTACTATCTAATGCTGCCTTTAATATACTTATAGAATCTGTATCAAATAAAACCTTATCGCAATCATCAAAAAAAATTATTTTTTCACTATTTTCATATAAAGCAATATATAATGCTTGTGCTGTGGATCTTCCTGTTATTTTTACATAATCAGCATTATATTTTTCAAGTGAATTTGTGACAGTGTATGTTTTACCAACACCGGGCTGCCCCGTAACTATTAATGATGTTGTATCTGTATTTACTATAAGATGAACAAATAAATCTAAATTTTTAAATACTACATTAGGATCACTATACTGATATGTAGATTTTTTAATTTTTTCATCATCTTTCATTATTTTAATCTTCATATTATTTTTTTATTCAATAACAAAATTAGTAAAAATTATTCATTGATATATAATATGATTTTTATATTATGGTCTTTTATATCTTTTCTCTTAAAATTTTCCCTACTCGTCAAAACTCCTTTCCTATTTTGTAATCTAAAAAAACACCGTTTTATAAATAGTTTCTATTTATTTAAATATTTACATATTTTTTGTGTATTCTCTGTAGAAAGGATTTAAGACTTTTATATCTACATTTATTGGTTGTTGAGTGTATTCTTTTTAAATGGTTAATCTCGTAATCTTGCACAAAATATCTAAAAAAATTCTCTTGGGACCAACGTGAAAACATTTTTTGTGAAATATTTGTTTACGAATAACATTCGTTAATCCCTGATTATTAGTTATTGGGTAAGGAGTTCTGACTCGTCTGGTTTTTCAGGTTTTGCCTCGTTTTTTATATGGTTTCTGGACTCCATTTTATAAAACTGTATTTATTATAAATTATTTTCATTATTAGTTTTTTATGTTTTTTCTTCTGTTTGTATTCTATGTAGGATTTAAAAATAATGCATGTTTAGAAAGTTCTTTTAAATATTTGTATAATGTTTGATTTTTGTCTATTAAACCTTCTATATAATTATGACTTAAATAAGGATGAGCTAATATAAATATTTTTTGAAATTCTCCTTTAAATGGAGTAAATTCTGTAGTACATCCACTAATCCATGCATTTATATTTTTACATTCATCTACTGTTAATATATTGTTATAATTTTTGTTATGTATATCATCTAAAATTTTATCCGTATTCACAATTGACTTATTTCCGGAAACTATATAATAATCTTCCGGTAATGTTTTATAAGGAGCTGTCATTCTTACTAATCGTTGTATCATGAAAAGAGTCGTTGACTCAACATCAATTTCTAATTTAGCGGATTTATAAAAATTTTCTATTTTTGCAACCAAATTATTTATTGACAATTCGCTTTGTTTATCCGTATAAAACAAATCCGTAGAAAATTTTTTATCAAAAATCTTAGTCATAGCATATGTAGTTTCTAAGTAATCTTTAAATGCCTTTCCAAATCCGCTATCATTAAATGCTGGCATTGATAAAGCAGCGGCATCAACAGAATCTAAAAATATTAAAAACTGCTCTAAATCTAAATCAAATATAGATCCTTCATATGTCTTTCCTAATTTATCCTTTACGACCGCTTTTGAATATTCAAGCTCCATTGCTATATCTTCATATCTACGTGTTGTTGCTATAAAGCCGCTTTTTGGATTATATGACATAAATTCGATTTTAAATGGATCTGATGAAGAACCTTCTACAACTTTATTTTCATCTTTTATAAAATGATCCATAAATTCTATTAGTATTGTAGTACCTTCTAAACCAGCAAATTCACTTTCTGTTAGCATAAATTCTCTCCATTCTTTATAATTAGGAATAAGATAAAAGATCTTAAATGTTTTGATTTCATCAGAGGTCATAGTTGTATATAGATCTAAATTATATTCATAAGGTGTACAAGAATTAGCGATAATAATCCATCTATCACCAATGCTATAATTTGCATTATTTTTAGTAAATTCATTAAGTAATTTTATATATTCAGATCTAACATCATCTGATGCTCTTAAATATTCATCAAAAAATATAATGCCACCTCCTAACAAAGTAACATATTTTAGATAATCTTTTTTTCTAGTAATTCTAGTAATTCTTTTATTCTCACCTGTACCTTTAGTTTCAATATCATATATATCAAGTATATTTGCATCTTCTTTATAAAAAGTACCATTAGAAATATCTTTCCCCAAATCTCCTGTTTTTACATGATAAATTGGCAAATTAAAACTCAAAAATTTAGTTCTAATAGTAGAATTTAGGACATCATTAATGAGATTAAGCAATAGATTTAATTTTTCAATTTCCTCATTATTTTTTGTTTTTTCTATTGATTTTATTATATTACGACATATAATTTCATAATTTTTGACAATATCAATACATATTGATGTATATGGTAGGTCTTGATAAACCATATCACATTTTTTATTAAAAATAATACCATTTCGTGTTTCCTGTATAATCATATTTGGATTTAATATTTGGTGAAATACCAATGGTTTATTCCATATTTCAAATAATATACTTTCACTTATATTTTTATTTTGATTATACAAATCACGCATTGAGTATATTATACTTGTTTTTCCTATTCCAGTAGTGCCAAAAATTAGTAATGGTTTATCAAAAAAATTATTTTTATTTGAATTTAGTAGATCAAAAGCTTTATTTAACTCTTCGGGGTGTGTATTTGGATTATCAATCAATTTTAATGTTTGTAATAATTGATCATTAAACAAAGTACCCTCAATTTCTTTTTTTAGCATTTTTTTAAATTTTCCTACTGTTATTATTTCTACATCATCAGTAATGTCTTTAGTAATTTCTTTTATCCAATCAATTTCTTCTTTTATTAAATTTTTATTATCTTTCATTTTTTTATTTTTTAATTTCCCCTACTCGTATGGCTTTTCGGGTCCCGCCCCGTTTTTTTAAATGGTTTCTGGACTCCATTTTTTTTGCAAATTTAATGATATTTTTAGATAAACAAAATATTTTTACAAATTTATAATGATTTTTACACGCTATTTTAAAATTAAAATTTTATGAACTAATGATTCGTGAGTTGCCGATACAATGCGTTTTTTGGATTTATCAATTGCTAATCCATTACTCACTATATTTCAGGGCTAAAGCCCATCATTTTTTATATGCTGTTCCACGACCTAAAGGTCGTGGTTAATAACTATCCTTTTGCTATTCGACCTAAAGGTCGTGGTTAATAAGTGGTATGATGATATGTTCATACGAGGTGTTTTTCATTGGGGGTTGATATTATATTCATCATTGTTCCAATTCTTGGGATTGTCCGCAATATAATGACGAATGCGAGATAAATCATCGGTATCTCGGATGATATGTTCGTAATAATTGCGTTGCCAGACAGGAATGCCAGGGGTTTGACGAATTTGATTTATTTGTTTGGTTGTGGTAGATTTGAATAATCGCACAATGGTTGGAATTGAATTTTTTGTGGGTTTCCCAAATTGTTCAATTTGGTTATTTTCATTTATTTTTCGCCCTATTGTAGAGACACGTTGCAACGTGTCTCTACAATAACAAAAATCATCATTAATAATTAAAATTCCATGCAAATGATTTGGCATAATAACGAATGCATCAATAACGATATTTGGTCGAATAATGCCGGTTTTCTGCCATTCGGTTTTTACCAATTCTCCGAATTCATTCATCATTATTTCTCCATCAACAATTTCACCAAATAAACATTGCCTATTGTGCGTGCAAATGGTTATGAAATATGCACCTGGTTGAGAATAATCATATCCAGGTAATCGTATTGAATGACGATGATAATTGGGATTTGATGAAGCCACGGTTTTTTTTAAATTGGTTATGTACAAAATTATAAATTAAAAATTTATAATTTTTTTATATGAATATGATATATGATTATATGTCTTTACGTGTTGTTTTTTTGTTATTTATTATCGCATCCGTGATGCAGAATATTTCAGGGCTAAAGCCCATCGTTTTTTATATGCTCTTCCACGACCTAAAGGTCGTGGTTAATAAAACGCTTTTTATCTGACCTGAAGGTCTTTGTTATTAAACATATATTTCATCTCTAATCTGTAAGCCGAGAGAGAGTATTATCTAATACTTTGCTAACTAACATAAATGTCAAAGCTTTATTTCTATATTATCTAACTTTCACGTCATTTAACTACAAGCTTGAGGTCGTGGTCTTAATAAAACAATTAATCGGGCTTTAGCCCTGATAATCTTTGATAAATTATTAATATTATTCGTTAAAAGTTAATATTTTGTGATTTTATTTTGTGTGTCATCAACCTTTTGTCTAATAATAAAAACCTTTATAATCATCCTAAACTTTTAAACTTCTCAACTTCTAAACTCCCAATCATCCTCCACTCATAAACAAATAATATAAATAATCCTTTTTCCCCCAAAAAAATTATATCGGGCAAATCATACCAGGTACTAGCTCGGCTTCTACTGTCAAAAGTAATTGTCCACTTTCTGAAATTTTGTAAACAGAACCATTGTGCATATAGTCTTTTACATCACTCACCCAAAAACAGTTAGCATCATTATCCCACATTAAATAATACAAACTGGAGCCACTAGAGACAGTGAATAAAGTACTGATAGTCAATATGTTTTGATCATCAATAGTAGCGCATTGTATAGCATTATTATTGAGGAAATACATTTTGTTATTTTTAATAATCAAATAAGATGGATAATCATTATTATTAGGAAAAGTCCAAGAGTGCTCAATTTGATAATTATTCAAAGAAATTTTTGAAATTTTAGCATTCTCCTCATGCATATATCCACCAGTTGTCAGTACCCATAAGTAATTATCTTTATTTACAATTGTTTGAGGTTCTATCCCGACTAATATACTATCAATCAATAGATTTTGAGCTGGATCGATAACCATCACAAATTTATTAGCTTTTCCACTATAATAACTAG
This sequence comes from Bacteroidales bacterium, assembly GCA_033809015.1. GTDB lineage: Bacteria > Bacteroidota > Bacteroidia > Bacteroidales > DTU049 > DTU049. The sequence goes on from JAPXMM010000005.1 coordinate 18,408, forward strand.
ACCAAGCTAATCCATAAATTTTACTATTCACTTCAATTATTTGTTCTAAAGGTCTATCACAATATATTTTTGAAAAATTTTTGTCTATAGCATTTATTACATATAAATAAGGTTCTGATAGGCTAGATATATAAATATGTCGCAAATCTCTAATGAATATTTCTCTGGGAGATGGTATATCATATTCGCTGAGAAGTAAAAAATTATGCAAGTTTACCATATAAACTTTATTAGAGTTATTCACAGTGATTACAGCAGCATCATTTGAGATAGCTAATCTATATGGAGTATCACCAATTAATTTTTTATTAGAATAATAAAAAATTTGATGTTTCACAGTCTGAGAAGCATAATCATAATAAGAAATTTCACCATTACCTTGGCCAAAAAGTCCCTCATTTACAATAAGGATCCCATCTTTTATAAGACTATTATCATTATTGTTATTTGCAGTAGTCTCATTAGGCTCATCATTATTACAATTAATAAAAATGAGAGCAAAAATTAAAAAAATAAATAAATTTAACTTTTTCATAATTTTGTTTTTATTGGTTTAAAAAATTATAATTCGATATGAATTGAAAAAATAAAATATCTTTTAGGCATAGGATACCAAGCTACAGTATAATAATTGGCATTAGTAAGATTTTTTACCCACAAATTATAGAGTATAGATATTTTTTTAATATTGTGCTTGTATGACAACCCAAGGTTATGAATTGTATACCAAGGTAGAAATCTATCATTATCAAAAGTAGTAAAACGCTTAGAATTGTATGAGAATTCATAATTTATCATCCAATGATTTTTTATAGATAGATCTATGATTTCATTAAAAATATATTTAGGAACATAAATAAGCTCTTTATGAGCTTCTCTATCTTCTGCATGCTGAGCTAAAAAGTTTGATGAAAAACGTAAAACAAATTTTTTAAATGAAAAATTCATCTTCCAGTTAGCCTGTAAACCATATTGAATAGTTTTATTAATATTAATAGGTGTCCATATAGCTTGATTATCAGATGGTTTCCATTGTATTAAATTATCTGTAAAATAATAATATGGATTTATCTCAAATATAGACGCTATAAAACCTTTGCTCATTATCCATTTCATTTTAATATCAGCATTATTACTTGCTTCTGGCATTAGATCTGGATTACCACCTGGCACCCAGTACAAATCATTGAATGAAGGTAACTTTTCTAGGTGACTAAAAGCACTTGATACAATGAAATTATGATTACCCGATTTCCACTTTTTACTGATACCTAATCCACCTTGTGGATAAAAATTTTGAAAATTTTTAATTTGTAATTGCTCACTAACCCAGAACTGCCAACCATTTTTTTCATAATTGTAAATAAAAGATTGATCTGTAATATATCTATTAGCGATTTTATGATATGCAGAGCTATTCAAATATTGGTATGCAAACCTAATTCTCATCAACAATTGATTTTTGTCCTTAGTGAGAGTAGATTGATGATAAAACTGTGGAGCAAAACTTTCAGAAATAGTCTCTGCTAAAGGGAAATAGGAATTATATTTGTACTGCTCACTATACCATCCTAAAGATGAATAATGTTGCCAATGATAAGTAGATGACCAATTATATCTAAGATAAAATAATTGAATATCTTCATTTTGAGTAGCGTCTTCATCTATTTGTGCAGTTAAAATAGATGTAGGTATTTCATTTAGATGATGTTGCAGATTAAATCCAGTCTGCCATTTATTATATTTAAGGTCAAAGGCTAATTGATGTCCTATGTGTTCATTATCTTTTTTCTTTTCCAATGTATCATTATGCATAGGATTATTAAAATTATAATAATTTTTATCAAAATTGCCATTGTATTGCACTCTAAAAGCATTGCCATTATGTAATTGTTGTAATACAGAAAATCCAAAATCATTATTTTTGATATTAGCGAATGAATAATCAACATTATATTTATTATAATCAGATAGGATAGATTCTGCTACTATTATAGAACCTAAAGCTCCAGGATAACCTAAAGAAGCAAAAGCTCCTTCATAGTTACTAATATTAAAATTATTTGAATAAAACGACGACCACAAGCTCTGCCCAAGAGAATAAGACAGAAGTGGAATATCATTCCATATCAATAAAGTATGTCCAGCACCAAAACCACGAAACGACATTGATGCATTCTGAACGCCATATTTTTTAAGATAAACTGGCATTTGCTTATTAATCATATGTAACCATTGCCTTTCAGCAATAGGAATGAAAAACATAGAATCATCAATAGAAATAGAATTAATATGAGGATAAAGTCTACCAAGCTTTTCATTAAAATCAATGATTTCAATTTTGTTTAAATATATAGTATCCTGACAATAAGAATGGTATGACACTAATAAAATTATAATAAAACTAAATAAAACTACTAATCGTCGTAAAAATTTAATCATTAACATGATTTTTAACAATTTCTATTCCTTTTGACCCCGAAAAGAATAGTCCTATAAAGGATAAAAAGTTTTAGCAGGTCTTCTGGCTTGCTCACCTCTATCACCTTCCCATCTGAAAACAGATAGTGGCTAATAATCTAAAAGATAGAGGCAATAAAAAAAGAGCTCACAGCTGCGGGCACAGTTCGGGATTCACACCCGATTCCCTATTAGTCTATTAATCAAGAAAACATGATTAATAAACACTAAAACTATGAGCAAAATTAAAAATAATATTTTACTTAACAAATAATTTAAAAGACATTTATATAAAAAATTATTACGAATTTTGCTAAAAAAAATAACATTATGAAGATTAATTCAATTTTAGTGCATGGTAGTGAAATCGAGGACGAAATGGGTAGTGTAGTAACCCCTATTTATCAAACATCAACTTTCAAATTTAAAGATTCACAACAAGGAGCAAATAGATTTGCTGGCAAAGAAGAAGGCTACATTTATACTAGATTAGGTAATCCCACTATTAAAGCTTTAGAAAAGAAATTAGCACTTTTAGAGCATGGATATGATGCATTAGCATGTGCATCTGGTATGGCTGCTGTTAATACAGCACTATTAAGCTTATTACAAACAGGAGATCATATGATCAGTACCGATGCTATATATGGTTGTACATTTGATGTTTTTACTGAAAGCTACCTAAAGTTTGGTATAGACATATCTTTTGTAGATACTTGTAATCTGGACTTAATAGAAAAAAACATTAAGCCAAATACAAAAGTGATATATTTAGAGACACCAGCTAATCCTACATTGAAAATAGCAGATTTAGAAGCTATATGCAAAATAGCAAAACAACATAATATTTATGTAGTCGTAGATAATACGTTCGCATCACCTATTCTACAGAATCCCATTGATTTTGGTGCAGATTTAGTTGTACATTCACTTACTAAGTTTATTAATGGTCACGCAGATATAGTAGGTGGCGCTGTAATAGCAAAAACTGAAGAATTATACAAGATAATATATCCCACATTTAAAAATATGGGATTTAATATGGACCCACATCAAGCTTTTTTAGTAGATAGAGGTTCTAAAACTATGAATTTGCGAGTAATGAAATGTCAGGAAAATGCACAGAAAGTTGCAGAATTTTTAGAAAAACATGATAAAGTCGCATCTGTGGCTTATCCTGGTTTAAAATCTCATCCACAATATGATTTAGCAAAAAAACAAATGCGTGGACCAGGAAGCATGATAAGTTTTGAGCTAAAAGGAGGTTACGCAGCTGGCCAGAAACTAATGGATTCAGTAAAATTAATAGCACTAGCAGTATCATTAGGTGGAATAGAAAGTTTAATTCAGCATCCTGCATCTATGACCCATGCTCATGTATCAGAAGAAGCTAAAAAAGCTGCATTTATTACTGAAGGTCTTGTTCGTTTATCTGTAGGTATAGAAGATATCGAAGATTTATTAGAAGATATAGATCAAGCATTACAAAAAATTTAATTAATTTATAAAAATTTTTAAGTTTAATTTTGTCAGTTAGAAAATTAAGATTAATTTTGCACTCATAATTTTCGGAAAGAAAAAAGGCAATGTAGCTCAGTAGGCAGAGCACATCCCTTTTAAGGATGGGGTCCCGGGTTCGAGCCCCGGCATTGTCACTACATCATTTTATATTTTCTAAATAAGATATCCATCTTATAAAAAAATAAAATATCGTTATTATAAAACTTATTATCAAATAGATATTTTGATATAAGTAATATTTTACGTAAAAAATATGGGGAAATAGTTTGGAGAAGAGATTGTAAGAACATGTTTTCAACAGGTTCTTACAATTAGGATAAAATATTTTTATGAAATACATATGATATATGATTTAAAAAGTTTATATATTTGCAAAAAGATTTCAATTATGGAAAAAAATTTTGAAGAATCAACAGATGTCTTTGCCCTCACTAAAGAAGAGACTCGCAAATACTATGACAATTTATATAATAAATTGATTAATGAAGGCAAAGATGTAGTCGATTATCAAGAGCTGAAAGCCATGTCTACAGGGATACTTTGTCCAGATTGCAATAGCAGTCATGTGATAAAAAATGGCTTACAAAATGGAGTACAAAACTACATGTGTAAAAATTGTAATAGACAATTCAGAGTAACCACTGGCACCTTTATGTATGGCATTCACCACAAAGATAAAATGCTAGAATACATAAAATGTATGTCAGCAGGAATGACATTGAGAGAATGTGCCAAAAATGTAGGTATTTGCTTGCAAACAAGTTTCTTTTGGCGGCACAGAATATTGTGTGCTATGCAGTCATTTGAAGATAATGTTAATTTCTTTGGAGTAGTTGAGTTAGAAGAACTTCTAATGAATTATTCGGAGAAAGGCAAAAAGAAACGAGATAAGAAGGAGTTAAAAAAATTAAAGAAAAAGAAGCCAACAAAAGTTGCAGTATTAGCTGCCACAGATAGAAGTGGAAATATACTTTTTAAAAAATTAGAAGATAAACGAGTGCAAGCCGAGCATATATCTGATTTTTTAAAATCTAGAATATCAAATGATTCAGTGGTATGCGGTAGCAATAACAAAGCTTTCAAGACAGTAAATGCAGAGCACATCAAACACAAAGAGATAACTAACAAAAACAAGATGAAGCAAGGTATATACAGCGTGTCAACTATTCATAAGAAGATAACAAATTTTGTTAGCTGGATATATTACAAGTTTCGTGGAGTGGCGACAAAGTATTTAACAAACTATATAATGTGGTTTGTAGTGAGGGGAAAGTATCTTGCGGATAAGATTATAGAAGATACAGGGAGGCTATTGAATTTGGCAGCGTCGGATAGGCGGGCATGGGAGCGGTACAGCGATTTGATGTCTAAAACATATTTATTCTATAACATTTAAATATTTTCTTACTATCCCTTTTTAAAATTTTTCCAAAAATTTTAAAAAACACCTCCTACCTCCACTCCCTTATCTCTTTATATTTATTGATTACTCAAACACATATTTTTACTAAAATTTATACCTATCACTAAAATTATTTTCTTAATTTAGCCATAAAATTTACAAATATGCGTTCAAACATTAGTTTTATAATTTTATTAGCACTGAGCATAGCAACATTTGCTCAACAAACAAAACAAATTACTCTAGACGCCATTTGGCAATCTGGTACCTTCTATCCAGAAATGATGGGAGACTATCGTATGTATCCTTTATCTGATGCATATACTGTTGTAAACAATAATGCTATAGCATTATATGATCTCAAATCTGATAAACAAATTAAAGAATTATTTCCTACAAGTGTAGCTAGTCAAAACAAGATAAGTATTGATGATTATTCTATTTCTACTAATGCTAATTTCATTCTTATTTTTACTAATACTAAGCAAATTTATAGACATAGTACTGAGAGCGATGTATATTTATTTAACGTAAAAACCAAAATGCTTTATCGTTTACCTGGTGATCAAAATATAAGATTAGCTGAGATATCTCCTGATGAAAAAAATATTGCTATCGTTAAAAATAATAATTTATATATTTATAACGTAGCTACTAATTCAGAAAAAGCTATCACTACTGATGGGGAACGTAATTTTATTATTTATGGTACTACAGACTGGGTTAATGAAGAAGAGTTTTCTTTTACTAAAGCTTTTCAATGGTCTAATGACGGCAAACATTTAGCTTATTACAGATTTGATGAATCAAATGTTAAAGAATTTTCTCTTAATTACTACAATAATGACGTTTATCCTGAAGAATATAAATACAAATATCCTAAGGCTGGCGAGGATAATGCCATTATAGATTTATTCATTTATGATATTGATGATAGCAATATTACTAAATTAAATTTAGGAGAAGATAAAGATATTTATGTACCTAGAATTAAGTGGTTAAAAAATGAAAATAAATTAGCAGTGATGTTGCTAAACCGCTTACAGAATAATTTAGATATTTTATTATATACTCCTAAGAATACTAATGGTAATAAAGTATATAATGAGCAAAACAAAGCTTATATTGAAATAACAGATAATTGGGTGATGACTAATGATGGTGGATGGTTTTATACTTCTGAAAAAAGTGGGTATAATCATATTTACTATTTTAATCCTACTAAAAATGTTGATAAACAGATTACAAATGGATCATGGGATGTAAAAGATATTTTAGGAGTTGATGAAAAAAATATGAATATTTATTATACTTCATATGAGGATGGGCCTATGAATATAATGTGTTATGTTATAAATTTCCAAAATGGGAATAAAAATAAAGTTATCTCAGACCTTGGCACACATAGTCCAGTATTTTCAGCTACTTATAAATATTTGATAGATGAATATTCAGATATTAATACTCCACCGCAATATTTTGTTTATGATGTAGCTAATAGTAAAGTGGTTAAACAAATTATTAATAATGAAAAATTGAAAAATACTATGACTGAATATGGTTTTGCACCTGCAGAGTTTTTTCAATTTACAACTAAAGATAATATTACTCTCAATGGCTGGATGATAAAACCAAAAATAGAACCTGCCAAACGTTATCCTGTATTAATGTATGTTTATGGTGGACCAGGTATCAATACAGTTAATAACAGTTGGGGATATTTTGATTTTGTATGGTTTCAAATGTTAGCACAGAATGGATATATCGTCGTAAGTGTAGATAATCGTGGCACAGGTGGGCGTGGAGAAGATTTCAAAAAATGTACTTATTTAAATCTCGGTAAACTAGAAAGTGACGATCAAATCGAAGCTAATAAATATTTGAGAACATTAACTTTTGTGGATTCTACTCGTATAGGATCATTCGGATGGAGCTATGGTGGCTTTATGACAGCTCTAGCGATGACTAAAGGGTCAGATTATTTCAAAGCTGGTATCAGTGTAGCTCCAGTAACTAATTGGAAATTTTATGATAATATTTATACCGAGAGATTTATGCGTAAGCCTGCTGATAATGTTAATGGATATGAAAAAAATTCACCTATTTACTTTGCTAAAAAATTAAAAGGTAGCTTCCTCATTATTCATGGTGATGCCGATGATAATGTTCATGTACAAAATACTATGGAGCTAGTAAATGCTCTTGTAAAAAATAATAAACAATTCGACTTATTTATCTATCCTAATAAAAATCATGGTATTTATGGTGGTTATACTAGGTATCATCTATATAAAAAAATGACAGATTTTTTATATGATAATTTGTAGAAAGTGGTAAATTTCCATATTTATATTTATAAAAATAAAAAAGGGGGTGAATTTTTGCCCCCTTTTTATATTGTAAAACAATAAAATAAACGTTATAATGATTTTACTTATGTTTATTTTCTTCCATTTCTCTCAGTGCAGCTTTATTTATTTTGCCAGAACCAGTTTTAGGAAGTTCATTTAGATATTCTATTTCTTTAGGTAATTTAAATTTAGCTAAATTATCTCTGAGATAATCCAATAAATAGCTGGATGGCAAAACTATACCATCTTTTAAAACAACAAAACATTTGACTACTTCACCACGTAATTGATCAGGTATTCCAATAACAGCAGCTTCTTTTACACATGGATGGCGAAGTATCACTTCTTCTACTTCAGCAGCCCAAACAAGCTGTCCACCTACCTTTATAGTATCTTTAGATTTACCAATTATGTAATAGTTTCCTTCCTCATCTTTTCTAGCTAAGTCGCCAGTATAGAACCACCCATCTTTGAAAACTTCATTATTTAAATCTGGTTCATTATAGTAACCTCCAAAAACAGATTTTCCACGTACTATTAGCTCTCCTACTTCACCTATTTTTGCTTCATTTCCATCTGCATCTACTATTTTCATCTCTACATTGGGGACAGGTTTACCTACTGAACGAATATTAGTAGGCGAAGCGGCCGATATAGGAGGTATTACTTCTGTCATTCCCCAACCATTAGTTACGATAGCATTAGGACAAAGCTTAGCAAATTTCATCATTAAATCTGGCGATGATGGTGCACCGAATACTACAGCCCATCTAACAGAATCTAATGAATAAGCTCTGATATCTTTCAGATATAACAAAGCATAAAACATAGGTGGCACCATAAAAAATCCTGTTACTTTCCACTTATCAACTAATCTTACAAAATCAAGAGGGTGATACTTGGGCATAATTACTGTGCTAACACCATATTTAATTGCAGTCATTGGGAATAATATTCCTCCCGAGTGAGAAAACGGTATAGCAGATATGATTCTTTCAGTTTCATCCATCATCAATATTCCTTTTAGCCCCTCATATTCTGTCATAATTTTTAATTGCTCTGCACCTAAATGAATATGTTCATAGTTCCAAGTAGCTCCCTTAGGTTTACCAGAGCTACCAGAAGTATAGAAAATACTTGACATCATACTTGTATAAATCCCTTGATCTTCTAGTTCTGTTTTAGAATTATTAGCAAGTTTCCAAAAAGATAAATATTTAGCATTTTCTTCAATAGTGATTATATCACGTAAAGAAGGAATATTTTGTTTTAATTCTAATAAATTAAATTTGGCATTTATAGTAGTTATAATGCCTTTTAATTCGCAATGCTTACCAATAGAAAACACTTCTTGTGGGCTAAAATAAAAATCCACGGGAACAGCTACTAATCCCAGAGAATAAATAGCATAATAGGAATAAACATATTCTATGCAATTGGGTAAGTAGATAGCAATTTTATCACCCTTTTTATAGCCCATATCTAAGAGGCTATTTGCTAGTCTAAATACATTGTCTTTTAAGCTCATAAAACAATACTCCTGGTCATTGTAAACATATGCAGTTTTATGACCAAATTTCTCTGCTGCATCGATGATTAATTGTCTTACATCTTTACGTGTTTCCATATTCATTTGTTTTTTTATGTTGTTATTGATTATTTATAAATCATAATATAGCTTATAGATTTGTTTATAAACGTAAATATAAATAATAATATTATATTAAAAAAAATAAAAGATACAAAAAAGGGTGGATATCCACCCTTTTTTGTATCTAAATAAAATCATTTTTGTATAATTATTGGAACGGCTAATCTATTGTCATCAAAGGTAATAATTAATTGATAAATGCCATCAGAAAATTTTAAAACATCTATTGATGTCTTATCAGTAGAGATAATCTCATTACCTAACATATCAACTAATTGAATATTTTGAATATTTTTATCACTAATGATATTGATAAAATCTCTTGTAGGATTAGGATAAATTTGAATATTATTTTTTAGATAAGAAGATATAGATAAGCCAGTAATATCAATGGAATTAGAAGGTTCAGATTGGCAACCATCGATAGTAACTATTACATAATAAGTACCATTAGCAGTTACTTCATAGGTCTGTGAAGTAGCACCAGCAATCGGTCCATTTTGATTAAACCATTGATTACCAGTGGTTGATGATGATTGCAAAATTATGGGGTTCATACTGATTTCAGTAATAGTAGGGGTTGTAGGAATAGGTTTTACTAATAACGATAATACATTACTATATACATTACCACAATTATTGGTTACCATAGCTCGGAATTGATATGTGCCAGAATATGAAGGCAAGTAATTATAAGGAGTTGTGGTAGCACCAGAAATATTAGACCAGTTAATTCCTCCATTATTAGAAATTTGCCATTGAATAGTTGCAGTTGGCGTATAACCACTTAAAGAAAGGGTAATTTGATTATTTTCACATATTTCTATTGTACTAATATTTGCTGTCCCAGCAATTGGAGCAGGGTTTACATTCAAATTCAATACATTACTATATACATTACCACAATTATTGGTTACCATAGCTCGGAATTGATATGTGCCAGCATATGAAGGCAAGTAATTATAAGGAGTTGTGGTAGCACCAGAAATATTAGACCAGTTAATTCCTCCATTATTAGAAATTTGCCATTGAATAGTTGCAGTTGGCGTATAACCACTTAAAGAAAGGGTA
>JAPXMM010000005.1:28963-37323 GCA_033809015.1 Bacteroidales bacterium
ATTTGATTATTTTCACATATTTCTATTGTACTAATATTTGCTGTTCCAGCAATTGGAGAAGTATTGATAGTTATAGTTATTACATTAGAAGCTTCATTACATGTGCCATTTGTTACCATAGCTCTGAAATAAGTAGTAGCAGTAAGGTTGCTAGCAGTATATGAAGATGTTGTAGCCCCAGAAATATTTGTCCAATTATTGCCATCAGTAGATTGTTGCCATTGTATGGTACCAAATGCACCTGTTAGGACTAAATATGCAGATGAAGCTATATCACAAAATTCAGAAGGACCATTTACACTTGCTGTTCCAGCGATAGAAGTTAAAACATTTACTTGTACAACATTTGATTCCACTGAACTGCATCCTTGGCTACTAACAACAGCTTTAAAATAAGTAGTTTGAGATAATGCTGGAGTAGTAAATGGATTTGTAGTGCCACCAGTAATTGCTGTCCAGTTGCTACCATCTGGCGATTGCATCCATTGAATATTTCCTGTGTATGAGTTTAAAGATAATGTAACTGTATTATTAAAACATATATTATTAGAAGAAGCTGTAGCAGTGCCTACTGTAGGTTGTGGTGAAACTATTAATTGATATGATGTAGTGTAAACATCAGAACAAATGCCACCACTACTAATCTTTACTATATAGTAATAGGTACCTGCAGTTAGTGTAGAAGGTATAGCATAAGATGTCGTAGTAGCTCCAGAAATGTCTGTCCAATTATTGCCATCAGTAGATTGTTGCCATTGGTAACTAGTGCCTGTAGAACCTGATAGTGTAAGTGTGCCAGTATAACCTTGACATAAGCTTGTAGGACCACTTATTGTACCAGCAGTAGGTGGGGCTTGAATTGTGAAAACTTTAGTGGCAACATCAACACAACTGTTCCAAAAACCACTTAAAGTAAATAAACTAGCATTATATGTACTGGCATTAGTATATGTATATGTATGATTTGGTTGCCATATTAGATTTGATCCATCACCCATATCCCAAGCATAAGTTGAATCATTTGTAGTGAGCCCAAAATATCTTCTAAATGCATCAAAAGCAAAAAATCTAGAAGTTAAAATATTTGTAGGTGTAGATGTTTGATTAAAGCTTATAGGAGTACCTAAACATAGTGTTGTAGCACTAGGTGTATTGGTATAACTAGATGTAATAGAATACGATACTATTGGGCTAAATAATGCTTCAAAATCTTGTCCATAACCAGATTCACAAGGATACCATGTACTGCTATAATATGTGTACGATAAACCTTCTCCATAGCTAGTACTCTTAGCATTATTAACAATTACATTCAATCTTTTACCTGATGTATTATTTTTAACTACTATAGCGAAATTTTGTGTTACTGTAATTGGTGTTGAAAAATTGACAAAATATTCGCTCAAGGTATTACTTGTTACAGAAATAGTTGCTGAGGCTCCAGTTATTTGAGTTGTTGGTTGATTATTAGCATCTACATTATATAGAAAAACTTGCATACTGATAGGAGCAGTATATCCACTAGCTACTTGAGCATATATAGATACTCCTCTTACCTGAATGCTACTACTAACAATGAAAGCTTGTGAGTGCATCTCTCCATAATCGCAATATGCGTTATAAAATGTGTCTACTGTGCTTAATAAGGACTCTTTGATTAATGCATAATATAAAGTATCAACGCAAGTTTGAGTTTTAGAATAATCTGTTTTAAATTGATGGTTACCTGCAGTTAAACTCGAATTATCATCTAATGGTATAGCTATTTTTGATTGCGCATTTACTACATTTATTAGTAAAAATACACTAATTAATAATAAAAATTTTTTCATAACTAATATTTTTGGGTTTATTCGCGACAAAATTAATATATTTTTTTAAAATACCAAATATAATTTTTATAAAATTGTTAAACTAATTCTTTAATATTAATTTTGTAAAAAAAAATTAAATAATGGTAGAATTGACTGCACCTGTTGGGTCATGGGCTAGCCTAAAAGCAGCAATAGATAATGGTGCCGATAGCGTGTATCTAGGAGTAGGCGATCTCAATATGAGAAGCTCATCAGCATTAAATTTTTCTCTTGATGATTTACCGCGATTAGTACGTATTTGTCATGAAAATAATTTAAAAATTTATATTACTCTAAATACGATAGTGTATGATGATGAGTTAGAAAAGATAAACAATATATTAGATAGATTACAACAAAATGGTGTAGATGCTGTGATAGCTAGTGATATAGCGGTAATATTAAAAGCTGCAGAGAGAGGATTACCTGTGCATATCTCTACTCAAGCTAATATAACTAATATAGAAGCTATAAAATTTTTTTCTCAATGGGCTACAACTGTTGTACTTGCTAGAGAATTAACTCTTGATAAAATTAAAATTTTATCTGAAAAAATAAAAGCAGAAAATATTCTAGGACCTAATGGTAAATTAATTCGTATAGAAACTTTTGTACATGGTGCCTTATGTATGGCTGTATCTGGTAAATGCTATATGAGTTTAGATTTAGAAGGTAAATCAGCTAATCGTGGAGAATGTCATCAAATATGTCGCAGAAAATATAAACTTTTTAATGCTGAAACTAATGAAGAAATATTAATTGATAGAGAACATATAATGTCACCTAAAGATTTATGTACTTTGCCTTTCATAGACAAATTGATTGACAGTGGCATATCGGTTTTTAAAATAGAAGGTCGTGGTCGACAGCCTGAATATATGGCTTTGACAACTCGTATCTATCATGAAGCTATTCAGAGTGTCTATGATAATACTTTCTCTCAAACTAAAGTAGCATCGTGGATGGAAGATCTCAAGCGTGTATATAATAGAGGCTTTTGGGATGGTTACTATCTCGGTAAGACTATAGGAGAGTGGACTGATAGAGAAGGAAGTTCTGCTACTGAGCTAAAGGAATACATAGGATTTGTTTCAAATTATTTTGCTAAAATTAATGTCGCAGAGGTTTATTTAGATGCTGGGCAACTAAATGTAAATGATAAAATATACATAATAGGACCTAACACAGGGGTCATAGAATGCCAAGTAAATGAGTTACGTGATAATAATGGAAATATAATACAATTTTCTGATAAAAATATCGTTTCTTTTAAAGTTCCTAGAAGAGTGAGAAAAAATGATAAAGTATATTTAATAAAAAATAGAAAAAATGATTAGAAATTTAAATTTTTACAATAATTTAATTTATTGATAAAAAAACATAACAAATTTATAAAATATAAAAAATATTAATTAACTTTGCAAATAATAAAAAAAATAATATGAAAGCACTACATTTTGATATTAATAAGTATTTAGACCAATATTATGCTACTTCAGAAGTTCTAGTTTCATTTAAAGGTATGTTAACTGAAAACAAAATAGGTAGATTATTAGATGAATTAGAATCAAACTTAAATAAAAATGAACGTGAGCTGCGTTCTTCTATATTGATAGCAGCAAATGAAATGCTCGATAATGTTGTAAAATATACCTCAAATAAGATATTACCTCAGGTCTTTATTGCTATACGAAAAATGGATACATTACAATTAATTACTACTAATACTATTACACCTATTCAAGTAGATTCACTTAGAAATGCTGTTTATGATGCTAATAGATTAAGCCAACCAAAAACTAAAATAGATCCTAATGAAGCTAAAGAAAAAAATAAAAAATTAGGTCTTATAGATGTTTATCATAAAACCAAAAATCCAATTCAGATAAATTTTTATACTATTAATGATGGTAGTATTTTCGCTGAAGTGATTGCTACATTTAAGATTTAAATTAATCGAATTAGGTGTTTAATTAATAACTAAAGTATTACTGTAAATTTACTAGTAATAACTATATTTCGTAAGAGTTTAATCTGTTTTTATTAAAAATTTTTTTATAAATTTTTTCTTTTACAACAATGAAAAGAAAGAAAGAGAGTAAAATTTCCGATAGGGAAATGCTGTTTAATTCTTGTCAAGAATAAATCTTGGAGTTATTTTATTATCACAAAAATTTTGAACAAAATTTATTATCTAAACGTTTATCTCAATTAATTATACAGAATTTCAAATAACTATTATATTTTTAAAATTAGTTAATTCTGTAAATAAAAATAATGTAATAATTTTGTAATAAAAAATGAAGCCAGTAAAGTCATTTACACCGTTAGCCTTTTGGGTACTAAGAATAATGATACTTTTATTAGTATATTCTATTTCATTTCCTATAATTTTTCACATGAAACCAACATTTAATATTGTATTTATCTTTCATTTATTATTTTTGGTTTCTGGAATTTTTCTTTTTATAGGAGGTTTTTTAAAAAAACACACTATGACATTAATTTCTAGTATAGCCCTTGCCGCATTATCTTTTTACAAAATATTAGATATTTTTACATTAAATTTTTCATATTTATGGTTGCTGTATGGCTTTAGCTTTGCTACTGCATTATTATTTTTAAGTGTTGGTAATAAAAAATAATAATAAAATTGAAAACACAAAATATATCATTAGTAAAAAATAAAGAGAGATGTATTCTCGTCGGAGTTTCATTGCCAGGACAATCTAAAGAAGAAACAGAAGAATATATAGAAGAGTTAGCTTTTTTAGCAAGATCAGCAAATGCTGATGTCGTCAAAGTATTTTATCAGAATCTAAACAAAATCGATGCGAGATATTTTGTGGGTAAAGGTAAAGCAGATGAAATAGCAGATTTTATTAAGACAAATGATATCGATACAGTAATTTTTGATGATGAGCTATCTCCATCACAAATCAGGAATTTAGAAAAAATATTTGATTGCAAAATAATAGATAGAACAAATCTAATATTAGATATTTTTGCAGATCATGCTAAAACTGCAGTAGCAAAAGCACAAGTAGAATTAGCACAATATGAATATTTATTACCGAGACTTACAAGGATGTGGACACATCTCTCTAAACAACGTGGTGGTATAGGTATGCGTGGGCCTGGTGAGGAAGAAATAGAAACTGATAGACGTATAATAAGGGATAGAATAAATAAATTAAAAAAACAATTAGCTGAGATGGACACACAAAAACAAACTCAGCGAAAGCATAGGCAATCTATTGTGAGAGCTACTCTAATAGGCTATACTAATGTCGGTAAATCTACTATAATGAACATATTAAGTAAATCTGATGTTTTAGTACAAGACAAACTTTTTGCCACATTAGACACGACAACTAGAAAAGTAATGATAAAGGATGTGAGTTTTTTACTTAGCGATACAGTGGGTTTCATAAGAAAATTACCAACGTTTTTGATAGAATCTTTCAAATCTACTTTAGCAGAAGTAAATGAAGCCGATATTTTACTACATGTAGTAGATCTGTCATCTCCTCAATATGAGAAGCAAATGCAAGTGGTGTATCAAATATTATCGGATATAAATGCTGCTGATAAAATTATAATTACTATATATAATAAAATGGATCTTTTCGAGCAAAAAATGCTATCAATAAATCCACAATTTGATTTGCAAGATTTTATTTCTCATTATAAAAGTTCATCAACACATAAATTATCAGTTTTTATCTCAGCAAGGCAAACTAAAGGAATCGATGAATTGAAAGAAATAATATATAAAGAAGTTATAAAACTTCATGAAAAAAGATTTCCTGGTACAAAACCATTTTATTTATAAAAAAGTAAAAATTATTATATGAATTAAATAATTTTTAGCTCATTAATAATATTTTGAGCATTCAGATATTTTTCTAAATAAAACAGTACAAATCTAATATCAGTGGCTATACACCTAGTATGTTCAGCATCAAATGTATATTGAGAAGAGGTCGCTTCCCAATTAATATCAAACACTATACCTATTACTTCTCCATTAGCATTTATTACAGGTGCTCCAGAGCAGCCACCTATAACATCAAGATCACTAATGAAACAAAGTGGTATTTTACCATTGACAGTATAAGTGCCAAAATCTTTATTATTATAAAGTTGTTTTAGTTTAGGATCAATGATAAATTCTTGATCATTTGGATTTTCGCGAGCAATCATATCATCTAAAGTCGTATAATAGGGTAGAGGAGATCCACCAGTGGGAGTATAGTTAACTATTTTACCATAAGTCAATCGCATTGTACTATTAGCATCAGGATAAAATTTATGAGAATCTTTTAACATTTCTCTAATACCAGATAAGAATTTTCTTTCTTCATTATTAAGATTCATAATAGTATTATTGTAGTCTTTATAAATCTCTCTATATTTAATATATAAAGATTTAGCAACTTTAAAGCCAAGATCATTTTCTAAATTGGATAATTGAGGATTATTTAGAAAATCAAATATTTTTGTTTTAGAAGAAAATATAGATTTGTTATAAACCTCATCAGCGAAAAGTGCAAAAGTAGAATTTTTACTAATTTGAATAAAAATATCAGGGTGATATTGTGGTAAAACATCATTATAGATCATTTGAAAAAGAGAAATAAATAATTCTTTATCTACATTGGCATTGAAACTAGGATAGAAATAATTAGAAATATAATATTTTAATTTTGTGGTTTGCTCTAAAATTGCATTATTTTTTTGTTCATCAGATAATTTATTATTTTTTAAAGTTAAATATAAACTATCAAATTTCAAGATTAATGAAATAAGATCTGGTCCATTAAAAGCGGCTTCATTGTAATAAATAATTGCTTTATGAAGTTGATTAGATGAGGTAATAATATTTTGAATATTATCAAATACATTTTGATATTGCGATTTTCTCTGAGGCTCTGCATTGATCCATGAAGTGAACTCTTTTTCGAGATTATGTTTTGTTTCCATTACTTTAAGTCTATTCATCACATCAATTTGTCCCATAAAGTATTTCCAATAGTTAGAAATATGATTATATTTAGGAGTATACATCAGAGCGATTGTAGAATCTTTTTGCATATTTCTTTTTAAAATGCTAAGCTTGATATCTCTAATCCTAACAATTGTCGGGTCTATAATGTCTAACACTTGCTGCACACCATATGAAGTCATAAATCTATCAGTATTTCCTGGATAACCAATACTCATAACGAAATCACCCTCTTCATAACCTTTATTACTTATAGGTAAATAATATTTAGGAGTATAAGGAATATTTTTCTTTTTATTATAAGATGCTGGCTTACCATCTGGTCCCATATAAATTCTTAAAAAAGCAAAATCTCCATCATGTCTTGGCCAATTCCAATTATCTGCATCTCCACCAAAAAAGCCTATTGATAAAGGTGGTGCACAAACTAACCTTACATCTTTGTATTCTTCATATAACATCAAAATATATTGAGATCCTTTATAAAAAGGAACTACAGATGCCACCAATGACGAACCTTTAGTTGCATTTTCTATAATAAGTTCTATGTTTTCATTAATTATAGAATCTCTTTCTAACGCAGACATATCATCAGTAACATTCTTTAACACTTTATTAGTTACATCTTCGATTTTTAATAAAAATTTTACTCTTAAATTAGGATTATATAGCTCTTGCAATTTATCTGGAGCATAAAAACCATTTTTAACATAATCAGTATTGTACTTTATAGAATTATCAGTGATATAATCTAAAACGCAATGATGATTAGTCATCATCAAACCTTGATCAGATACCATATAACCACTACATTGACCATCATTTATCATCACAATAGCATCTTTCATAGAACTCTTATTAATAGAATAGATTTGTTCAGCAGTAATCTTGAGCCCTTTATTTTTCATATCGGTATAGTTTAGTTCATCAATTAAATTTAAAAGCCACATACCCTCATCAGCTTTTAAAATCTGAGGCAATAAAAATATACTTAAAAGCAATAGTTTTAAAAATGATTTTATTTTCATAAAAAATATATTTTAAATTTTTGCAAAGTTAATAAAATTATATATATATAAATATTTTAATTATTTGTCTTTAAATTTAAGATAGATATATAATAGATATTGTAAAACAAATAAATGTTCTTAAAATTATTGTAAAAATGAGGGTTTATAAAAAGGTAAAATAATAACATTTTTATGTTATATTTCAAATATTTTATCATTTAAATAAATTACATTAATTTTGCTCAAATTTTATAATTATGAAGGAATTATTAGAAAACATTGATAAATACTTGGCTTTGCCCAAGGATCATAAGCGAGATTTTTTAGATCAGCTATATCAATATTTAGTAAATAACAATGCTAATGCAGTAGATTACCAAAAGGTAAAAATCCAATCTACCGCAGCTATCTGTCCTGACTGCAGAAGTGAAAATGTCATCAAAGCTGGTAAAAGAAATGGCAGACAAGTTTACAAGTGCAAAACCTGTG
>JAPXMM010000006.1:0-37185 GCA_033809015.1 Bacteroidales bacterium
ATAATGCCAAAGCCTAATGATAATAAAAAAAATGGTATCTTTTCTATCCATGTTCTCCATCTCCATAATCGCTCATAATATAAATCCATTGCTAATAAAACTACAGAAAATATTACCGCTGATGGTTTAGACAAAAGGCTGAGAATAAATAAAAATATGATCCATAGATACCATTTAGTTTTTTTATCTGGTTTATTTACATAATAATGATAGGTAATGAGGGCTAATAAGAAAAAGAATGTATAAAGAACGTCTTTCATCTCAGATATCCATGCTACACTCTCCACATGCATCGGATGTACTGCAAAAAGTAAAGCCACTCCTATAGATATCCATTTTTTATTTTGAAGTAGTGAAATAAACTTGTAAACTAAAAAAGTATTTAAAACATGAAAAATGAATTGTACAAAATGATATAAAAATACTTTAGTACCTACAAATTTGAAAATTACAGCATATACAATTAATGTGAGAGGTTGATAATTACTAAAATAAAAATTAGAAAATATATCTTTGATGTTTTGCCAACTTAGACT
The DNA here is from genome assembly GCA_033809015.1 of Bacteroidales bacterium. Classification (GTDB taxonomy): domain Bacteria; phylum Bacteroidota; class Bacteroidia; order Bacteroidales; family DTU049; genus DTU049. Next base: position 537 of record JAPXMM010000006.1, read on the forward strand.
GTCTATATATGGATTTTTAAGTATATATCCAGCATCATCCCAATTATATATAAGTTCATTTTGAAAAGAATTGAAATAAACCAATAAGCAAGAAATGAATAGGAGTAAATAGATATAAAGAGGTTTATCTAAAAACTGATTTTTTTTATTTGATAATGAAGGTGAAGAATTTTTAGTATTTTGGTGATTTTTGCTATTATTTTTATTATTATAATTTGTTTTATATGTAGTTTTACTCATTATAAAATAATTTTAAAGCAAAAATACAATATTTTATTATAAACTATTTTTCTGTATTTTTCAAAGTTTCTAGAGTTTTAGCCTCTCCATATTCTATCAACTCTTTTATATTACCGAAATCTAAAGCTTTACAAATATCTTTAGGAATATCAATTATCACATCTGGTGGATATGCTTTAATAGTTAAATCTGCAATGCGTTCTATCATAGCTATAGCAGAGGTGTTAAGTAATTGGATGTATCCAATATTATCTGCACTGGTAGCTGAACTAGTAATATAATCTAAAATATTTTTAACATTAGCACGAGAAATAAAATTTTCAATACGATTAATAAAAGCATTATAACGTCTATTACGGCGATTTTGTGTTATTGTATTTTCGATTTTCTTTTTTACAATCAATTTCTTGCCTTCTTCGTCAGCATATAAATTTATAACAAATACATCTAATTTATCCCTATTAGGTAAAGGCTCTATAGGAATAGGATTCAATACTCCTCCATCTACCAAAATTGTATTATCATAGCGAACAGGCACTATCAATGATGGTATGGCTATAGATGCTCTCATAGCTTTATATAAACTACCTTTTGTGAAATAGATGGGTTTATTACTAATGATATCCGTAGCTGCTATAGCACACGGTATATTGAGATCTTCAATATTTTTATCTGGAAATTTTTGATTTAAAATTTCAAAAAAACTATCAACTTTAAGTATGCCATTTTTTTTAAGTGTAAAGTCTAGCAGATTTAAAATCTCTTCTTCCGAGAGAGAGGTTATCCATTGCTCAAACTCATATAGATCACCTCGAGCATACATACCAGCTATCATGCTGCCTATAGATGCTCCCGATACAGACTTTATATTATAACCTTGCTTTTCTAAAGTCTTAATTACTCCAATTTGTGTGGCTCCTCGTGCACCACCACTACTTAAAACAAGTCCTATATCTTTTTTCATAATTGAAACTGAAATTTTTCGTTTTTAAATATTTATTTATCAAATTATTATACAAAATTACATATCTCAAAAATAATAAACAATAAAAATAAATTATTATTATAAAAAAATTTTTTAATATTTACCAAGAATAATTTCATTTAATGGGTTACGAGATAATCTCAATATTGGAGCAAATAAATGCCTTTTGAATTCATTTTTCTCAATCATACGTTTTACTGATTCAAATACTCTTATTTTTTCACCAGAAACATCAATGTTTAACTCATTTAGTATTTCCCCTATAGGTTCATTCCATTTATTATCTTCTATCCATGCATATAGTATTTTGTCTAATAAATCATACGCAGGTATAGAGTCCTCATCTTTTTGTCCAGGATGCAACTCAGCAGATGGAGCTTTTGTGATGATAGATAGAGGAATTATATCTTTATTGTGTGATTTATTAATATATTTAGAAATAGAATAAACTTGAGTTTTATATAAATCACCTATTAGTGAGAATGCACCTGCTAAATCGCCATATAAAGTCCCATAGCCTACTGACAATTCACTTTTATTACTAGTATTCAAAACAATGTGACCAAATTTGTTTGAGTATGCCATTAATAGTAACATCCTGATGCGTGCTTGAAGATTCTCTTCTGCAATAGAAAAATTAGTATTCGCAAGTACTGGATTTAATGTTTCTAATGTTTTATTATATATAGATGTGATTGGTAAAATATGATATTCGATTCCTAAATTATCTGCTAGCAATACTGCATCATCTATAGAGCTCTGAGAGGAATACATAGATGGCATTATCAGACCAACTACATGATTAGCTCCTATAGATTCAGCAGCTAAAGCTGCTACCAGTGCACTATCTAATCCTCCAGATAAACCAATTACAATATTTGTAAACTTATTTATTTCCATAAATCTCCTAATGCCTACAATTAATGCCTCATGTATCACACTATCAAAATCACATTTAATGTCTTTTGCTTCGAGTATATTATTATAGATTAACCCATCATCTCCAAACAATTTGTAATATTTTATATATCCATCAAAGCTATTAGCTGATAATCCATAATACAATTTCCCAGAAATAAAACTATTAATACTTTGATAAATAAAATTGTACGTTTGTAATTTACTTGTGTTATTTATAACATTTAAATAATGCTGGTACGAAAAAGGTTCATAATCGTGAATTATTATGTTATTATCATATGGATTTAGATTATGTGCAATATCATCAGAATAAGGGATTATAGTATATTTTTTATTTTTATAAGAAAAAAAAAGTCTACTTTTTGAATTAATTCCGTTATTAGGATTTAAATAAATAGAGCCAATAAAATTTCTTTTATTATTACCAAGAATATAATAATGCACTTTCACAGATTCATTTTCTATTGTAGCAGGATATGAAATCAATATATCATTATGTAGCTCTTTAGCCAGTCTATCTAATATATGATTTAATAAATTATTTTGTGTATTTATAGTACCAGGATGATAAAGTCTCAAAGTAGATGGTGGCATAGCATAGAGAAAATCAGTTTTTTGAGGTAATCTATTAATAATGTTTAAAATTTTATTATAATTATCTTCGATATCAAAAGGATGAGTTAATAGATTAACTAGTTGAATGTTATTCATATATTTTAATAATTTAATTTAACAAAATTACTATAATTTATAATTAAAGAAAAAGATATTTAAATTTTTTGTATACAAAGAGTATCTTTACATTAGATCGTAAGATCTAGCAATACCGCATTGGTAAAAGATTTGTTATAAAACAAGCAAAGCCGCTTAGGGCAAAAAGGTTTACACTGTTTGAGCAAGCTTAAGCGAGCGAGTTTGTAAACCTTTTTCAGGACGAGACAAAATTTTTTTAAAATAAATCAAATTACATCCTTAAAAAATAGTTATTATTTATTCATTCACAATAATAATTTAGTTATTACATAAACGCCTAATTCATTAAATTTGCATAAAATATACAATTAATGAAAATTTTAATTATTTGTACTGGTAATAGTGGCCGCAGTCAAATGGCAGAGGCTTTTTTACAGTCATTTGATAATAATTTAATTGTTTACTCAGCAGGTATTAATCCTGAAAATAAAGTAGATGATATGGCTATTATAGTGATGAAAGAAATCGGTATAGATTTAAGCCAAAAAAGTCCCAAATCTGTACAAAAATATATAAATGAATATTGGGATTATGTGATAACAGTGTGCGATAATGCTAGAGAAAATTGTCCGAATTTTTTAGGGGAAGTGCAGCATCGCATTCACATAGGGTTCGAAGATCCTAGCATAATAAAAGGTAGTGATGAATATGTATTACAGGAATATAGAAGAATTAGAGACGAAATAAAAGAAAAATTTCTTCAATTATATAATGAGATAATCGAGCAATAAATATGGACAAAAAACTAAATATTTTAGACAGATATCTGACACTATGGATATTTTTAGCAATGGCTGTAGGTATTTTAAGTGGCTGGCTATGGCCATCAATGGCAGATTTCTGGAATAAATTTTCTGTAGGCACTACTAATATTCCTATTGCTATTGGATTAATACTGATGATGTATCCACCTCTAGCAAAAGTAAAATATGAAGAACTAGGTCAAGTTTTTAAAAATAAAAAAATTCTAACTCTTTCATTAGTTCAAAATTGGATAATAGGACCAATTCTAATGTTTTTGCTAGCAATAATTTTTTTACGATTTAATGTAAATTATATGTATGGCTTGATACTTATCGGATTGGCTAGATGCATAGCTATGGTGATAGTGTGGAATGATCTAGCTGGTGGCGATAGACAATATGCAGCTGGATTAGTGGCTTTGAATTCGATTTTTCAGATTTTACTCTACTCGGTATATGCATATTTTTTTATTGCTATCCTGCCAGCACTTTTTGGACTACCAGTGAATGATTCTGTTTCTCAAATATCAATGGGTGAGATAGCTAAAACAGTTTTGATTTATCTCGGCATACCTATGGCAGCAGGCTTTTTAACCAGATTCTTGTGCATTAGAAAAAAAGGCATTGATTGGTATGAGAGCAAGTTTCTTCCCAAAATTTCACCAATTACCCTAATAGCACTATTGTTTACTATCATAGTTATGTTTTCACTAAAAGGTGAATATATTATGAAAATACCTTTAGATGTTTTGCGTATTGCTATACCGCTATTATTGTATTTTATCTTAATGTTTTTCATTTCATTTTTTATTAGCAAAAAAGTTGGTGCTAATTATAAGCAGACAACCACTTTGTCATTTACTGCAGCAAGTAATAATTTTGAACTTGCTATAGCTGTGTCTATCGCAATATTTGGCATCAATTCTGGCGAAGCATTTGTGGCAGTCATTGGTCCACTGATAGAGGTGCCTGTGATGATAGGACTGGTAAATGTAGCTAAAAGATTTAAAACAAGATATTTTTAATAACTTTATGTATCATAATATCATAGTTATTAATTGTATCGTTTTACTAAAAAAATTTTAAAAAATTACTTCAAGATAGAAAAATTTTGTCAGCTATTATTATGAAAATCTATCAAAATATATTTTGAATATTTTGAATAAAATTATTATTTTTGTATAAAATAATAATTTATATGCTTAAGCAAAGTCAGCAACTTAGACTATTACAAAAACTTTCTCCTCAGCAGATTCAATTGATGAAATTAATACAACTGCCTATTTCTGAGCTGGAGCAAAGAATTAAAGAAGAGATAGAAAATAATCCTGCATTAGAATCTATGGATGATCCAGATATAGATAATGCTGAACAAGATAATACAATTAATGACTTTGAGGATAAAGACGTAATTGAGGATTTTAATACAAATAATCAAGATGATGAAAACGTAGAAAATAATTATGATGATAGTGTAGATGAATATCTCAATGAGGATGATGATATACCCGATTATAAATTATATGTAAATAATAGCTCAGATAATGATACATCAAATTTTCAATATTATTCAAATAATAGTCTAATAGATAGTTTAATAGAGCAATTAGATTATAAAAATTTAAGTGAAAAAGAACGAATAATAGGAGAATATATAATTGGGAATATCGATGATAATGGTTATCTGCAGAGAAGTGTAGATGCTATAGTAAATGATTTATTGTTTATCAGAGCAATTCAAACAGACCAAAAAGAAGTGGAGAAAGTACTAAATATTATCCAGCAATTTGATCCACCTGGTATAGCGGCTAGAAATTTGAAAGAGTGCTTACTACTTCAATTAAAATCTATAACACAAAAAACTCCAGAAGTTTTATTAGCTATAGAAGTATTAGAAAATTACTATGAAGAGTTTACAAAAAAACATTATGAACAGATAATGAAAAAAGCTAATATTAGCGAAGAACAATTAAAATCAGCTATTTCTGAAATTCTAAAACTCAATCCTAAACCTGGAAACTCTCAAGCTCATATAGGTAATCAGGCTATAAGTATTATTCCTGATTTTATTATTACTATAAATGATGGCGAATTAGAGCTAACCTTAAATAATTACAATATCCCTTATTTACGAACTAATAAAAAATATGAAAGATTATATGATAGCTTATCAAAACAATCTAATAATGATCCTAAAAAAAAAGAAACTTTACAATTTATTAGACAAAAAATCGATGGTGCTAAATGGTTTATTAATGCGTTAGAACAAAGACAAAACACACTATATATGACTATGAAAGCTATTATGGAAACTCAAAAAGATTTCTTATTAACTGGTGATGATACTAAGCTAAAACCAATGATACTAAAAGATATAGCTGATAAAATAAAAATGGATATATCTACCGTTAGTAGAGTAGCTAATAGCAAATATGTGGCTACGCCATATGGCACTTTTCTACTTAAACATTTTTTCTCAGATTCTCTAGAAACACAATCTGGTGAGGAGGTATCTAATAAAAAGATTAAAGCTATTCTAAAAGAACTCATAGAAAATGAAGATAAATTTAATCCTTATACTGATGATGAATTAGCTAAAATTTTAGAAGAAAAAGGCTACAAAATAGCACGTAGAACAATTGCTAAATATAGAGAACAATTAAAAATACCTGTAGCTCGTCTTCGCAAAGAACTATAAATTATTATTAAATGAAAAAAATCATTTCTCAAACTTTGTCTTTTATTCTGCATCCAGTATTTACCCCACTTTGGTTTGCTATTATTTTGATTAATTCTGGTTATTTTTTAAATTCATTTTTAAATATCAATTTTTTTAAATCATATATCTGGTTGCTATCTATCATAATGATAATTTTACCCATAATAATTGTGATTTTTTCGCAACAATTAGGATTAATAGAAAGCTTTGATAGTTCCATCCCCATAGATAGAATTAAAATTTTGTTGATTATTTTATTAGATAGCCTTTTTTTAAACTTTTTTTTCAAAAAATTGAATATCCCTTTATTTTATTTATTACCAATAAGAATTACTATAATATTATCAATTTTACTGGCTATATTTAGTGGTTTTATGAATGTAAGTATACACAGTGCTGGATGGATGTCATTATTTAGCTCATTATATGTTCTACAATGTAGATTGATAGAAATTAATATTGTGTGGATTATAGTTATTATACCAATAATATGGGGTTTAGCGTGCTATGCTAGACATTTAGCAGGCAAACATAACTCTTTGCAGTTAATAGCAGGCGGAATATTGGGTGCTTTGACAGGACTTACTATTTTATTTATGTGATAGATAGGATGATAAAAATCTATAATAAGGTTTTTTTGTAATTTTGCAAATAATTGAATTGAGTTATGAGTTTTATACTTTACTTTATATTAGGATTAATGATCATATTTTGGCTGACAAGGAGACTAGTGCCATTTTTTTTAAAAAAGAAGTTCAAACAATATCAAGATAATATAGACAGTAATTCTGAGACTACTAAAGGCAAAAATGTAAAAGTAAAATTTCCCAAAGGATACAAAAAAAACAAAGTAGATGTATCAGATATAGAAGATATCAAATACAAAGAAAGTAAATAATGAATATCCTGATAATTACATATTATTGGCCGCCCGCAGGTGGTAGTGGAGTACAGAGATGGTTATATATGGCTAATCATTTGGCAGATATCCCTGGAAATGATGTAACTGTATTTGTCCCAGATACTCAAGATTATCAAATATTAGATCCTACATTATCAGCAGATATTTCACCCAAATTAACAATCATCAAGAGACCTATTTGGGATCCTGCACATATGTATAATAAGGCTGCAGGAGAGAAGAATAAAATAGGATTAGGGATGAGTACTGCTACTAACAAAAAATCTTTTATACAAAAAGTAGGTTTATGGTTCAGAGCTAATATTTTTATCCCAGATTCCAGAGTTTTTTGGGTAAAGCCATCATATAAATTTCTAAAAAAATATATAGAACAAAATAATATTGATGCAATTATAACTACAGGTCCTCCACATAGTATTCATCTGATAGGACTTAAATTAAAAAAATATTTTGATAAAAAATTAATTTGGGTAGCAGATTTTAGAGATCCTTGGTCAGAAATAGATTATATAGAGGTTTTGAAACCATCAAAATTTGCATTAAATAAAATTAAAAAATATGAATCTAAAGTCATAACCAATGCTGATATAATAACTACTATAGGAAATGATTTAGCAAACAAATTACAAAAAATTAGTAATAATATTAATATACAAGTTATAGAAAATGGATACGAAAAAATATTTTTTGAAAAAAATATTTTAACTACAGTTCCTTCCAAATTTAATATTGTACATTTAGGTGTCTTATCTCCTACTAGGAATCCAAGCAATCTATGGAAAGCTTTAGGTGAAATCAAAGAACAAAATAAAGAATTTAGTAATATTAGTAAAATAGAACTAATCGGTAATATCGATGGTAGCATAATAACAGAAATTAACAAGAATGATTTACAAGATATTACACAAATATTATCACCTGTTTCTCATAAGGAATCAATAAAGTATGAAATAGATGCCGCCATTTTATTATTAATAATAAATAATACTTCATCTGCTAAAAGTATTATTACTGGAAAAATTTTTGAATATTTCGCTGCTGGAAGACCTATTCTAGGTATAGGGCCGACAGATGGCGACGCTGCGATGATTCTGGGAAATTCTGATTATGCTAAAATGATAGATTGGGACGACATAGAGGGAATAAAAGATTTCATTGAATCTATCTACCAAAAGTATATAAATGGTGATAAACTATTAATAAATTATCCACAAAAAGACATTTACAGTAGAGAAAATTTAGCAAAGAAATTTTATAATATCTTAATGGATTTTAAAAAAGCGAATAAAATTTAATTATCATAGAAATATTTAATCGTAAATATAAAAAATTATTAATTTTCAAAAAATAATTAACTTCGCAGAAAAATAATTATAATGAAAAAGTATTCATTGTGGAATAATGTAATTGGTTGGATAGTATTTGGCATTGCAGCATTTGTCTATTTGTCAACTATCGAGCCTACCACAAGCTTTTGGGATTGTGGTGAATATATAGCTACTTCTTATAAACTACAAGTTGGGCATCCTCCTGGAGCTCCTACTTTTCAACTATTAGCTCGATTTTTTACATTATTTACGAATGATGTTACTAAGGTAGCAATGTGTGTGAACATAATGAGTGCATTGATGAGTGCTTTTACTATTCTATTTTTATTCTGGACTATTACTTTCTTTTCTAAAAAAATATTAATAAAAGATGATGGGAAATACAGTTTATATAATATTATCGCTGTATTAGGAGCTGGATTTGTTGGTGCTTTAGCTTTTACTTTTACGGATTCATTCTGGTTTAATGCTGTAGAAGGTGAGGTATATGCTACATCTTCATTTTTCACTGCTATCACGTTCTGGGCAGCTACTAAATGGGAAAGAAATGCTGACGATCCTCATTCATTTAGATGGTTGATTTTCATTATTTTCTTAATAGGACTTGCAATAGGTGTACACTTACTAAATATACTAGCAATTCCTGCTATAGCATTGATTTATTATTATCGAAAATATAAACCTACAACAAAAAAAACTATTATTGCATTATTAGTAGGTATCGCTATTTTAGGATTACTCTTCTTGATTATAATACCAGGTGTTGTATGGTTTGCAGGGAAAATCGAAATATTTTTTGTTAATACTTTAGGCTTACCTTTTAATTCTGGCACAATATTTTTCTTTATTCTTATTATCGGTGGCATTGGTTTTGCGATATGGTATACCCAAAAACGTAAGATGATTATAGCTAATTCTATATGGCTATCATTAGCATTTTTATTAATTGGATATTCTACTTTTTTAATTTTGCCTATTAGATCTAATGCTGATACACCTATTAACGAAAATGCCCCAAAAACTGCTCCAGCATTATTAGCTTACCTAAATAGAGAGCAATATGGTTCTACACCATTATTATTTGGTCCTTATTTTAATGCACCTTATGCTCCTCGAGATCAGTGGAAAGATAAAAGCCCAGTATATGAAAAAGATGAACAATCGAGGAAATATGTGATTATAGATAAACGCGAAAATGCTGTACCGGCATATAATAAAAGATTTACTACATTTTTCCCACGCATGTGGAGTAATCAAGAATCGTATCACGAAACTGCTTATAAGGAGTGGGGAAAAATCAAAGGTGTGCCTATCAGAGTCAGTACTGGTGGCGAAAGTCAAGTGATTTATAAACCTACTTTTATAGAAAATTTAAGATTTTTCTTTTCTTATCAAGTAGGGTTTATGTATATGAGATATTTCTTCTGGAATTTTGTTGGTCGCCAAAATGACTTACAAGGGCATGGTGATCCGATGAATGGCAATTGGGAATCTGGTATTAAATTTATAGATAAAAATAATGTTGGTGATACAGATGCATATCCTACCTATATGAAGGAAAATAGAGCAAGGAATCATTATTACTTCTTGCCTCTCATATTAGGTCTTGTCGGATTATTTTATCAACTAAATAAGAATAGCAAAAATACTTTTGTGGTGTTTATGCTATTTTTTATGACTGGTTTAGCGATTGTTTTATATTTAAATCAAACTCCATATCAACCTCGTGAACGTGATTATTCCTATGTGGGTTCTACCTATGCATATGCTATTTGGGTTGGCCTTGGAGTTTTAGCTATTGCTGATGGATTAAAAAAATTATTTAAAAAAGAAAATTTATTAGCACCAATTTTGGCTACTTTACTGACTTTGGTATTAGTTCCTGGCATAATGGCTAAAGAAAATTGGAATGATCACGATAGATCTCATAGATATACTGCTAGAGACTTCGCCAAAATATATTTAGATTCTTGCGAACCTAATACTATTTTATTTACTAGTGGAGATAATGATACTTTCCCATTATGGTATGTACAAGAAGTAGAGGGATATCGTACAGACCTTAGAGTTTGCAATTTATCATTATTACAAACAGATTGGTATGGCGACCAAATGAAACGTAAAGTTTATCTCTCCGATCCTCTACCGATATCTATGGACCATAAATCTTATCGCTCAGGTACTAGAGATATTATTTATGTTTTTGATCAAATTAAAGAACCTATTAACCTTAAAGAATATTTTGATTTGATTAATAAAGATAATAATGCTTTCGTGATAAATGATCCTCAATATGGTAGAATCGATTATCTACCTGGTAAATTATTTTATATTCCTATAAATAAAGAAAAAATATTAAGTTTAGGAATGATTCCTGAAAAATATAAAGATAGTATCGTAGATAGCGTTATCATCAATATTAATAGATCTGCTATTACTAAAGCACAACTATTTTTATTAGATATTATTGCTCATAATGATTGGAAACGTCCAATTTATTTCTCTGTTACTAGTGGACAAGAATCTTATATGGGATTAGAAAAATATTTGTTCCAAGAGGGTATGACTTATCGTATTTTACCTGTCAAAGCCAATGTAAAAGATGGATATACTGGCGATGTAAATACTGATGTGATGTATAATAATTTTATGAATAAATTCCAATGGGGTAATATGAAAGATCCTAGAGTTTATCTTGATGAAACTAATCTAAGACTAGCTAAAAATCTTCGTGGCATCGTAACAGGACGTTTATCTACTTATTTATTATATGAAAATAAAAAAGATTCTGCTATTAAAGTTCTAGATAGAGCTATGCTAGAAATGCCTGAAAATCAAGTACCTTATGATATTTTTGTCCTCCCTATAATAGAAAATTACTTAAAAGCTGGTGCTATTGAAAAGGCAAAACCAATAATGAAACGAACTGCTGATGTTGCTATTGAATATCTTAACTATATTTATTCATTACCTGATAAAAAACATAAATTATTAAACGTGGAGAAACAGCAATACTTTTTTATGCTTCAATCAATGTTGCGACTTGCCGATCAATATAAATTAGAGGATATAACTAATACTTATATGAATCAATTTGAACATTTCTATCAGTTGTATGCTACGAGAGGATAAATTATAACTAAATAAAATAAAAAAGCGGAGCAAAAAGCTCCGCTTTTTATTTAAAACAATATTTTTGATAATTTTTACGCTACCATGACTGTTTTAGTTCTATCAGCTGAATATAAATCATTAGCTTTAATGTCGTAATAAACTTTCTTTTGACCATCTACGTCTCTTACACTGCGATGAATAGTAGCTAGCACAATGATTTCATTACCTTTTTTGTACTGTTTGCCTACTATATCTGCTAATGTGCTTGTGAGCGTAATAGGTAAATATTGGTTATAAAATTCAAAAGTTTTACCATTCCATTTAGGCTCAGATACTCCTAGAATGAAACTATATTTCTCCCAAGTACCATAATTAAATGTTTTCACCTCTGATGCTATGAAGCCTTTTAGCAATAGCATGTTTACACTTTTTTGGTTAGAAATAATATCAGCTAATTTCTCTGCAAATTCATTTTGATCTAATTGGAAGTTTTCCATTTGATCTTCTGCTTCGTTTGCGATGATTTCATTGTTTTTTTCTTGCGTTTTCATAATTGTACGTTTTTTGAAATGTTTGTGCAGCAAAATTAATATCGTCTATACACCATAGTCGGATAATAATCAATTACTTACGAACATAATCATTTGTAATTAATTGTAACCCATAAATTTTATAAAAAATATGCACAATTTACTTGAGTGATAGTGCATTAATGAATATTAAAAAAATAATTATTGAATTTTTTAAAATTTTTTGGCATAGTTTTAGTAATTACAATAAAAAAATAATGAAAAAATTACTTTTTGCATCGATAATCATTTTGTTACATATTACAGCGCTAACATCTAATAATATTTACCCAGATTCATTGGTCATTAAATGGGCAAAAGAAGATCCTACATTGTCAATGATATTATCAAATATACCTAAAAATTGGCATTTTGAATTAAAAGATTCATATTTAAAAATATTTTGTGAGGATAGTTTAATATGTGAATCAAAAGCTAGTAAATCCGATAGCCTAAAAAATGCTTATATAGATAAAGTGCAACCATTTATATTACTGAAGTATGAACCTCTTTGGTCTATAGAAAAATTAGTGAATGCCAAACAAAAAAATGAAATACTTTATAAACAAATAATAGAATTACAGCAAAAATATAATAAACAACCTAATAAAACTCAAAATATTTTAGATAAAAACTCTACACATTTAGATAGTGTTTATTATAATAAATTACAAGTACTAAATGATAAATATATTGAAATTCCAAATTTTAGTACATCTAAATATAGCTGGTTTTTTATAGATGAATGTTGTATAAATGATGAAGATTTGAAATTTTCTCCTACAAAAATCTCATTAGAAATGATAAATATTAAAAATTTATTTAGAGAATTAGGTGGCAAATAAGCAGTTATTTATATTTCTGGCAACAATTTTATAAATAGTGATTTCAAAATTGTAGCTGCTTGATATGCAGTTAATTGTTGTTGAAGTACTTGCTGCTTTAGTGCTTCATATTCTGATTGTAGTTTATCATTATTCCAAAAGAATAAATTAAGCTCTTCGACTAAATAGTCATATATACGTTGAGCTTCTTGATGTTGTCTATTTCTATCAAAAAAACCATTATTTTTAGTTAAATTGACATAATTTTGAATTGTTTCCCAAATAATATCTAAATTATAGCCAGTGATAGCACTACACACATCTACTACAGGTACCCACCCAGCCGGATGTGGAGGTAAAAGATGCATTGCCAATTTATATTCTTGTGCTGAAATTTTTGCTTTATTTAAATTATCACCATCAGCTTTATTAATAAAAATAGCATCTGCCATTTCTATAATACCACGTTTCATACCCTGTAATTCATCGCCAGCACCAGATACAAGCAATAAAAGGAAGAAATCTATCATATTTTTTACAGCTACCTCACTCTGTCCCACGCCTACAGTCTCTATTAAGATAATGTCAAATCCAGCAGCTTCGCAGAGAATCATTGATTCTTTAGTTTTGCGCGAAACACCGCCTAGTGTACCAGCAGATGGTGAAGGACGAATGAAAGCCTTGGGATTGGTTGCCAGCTTCTCCATACGCACTTTGTCTCCTAAGATGCTACCTTTAGATATTTGGCTAGTAGGATCTATTGCCAAGACAGCGACATTATGATCTAAATTGGTAAGCATTGTACCAAAAGACTCAATAAATGTGCTTTTGCCAGCTCCCGGTATTCCTGTTATACCTATACGTAAACTATTACCACTTAGTGGCAGACACTCTTGTATTATATTTTGAGCAAGTTCATAATGTTTAGGATTCATACTTTCTATCAAAGTAATTGCTCTAGACAAAGCTACTCTATCACCTTTTTTAATACCTTCTATAATTTCTTCTATAGAAAAAGATTTTTTTTGTGATAAAAAATTTTTTACCACATCAGGATTTATCTGAGATGGCTCATCAATGCCATCATTCACCTTCAATGCAGATTCTTTTTTATTTTTATCTTTTTCTTTAGACATTTTATTGATTTAAAATTTCGAGAATATCAGCTTCTAATGTCTCCTTTGGTGATTCTATTATGCGACCAAGCTCTTTACCATTTCTATAAAAGATAAATGTAGGAATGAGTTCAATATTTAGAGATTGTACTAATGCATCATATTCTCTAGCATGTTTTTTCCTATCTACTGCTATTAATTGAATTTTATTTTCATCAAAACTCAATAAAGAAATAATTTTATAAAATTTGGGTACTTGCTCTTGAGAGTCACCACACCATGAGCCCATTACAATAGTTATAGATACATCATCTAATAATGGTTTTATCTTTTCTATTATTGACATATCTGGGTTATAGCTTTCAGAATAAAATTTAAAATATTCGACAAAAACAGGATGTTGTAGATCTTTACTATCTATTTTGTCTATAAGCACTTCTTTATTTATTGTGATATCATAAACTGTCATATTATTGTTTTGTGATTTTAATAATAGAGAAAATACGAAAAAAATTAATAAAAAGTTTATTTCTTTCATAATTATTATTTTTGATAAAAAATTTTTTAGAAAAATGACTGCACAAATTTACAACTTATTTTTAAAATCAGGCTCTATTGCTATTTTGATAGATCCAGATAAAACAGATGACAAATTATTGAATAAGTACATTAATGCTGGCAAAGACGGTATTTGTGATTTTTTTTTAATCGGTAGTAGTCTGATTTTTGATATAGAAAAATATAAAGAAATTATTAACATTTTAAAAAGAGAAACTAATGTTCCCGTGATAATATTTCCTGGGAATTATTTGCAAATAGTGAACAATGCTGATGGTATACTTTTCATGCAACTATTTTCTGGTAGAAATCCTGAATATATGATAGGACAACAGTTAATAGCTGCTCCGATAATTTATAAAATGGGAATATCAGCGATACCTACAGCATATATTTTAGTAGATGGTGGCAATATTAGTAGCACAGCATATTTGACTCAGACAATTCCTATTCCTCCCAATAAAAAAGATATTTTAATAGCTACTTGCTTGGCAGCTAAATATAGCGGTAGTCAATTAATATACATTGAGGCTGGATCTGGTGCTGCTAATCCATTAAATCCTAATTTACTAAGTGATTTAAAAAACATTATAGATTTACCAATAATCATAGGTGGCGGAATAAAAAATATAGAAACGATAGATAAATATTTCGATAATGGAGTAAATACAGTAGTTATAGGCAACTACATCGAAACAAATAGCGATTTTCTCGATGAGCTAAAAAAATATAAGACTAGATGAAATAAATCAGGAACATAGTGGGCGCTAATGGATTCGAACCATTGGCCTCCTGCTTGTAAGGCAGGCGCTCTGAACCAACTGAGCTAAGCACCCTAAAAATTAGATTGCAAAATTAATAATTTTTTTCTAATGAAAAAATTATTTTATTCAATTTTTAAAATAAATTTATTATCAATAGTTTTGTTAAATCCGATTTTATTTAAATATTTAGTATGTGTGGGCACAGCAGAAGAGGCAATTAGCTGCTTCACTCCCATAGATTTAAAAAATTCAGATTTATAAAATAAAAATTTTGCTGGTTTGAGATCTCTATAGGCAGGCGTCACATAATCAATAGAAATATCTACATCCGACTCAATATGCTTAAAAGCAAATAAGCCTACTATAGCATTATCTTTCATCAAAATATAATTGTCTTCATCAGATTTTATATTTTCGAAATTAGGGAAATACTTTTTAATATCACTTTTGAAATGATTAATGAAATATCTAACAATATTTTCATCTGGTGAAATATTAATAATTTCAAAATCTCCATACTGCTTATGAGCTTGGTATAAGAAATAAATATTCAAAATACCATTAATGGCATTCAAAAGTATTACTGGCATGGCATTTATCATAACGCCATAAATGACATAAAAAATATTACCAATCAAAAGATACCAACGTAGCTTCACTATAGAGCGCATCATTACTGATAACAGTACAAAAGCAGAAGCTATGTATCCAATTATTTCTACTAATAATGAAAATTGTTCTGGACTCATAAAATTTTGTTAATAAAATTACAATAAATTTTCATTCCATTTTTCAGCAAAAGATGATTTATTATTTTCTAATAAATCTACTAAAGCCATTAATGTTTTTCTAGCATCACCTATAGGATAATAGAATGTATCCCAATGTTCGCTGTCTTCACCATCATGATTAGGCACAATAAAATCAAAATTAATAGCTAGTTTCAGTTCCTCATAAGCACTTTGTGCTCTATGTTCTATATTTTCTAAATCTTTAATTGATAAAACACCTTTTTGCTTGTGAGTTCTCTTTAATAATTTTCTTTGCATGATGTCTGTAATTAGTTCTTCTAAAATAATATTTTCATTATTTCTAAAAAACAAAATTTCGTCCAGGGACAAAGGAGATATGAAAATACTCAACCTTTCTACACTGTGTAATAATTTACTTTTTATTAACTCACATCCCACAAAAGGATTACCCTCGAAAATAATATTATTAGTATTTAGATTATTTACTAACTCATTAATATCTAATGCTTGTATATCATCACGGACATCAAAAACCAAATAATTTTTATTAGTTCTTAAAGAATTTAGATAATCTTTTGTTCTAAAATAATAATCATCTCCATCCATCTCGTTAGGTCTAGCAGAACGACTATTATATAAAATTAGTTTTTTATAATTTTTTGCAATATTGGGATAGAATTTATTAAAAGCTTTCAATAGTGGACTCTTACCCACTCCTGATGGTCCACTAATAATTAGTAATTTACCCATTATAAAAGAAATTTATTTTTTAGGTTTTTTATTCTTATTATTAGAATGCGATGGATATTGTTTTTTGTGTTGATTATAATATTTATATGGTTTATCTGTATCTAAATCTACAACGACATAATCGCTTAAACTTATAGTAATATTAGGTGGAAGGGCATTAGAAGATTTCCAAATACCAGACTCTAAATAGAAATAAATGCCTCTATTAATATCATAATAAATACCTAATGATGGATAATATCTATACTGATATTTAGCTCTTACACCATAAGCAGGAGCATGAGGAGGAGGAGATGGTTTTGTTTTGGTTTCTTGTACCTCGATAACGCCTACACAACTGGAAAGTAAAAAAGAAATAATCATCATACTAAATAATTTTTTCATAATTTTTATATTTAACTATTTTGTAAACAAAATTATATAAAAATTTTTTATAAAAATTAAAAGTAAATAATTATATATAAAAAAAATAAATTAATTGAATTAGTTGTTCAATTAATAAAAAATTAATACTGATATATTCACAGTAATAGCTATATTTCTTAAAAGTGTAATTTAATTTTTAATAAAGAATTTTATATAAATTCATTATTTTTCAGTTATAATAAGAAAGAATCAAAGTAAAATCTCAGCTGGGGAAATGATTCTATCATTACTAAAATTTTTTTGCAAAAATTATTATCTAAACGGCTAATTCAATAAACATAATTGTTTTATTAAATTTTTAGAAAATTTAATAAAACAATTATTAAGAAAATATTTAAATGTTATGAATTAAATATGTTGATGACATTAAATCGCTATACCGCTCCCATGCCCGCCTATCCGACGCCGCCAAATTCAGTATCCTCCCCGTATCTTCTATTATCTTCTCAGCCAGATACTTTCCCTTCACTACAAACCACATTATATAGTTTGTTAAATACTTTGTCGCAACTCCACGAAACTTGTAATATATCCAACCTACAAAATCAGTTATTTTTTCATAAACTGTTGATACACTATATATCCCTCTTTTCATCTTATTTTTGTTAGTTATTTCCTTATGTTTGATGTGCTCTGCAGTTACTGTCTTGAAAGCTTTTTTATTGCTGCCACACACCACCGAATCCTCAGATATTCGTGATTTTAGAAAATCTGATATGTGATCGGCTTGCACTCTTTCATCTTCTAATTTTTTGAACAAAATATTTCCACTCCTATCTGTGGCAGCTAATACTGCCACTTTTGTTGGCCGCTTTTTCTTCAATTTTTTTATTTCTTTCTTGTCTCTTTTCTTTTTGCCTTTCTCTGAATAATTCATTAGAAGTTCTTCGAATTCAACTATTCCAAAGAAATTAACATTATCTTCAAACGACTGCATAGCACACAGTATTCTATGCCGCCAAAAGAAACTCGTTTGTAGACAAATACCTACATTTCTGGCACACTCTCTCAAGCTCATGCCAGCACTCATACATTTAATATATTCTAACATTTTGCCCTTTTCATGAACACGATACATAAAGGTGCCAGTGGTTACTCTGAATTGCCTACCACAATTTTTGCAACGATAGTTTTGCACTCCACTTTGCAAACCATTTTTAATAACATGACTACTATTACAATCTGGACACAATACACCTGTAGACATGGCTTTGATCTCTTGGTAATCGACTACATCTTTACCTTCTTCTATCATTTCATTATAGAGATTGTCGTAGAACTCACGTGTACCTTCCTTAGTAAGGGTGAATAATTCTGTTGGATTTTCTAAAAGGTTATTCATAATTATATACTTTTTGCAAATATAAAAATTATTTTTAACCACTAAACTTGATATAATTAAACAATAATATGTTTTTAATTATAGATTGAACAGGTTCAATCTACCTATACAATCAATTTTTACTGAAATTTTCTAATTTCTAATCTTATTTTTATACCTACCCACTATTACATTATTTTATTTCCATTAGTGCTAATGACTCAATATTATTCGTATATGGCAAAAAATCAAAAAAATGTATGGAAGTAATTAGATAATAATTTTTTAAGTATATTAAATCTTTATTTAAAGATTTTGGATTACAAGATAAGTAAGCTATTTGTTTGGGAGGGGTTTTTAGTATTTTTCCTATAACTTGCTCGCCCATACCAGATCTAGGAGGATTTACATATAAAGAGTAATTATTAAAAAAAGTTAAATTTTCTGAAATAATATGATTAATTATTGTTTCTATATTACCTATAAAGAAATTAGTATTAAATGAATTTTTTTTAGCACATTCTATAGAAACTGGAGATTGCTCGACTGCTATTAAACTATTGAAATATCGATCTGCTTTAGAGGACATAATACCTATACCACAATATAAATCTAACAAATTTTCATTTTTTTTTAAATAATCTATTGCGATTTGTATACTTTCAATATGAATTGAGCTAATTTGCTGTTGAAAAACCAAAGGATGATACCAATAACCTAAATCATTCCTTAGAAATGTTTCACCATAGATAGGGTAAAGATAACTTTTTAAAAATACTTTATCTCCAGTAGCTGGATTCATATGTAAATATAAATTAGAAAAATCTCTCTCAGAGAATATATCTTTAGCTAATTCAATATATTGATGTAGTTTACTATAATGATCTTTTATTACAAGCACGATAGCATCATCATTAAATAAAATATATTTTAAAGGAAATTTATCAAAATGTGGTAGAGAATATTTAATAATTTCAATTAAATCATTAATAGTTTGTAAATGCAAAGGACAATGGTTGATATTAACTACATCATTATTTTGAATCAATCCTATTTTAGGTGGAATTATTAAAGAATCCACATGTAGAAGCGATTTTTTGCGATAGTGTAACTGATCAAGTGGGTGGAGGGTAATAGATTCATATTTATCAATTGATAATATATTAATAGCCTTATCTAACTTTTTTGACCAGATTTCTTGATAACTACCGTTAGAAAATGAACATGCATTACATTTGGTATGTACAAAACACATAATTAAAACTATCTATGTTCGCAAGTTGATATAGCAAATATTGTGATAAAAAAAATAAAAATTAATCAATTATAATTTTATTTTAGATTTTTTATAGGGTTTATTTCAAATAAAACTTGATCTTTAGCAACTTTATCCCCTTCCTTGACATTTATTTTTTTAATCTTACCATCAATAGGAGCTAATACTTTATTATTCATTTTCATAGCTTCTAAGTCGCATAATATATCGCCTTTGTTTACTTCTTCTTTTTCTTTTACACGAATATCTTTGATAATACCAGGGATGAAGGAATATACTAAATGCAAATCTTTTTTAGCATAAGGTTTACGTTTTTTATATTTAGGAGGTATAATAGTAAAATAGGTAACATCATTAATCATAAATTCTTCAAATTGTTGTGAATTTTCTTTTATATCTTGACTGATATTATTTTCTTGATTTTTCATAATATAATATTTTAGAATGGAGGAATGCCATGTTTTTTTTCAGGCATGATAACTGTTTTATTAGTGGAAACTTGCAAAGAGTGAGCTATATACATACGAGTATCTTTAGGATCTATAACAGCATCTACATGACCGTAGGCAGCAGCCACATAAGGATTAGCAAATTTTACTCTATATTCATCTACTTTCTTTTTTCTCATCTCTTCTGGATTTTCTGCTTCTTGAATTTCTTTTTTAAAGATAATATTTGCAGCACCTTCTGGTCCCATAACAGCAATTTCAGCAGTAGGCCATGCAAAGACGAAATCAGCTTGTAAATGACGAGAGCCCATAGCTATATAACCACCACCATAAGCCTTACGTAGAATTATTGTGATTTTAGGAACAGTGGCTTCGCTATAAGCATATAATATTTTGGCACCATGTCTGATCACACCGCTATGCTCTTGATCTACACCAGGTAAATATCCAGGTAAATCTACTAAAGTAATAATAGGGATATTAAAAGCATCACAAAAACGTATAAAACGAGCTGCTTTATCGCTGCTATCTACATCTAAAACACCTGCTAAATATAAAGGTTGATTAGCGACTATTCCCACAGTCATACCTTCTATTCTTGCAAATCCTACTACTACATTGGGTGCAAATAATTCTTGTACTTCAAAGAAAAAACTAGCATCGGCTATTGCTCTAATAATATCTCTAACGTCGTATGGTTCCTTTTCATCATTAGGGAATATTTTAGCAATTTTATATTCTTTAGTGTCTGGTTCTTCAGCTTCAAATATTTCTGGTTTCTGTGAATTATTCCAAGGAATAAAACTTAATAAAGTTTTAATTTGAGTAAAACATTCAAACTCATTATAAGCAAAAAAATGAGCATTACCACTTATAAAAGCATGAGTACGAGCACCACCTAGCTCTTCCATAGATATTTCTTCTCCCAAAACAGTTTTAATAACTTCTGGTCCGGTGATAAACATTTTAGAAATGCCATCAACTACAAAAACAAAATCTGTAAGAGCTGGCGAATAAACAGCACCACCAGCACAAGGGCCTAAAATAACGCTGATTTGAGGTATTACTCCTGATGACATGGTATTTCTATAAAAAATTTCACCATAACCTGCTAAACTATTGACACCTTCCTGAATACGAGCACCACCAGAATCATTAATACCTATCAAAGGAACTTTCATCTTTAGAGCATGATCCATAATTTTAGTAATTTTTTTAGCATGCATATATCCAAGAGAGCCACCAGCTACAGTGAAATCTTGAGCATAGATACACACTGGATGACCATCTACTGTCCCAGTGCCTGTAACTACACCATCGCCAGGTAAATATTTTTTGTCCATATCAAAATCTTTACCTGCATGCTCTACAAATAAATCATATTCATGAAAAGAATCCTGATCAAGAATAGCTAATATTCGCTCGCGAGCGGTGAGTTTACCCATAGATACTTGCTTCTCTATAGCACTCATACCGCCACCTTGTTGAGCATTTTGCATTCGCTTTTTTAATTCTCGTGTCTTTTGCCTTAATGACATAATTCTAATTTTTTTTGTTTTAATTGAACTGCAAATATAATTTTATTTTTTGAATTGGGATTAATTGATTTTTTTATCTGCAATATAATTTTAAAAAAATAATGTAAAAATACTTTTAACTAGTAAAGCCACACCATAAGCTATAATTGTAGGATAAATAGCTGCGAATATTGACCACCACCAAGATCCAGTTTCTTTTTTAATAGATGACAATGTAGCTACACATGGCCAATAAAGTAATGCAAAAAACAATAAACCCGCTGCTGCTGGAGGCGAAAGTATCTGAGCAATGGAGCCTCTTGTGGGCAAGACTATGGATAATGTGGATACAATAAGCTCTTTAGCTACTGTACCTGTAATAAGTGCAGAAATTATATGCCAATCATAACCTAATGGTTTAAATATAGGTTCTAATACTGTGCTTATTTTAGCTAAATATGAATTAGAAATTCTTTCATGATTTAACTGATTTTGTAAAGAATCTAATAAAATAGCGTTTGCTTGAGTATCAGTAATACTTGCTATTTGATTTTCTATTGCTTGTGTATTATCGCTTTTCATAGGAAAGTGAGATAAAAACCAAATTGCAATGGAAGCTATAAAAATTGTTGTACCTATTTTTTTCAAATACATGGATGCTCTAAACCACATATGTTTCACAATAGCATTAAATGTAGGCATTCTATATGGTGGCAGTTCCATTACAAATGGAGAAGCTTCTTTAGCAAATAAAAATTTTCTAAACAAAATAGCAACAATCGCAGCTATCAATACTCCTGTTAAATATAATATAAATGGCATATATGCCAGTGAATTGGGGAAAAATATATTAATTATTAACACATAAATTGCCAACCTTGCATTACATGAGAAAAATGGATTAATCAATATTGTTATCTTCCTATCTGATGGATTCTCTAAAATTCTAGAAGACATTATCGCAGGCACATTGCATCCAAAACCCATTATCATAGGTATAAATGATTTGCCGTGAAGTCCTATACGATGCATCAATTTATCCATTAGAAAAGCCACTCTACTCAGATAGCCCGTATCCTCCATGAAGGCAATAAATAAAAATAAAATAACAATATTTGGTAAAAATACTAATACACTTCCTACACCTGTGATGATGCCATCTATTAATAAATCTTTAAAAATTGATGTGGTTAAAAGTCCAGATAAAAATACTTTGATCCAATCTATCCCTAAATCCATCCAATTTTGCAAAAAACTACCTAAATAAAATGTAGAAAAAAACATTATATACAAAAAAGCAAGGAATATGGGTATTCCCCATATTTTGTGTGTTAATATTCTATCTAGTTTATCAATACCTTTATCAGAGTCATCTTGAGAATACGTTAATGTCTCTTTCAGTGCTCCTTTTATGAAACCATATCTAATATCTGTAAATAGAAATTCAGATGGTTGATTATATTGCTTCTCGATGCTTTCTATACATTTATCTACTACATGTCTCAAAGAAGCATACTCATTTCGCTTTATTAGACGAAGAAATTCTGGATCTTTTTCTAATAATTTAATTGCCACAAAGCGTGTAGATATAGCCGATTTAGTGAAATTAGTTTTAGCAATTTCATTTTCGATTTTTTCTATACAATTTTCTATAGGGAGAGGAAAATGGACGACACTTTTAACAGTTAATTTGGATTCATATCTATCGATCACTGCATCCAAGAGTACATCAATGCCTTTATTTTTATTACCTATTGTGGGAATAATAGGTATCTTGAGCATCTTGCTAAGTGTATCTACATCTATTTTAGCAGATTTTTTAGATAATTCATCAAACATATTGAGAGCTATCACCATAGGATAATCTAGTTCCATTAGTTGAGTAGTTAGTAGCATATTACGTTCTATGTTAGTAGCATCTATCACATTTATAATAACATCGGGCATTTTTTGAAGTAAATAACGACGTACATAAGCCTCTTCAGGTGAGAATACTTGTAGTGAATATGTACCAGGTAAATCTACTAAAGTGATTTTGTAATCTCTATATTCAATAATGCCAGTTTTGGCATCAACAGTTACACCAGCATAATTACCAACGTGCTCATGTGCACGACTAGCAAAATTAAAAATACTTGTTTTCCCAGAATTAGGATTGCCAATAAGGGCTACTTCAATATTTTTACTTTTTTTTGTGATGAGATGCTTAATATTTGTCGATAGAGTATCAATATTTTCTAGCTCTTGCAATTCTTCTTCTGTAGTGATTTCAATATTAATGGCTTCACTTCGTCTCAGAGAGACTTTAGATCCCATCACTTGAAACAGCAATGGGTCATTTAATGGGGCTTTGTGCAATAGAGTAACTTTTTCATTAGTTTTAAATCCCATCTCCATTAATCTATGCCGAAAAGTCTCATTGCCCCTAATCTTTACTATATACCCGCTCTGTCCAATATCTAAATCATTTAAAGTCATCTATAAATTTTAAATATATTGCAAAATTAATGAATAAAGATTTACAATCATATAAAGCTGATAAATATAAATGCGTTAAAATAAAAGAAAACTTTTCTGAAATAAAATCAATGTCTTCCTATCAGATTTCAATAAATTAATCAAATTATGCGTTTAATTAATAACTAATTTATTAATAAGAATATAAAAAAAGTAATTATATTTCTTATTAATGGAATTTGATTTATTTTACAATATTTACTATAAAATCTTTCTTTGCCAACTATGCAAAAAAAGATTCAAAGAAAAATCTCCGATGGGGAAATGCGGTATTAATTAGAGATTGCGATGTATTGTAAAAGTATTCTCTTATTATAAAAATTTTTAGAAAAATTTATTACATAAACGCTTACTACAATAAATTAATTTGTAAAAAATGTTCAATTAAAAAATTACAAAATAAGCTTTTGCAATTCATTAATTGTATTATATGCAGAAATGTGTAATATACCCGCACCGCCAAGTTGAGTCCATTCATCAATATTTTTTTTCATATCATCTATGAGAATATTTCCCTCAGTACTGAAATTTTGTTTCTCTTTTCTAGTAGTTAAATAATATTCTACATCAGGTCCCAACTCTTTTTTGATCCATTGTTCCTTACATTCAGTAGCTATTTTTGCCATAGATGTAGGTACAGATGATAAAATTATTGGGTTATAAGAATAAATAAATTGCCATAATATTTTACCATCATTTTTCCACTGAATGCCACACCAAAAATCCTTTGCACAACTAGTGATAGAAGCCCAGAAACACGAATATCCATAAGTATTAATAAATTCTTTAGGATGTTTACCAAATAATTCTATAAATCTACCATCAAAATCGGTTAGCACTCCATCTAAATCACAAAATATTTTCATTATTTTTTTCTTATTTTAATTTGACACCAAAGCACTATTATAGCAGATAATAAAATTAATACTGAAAAAATAGCCACATATTTAGGATTTATATTGTACAAAATTCCCATCAACCAGCTACCAATAAACCATGTAATACCATAAAAAGTATAATAAATACCTAATATTCTTCCCCTATAATTTACCTCTACATTATCAGCTATATATGCTAAAGCTATGCTCTCCATAGCACCTAATAGTATGCCCCACAATATTAATCCAATAACTATACTTGTAAGGTTAGTAGTCAAAAAAACTAATGGAGCGAAACACAACCCAATAATTGCTGCTATCCACAATGTCAAAGCACCTTTTTTGTCATACAAATTGCCAAAAATAAATGCTGCCAGTCCATCTACTCCCATCACCATCATATATAACAAAGTAATATATTTGATGTCTATCACTTTGTTGGTTTCAATATGAAAAGCCATCAGAGGGAAATCAGCCATTCCTACAGCTAATAGACATATGGCGATGATATATAATAAAATGGGCTTTATTTTTTTGAGTTCTAATTTTTGTGTAGGAGCATTAACCTCAGAATCTATTAATTCAAATTCTTCTGCTTTAGGGAAAATAGTTCTAGAGATAGCTAAAACTATTAGAGTAAGCAAAGCTGGGATGGCTAAGCTGGCAAATGCCCATTGATATTGAGCATATGTACCAGCAGACTCTTTCCATTGCATAATGAAAAATAAAAGCAAAGGACCAAGCATAGCTCCTATCTGATCTAGCACTTCTACAAAACCAAAGCCTTTTCCTGTACCTACACGTTTAGCAGCAAAAGATACCAATGTGGTTTTAGCTGGTGCTCTTACTGCCTTGCCTAATCTCTCACAAATTATTAAAATAGCAGCCCATATCCATCCATTGGGTGGTACTATAGCTAGCAGTGGAATAGCAATTAAATTAATAGAATAACCTAGAATGGTAAAAAGCCAATATTTCTTAGTTTTATCCACTACAAAACCAAATACTAACCTGATTGCATAACCTATAAATTCTCCCAATCCCGAAACGAAACCGACAGCAGACGCACTAGCACCTAAAAATAATAAATATGGTCCTATCAAGCTACGAGCACTTTCGTAAGTCATATCTGCTAATAGACTCACTATCCCCATTAATAACAAAAAGGTATAGGCTTGCTTTTTTAATTTATTATCAGTCATTTTCATATTTATTGCTTAAAAAAGTTTTAATATAAAATTCAGAATTTGATAACGAAGTTAATGTCCATGTACATAGAATTTTGTAATACTCCTCATCAGAAAGTTTTAGTATATTATTTATTTGTCTCATCCGTTGTGTAATAGTAAATAAAGAAATACCTACCGCTACTGACACATTTAAGCTTTCAGCAAAACCATACATTGGTATATACAAAAAATTATCTGCTAAAGAGATAGCCTCATCTGATAAACCTTCTCTTTCTACACCAAACATTACAGCTATAGGTTTATCTAACGGCAAAGTTTCTGGTGTATAAGCATCAGGTAAATGTGATGAAGTAGCTACAATATTAAAATTATGTTGTTTAAGTAATTTGACACAATCTTTCAATCCATTTTCTCCATTATATGACGATATATCTATCCATTTATCACTTCCTAAACATATATCCTTGTTTGGATTAAATTTATTTCGCTTTTCAATAACATTAACATATTGTATTCCCATAGCATCACAAGTACGGATAATAGCACTAGCATTATGACTCTGATAAACATCCTCTAATATTAATTGCACATTAGTAATTCTATAATTAATGACATTATAAAATTTATCTAATCTTTCATCTGTTAAAAATTGCTTTATAAAATCAAAGAATTCCTTATAATTGATATTATCAGGTAAGTTCATAAAAATTAATTTATTAGCAAAATTAATAATTTTGTATACATTAACGTAAGGCCAAAATGCTTAATAAATACATTACTCTACTACCCACTATTGCATCCCATTCTGATAAACCACTAACCTCACATAGATCAAAACCAATGACTTTTTTATTAGTTTTACTAATCAAATAAAACAAATATTCTATTTGTTCATAACTCAATCCTCCAGGCACAGGAGTACCTGTCTCAGAACAAAGATAAGGTTGTAACCCATCGATATCAAAACTAATGAAAATATTATCTGACAATAAATCAATGATTTGTTTTGCAATGTAATGGAAAGATTTATCATTAAACAATTGTACATTAATATCAAAGTCATAAAAAGTAAATATTTTATCATTTTCATCTGCTAAATTTTTTTCTGCTTCACAATAATCCCTTACACCTATCTGAACTATTTTATTTACATTATCGTATTTATTTAAAATATTGTACATTACTGAAGCATGAGAATATGTAAATCCCAAATAAGCATTTCTGAGATCATGATGAGCATCTATCTGCAAAATACAAAAATCATCATATACATTCTGAATAGCATCTATCACACCGTAAGTTATACTGTGCTCACCGCCTATTACACCTGGAATTTTACCATTTTGTAAAATTTGAAATACCTGTTTAGATATTTCATTTGCTGCTTTTTCACAGACATTATTTATAATATCTAGTTCATTTTTTAACTTATCATTCAGTAACTGATTATTATTCTCTAAAAAATCAATTATTTTTTTTGCACTCGGACGATAGGACTTGCTGAGATTTAGAAAAAAATCTTCATTTATATTTTCCCAATAAATACCTTTTTGCCAAGCATATGAGTCTAAATTATTCATTAGATCTATTTGGGATGAAGTTTCTTTAATTTTATGAGGAGCATATAAAGTCCCCTCTCTAAACGTTGTGGTGAGCTCAAAAGGGATAGGTAATAAAATCAAACCACTTTCAGATTTATCATATGACAATCCAAAAACACCATATTTAGAAATGTTATCTATGTTATTCACTTTTTTTAACAAAAATAAAAAAAATATGTTAAAAAATCATAAAAAGGGGGTGGAGGGGGGAGGATGGAATAGCAATTATGTATAAGATTTTATATGCTTATATTTTAAAAATATATTACCTTTGCAACAAAATTTTAAATATGAAAGATATCGTTTCAAACCTCCAAGAGCACCTCTCACAGGGCAAACAACTCAACTTAGAATTCCTCAACAATCTCTACAATAAGATGAAACTCCAAGGCAACGACGTTGTCGATTATCAACATCTAAAAGCTCAAAGTGTCTCTCCACAATGTCCTAATTGCAAAAGCATCCATATCAAAAAAAATGGTCACCAGCAAGGACAACAAATGTATAAATGCAAAAAATGTGGTAAAAACTTCCGTGAAACTACTGGCACCTTTGTTTATTACCTACACAAAAAAGAATTGATGCTTGATTACATTCGTCTGATGCTCGAGGGTAAAACCTTACGTGAATGCTCTAAAGAACTTCGTATTTCTCTACCTACTAGCTTCGAATGGCGACATCGCATTCTATCTGCTCTGAGAAGCTTCGAAAATAATGTAAACTTCTTTGGCATTATGGAAATAGATGAACTACTATTGAAATATTCAGAGAAAGGGCGCAGATATAAAACCTTAGAAGAATATCTATTAGCTCAAGAGCTAAAAACTCACAATGTAGCTGTACTATCTATGATAGACAGAAGTGGCAATATGCTCTGCAAATTAACGGGTTTAGATAATGTGAAGCGAGATCAGATAGATAAAATATTATTAGCTAAAATATCTAAAAATGCTGTGATTTGCTCTCCAGATAATGAAGAATTCAAGAATTTGAAGACGCAGAGCATAAAAGATAAAACTATAATTACTAAAAGGACAAAAAAGTATGGACAGCATGGTTTATCGATAGTGAAGGACAAGGAAAATGATTTTGCAGGATGGATAAATAATACATTTAGAGGAGTAGCTACGAAGTATTTGCAGAGTTATATAATGTGGTATGTAGTAAAACATAAATATTTATTGAACAGAGTGATAGAAGATATAGGTAGAATGCTGAATTTAGCAGCGTCAGACTGGGAAGCGTGGTATGTGTATGTGAGGTTAAAATTAAAGCATAGGGAAACTTTAACATAAATGTTTTATTTTCGCTCCCCTCACCCCTTTCTCCCAAATCAAACTCTTATTAAAAATATTTTTGTATCATCTCATCAAACTCCTCCCAACTCAATTCCTCTGGCCTTTTATTAAAAAATTCATCCCCCAGTATATCGTAATCCAATAATTCTTTCAAATTATTTCTTAATGTTTTTCTGCGGTGCATAAATGATACTTTTACGATTTTAACAAAATCTTCATATTTTGTTAATGGCAAATTTTCTTTTTTTGGAATAATTCTAATTACTGCTGAAGAAACCTTAGGTTGTGGATAAAATGATGCTGGAGATAATCGCATGATTTGTTCTATATCAAAATATGCTTGCAGCAGCACACTCAATTTACCATATGTTTTTTTGCTAGGATTAGATAAAATCCTTTGTACTACTTCTAGTTGAAGCATACCTACCCATTCTATTAGATTATTTCTATAGTCTAAAGCGTTAAATAATAAAGGTCCAGAAATGTTGTAGGGCATATTACCAATTATAGTAAATTTATTTGCATAATCTATTAAATTGATTTTTAAAATATCTCCATGTATAATCTTTGTTTCAATGTTTGTAAATTTATCTTTGAGTAATTCTATAGCTTCTTTGTCTAGTTCTACTATTTTTAATAATGGATATTTTTCTATTAAAAATTGTGTCAGTATTCCACTTCCTGGACCTATTTCAAAAACAAAATCATCAGTTGTAGTCAATTTTAAAGAATCCACAATGTGTTTTGCAATTTCTGGATTTTTGAGAAAATGCTGTCCTAAAGATTTTTTATAATTAAATTCTAATTTATCTTGCATTGATTATAATAATTTATTTATTCATTCTCTTCATCTTCTGAAGATTTGTTAAAGTAATTATCATAAATATCTTTTGCTCTTTGGTATTTATCTATAGGCACGTACATTTTGATACCTCCAATTGCTTGTGATAGTAATGGATTCACATAAACTGTTAAATCATCTTTGAGTATTACTTTTATATCTTCTGCTTCTAGTAATGATTTCAAAACAAAATATTCATGTGGGTATGAAAATACAGCTAATAGTTTAAATCTGTCATTGTAATCGTTATTGATCATTAAATTATTTTTAGTAAAATTAGTAAATTTAATAAAATAAAAAAAGGAGGTAAATAATTTTACCTCCTTTTAAGATGTCATTTTACAAAATAATTATTGTTTTGTATAAGTTTCTTTACCAGTTACACTTGTACCACCTGTGCTTTCAGTATAATCTACATAAAAAGAAGCGTTTGTGCTAGCTTTACCTGAACCTGAGAAAGTGCGGTCAGCTGCTGGATTACCACAATGTACGGTTTGTTGTGGGATGGTTACATCTGTAGGAATACTTTCAGGATCTTCAAATTTAAATTTGACTGCACCATTTGTATAGTAAGCAAATTTTGTTACCCATACAAATCTGTTTTCTGTTTGAGAATAAGTAATTATATCTGAGTAGGTATATTGATCACCAGCAACATCATCTATAACACTATAGTTACCTGCCCAGCCATCAGCTGTATTTCTTACTCTTACTGTACGAGATTTAGAACCTGTATTACCAGCTGCATCAGTTGCTGAATAAGTAATTACATAAGTGCCAGTTAAATTTACATTTACAGTTCCCGTTACTTTTATGTCTGTGATTACACCATCTTCATCATCTTCTGCAATAGCACCTGGATCTGTCCATGTACTATTTAATACGATTGTTGTATCAGAAGCTCCCTTTAAAGTAACTACTGGCTTTGTGGTATCATCACCATTACAGGAAACGAATAATACGCTTCCGATTATAGCTAAAGCTAATAAATTTCTCATTTTTTTCATATCTTTTAATTTTTAAAAGTTTGACAATGCAAAATTATATAATTTTTTTTAAATAAACTATATTTTTAATAAATTTTCAATTATTTAATTTAAAATATAAAATATTTTCGATATAAAATCATTTTTTATTTATTAATATTTCTTAAAAAAATTAATAAATAATGATTTATTTTGTAAAAAAAATGAATTTACTTGAGTTAATTAAAACAAGAAGGACTATACGAAAATTTAAACAAGAACCAATTAGTGATGATATTTTAATGGATATCATAGATTGTGCCAGATTAGCACCATGTGCTAGTAATAAACAGCCATTAGAATATATTGTAGTAACTAATCAAAAAATTTGTGAAAACATATTTCAAAATCTCAGATGGGCAGCATATATACATCCTAATGGTATTCCAAAAGATGATGAAAAACCTGTATGCTATATTGCAGTACTTATTAATAAAGATAGATTGACAAAATGGACAGGCATCGATGTGGGTTTAGCTGTAGAAAATTTAATTTTAGCTGCTTGGGCATATAATATTGGAAGTTGCATTTTGGGTTCTGTAAATAAAGATAATGTTAAAATTATCTTAAATATTCCAGATGAATATGAACTAGATACTATCGTTGCTTTAGGGTATCCAGCTCAACAATCTATAGCTGAAGATAATGATGACACAGTAGAGTACTATCTCGATGAAAATGGGAATATGCATGTCCCTAAAAGACCTCTAAATAAGATTATTCATTTTGATAGTTTTTGATTTAATTTATTATTAATTCAAATTTATAATTATCTTTTTTGAAATATTAAAAGTTATTGAGTTTAAATAAACATAAAAAAAACTTATTTAATAAAAAATCTTGATATATTTTTGTAATATGAATCATACTTATCCATAAAATAATTATTAAGAATTTAATTTCTTTATGTAATTTTGGAGTAAAAAAATGAAAAAAACATCAAATTTTTTAACCTTTAGTATACTTTTATTCCCATTATTTGCATTTAGTCAGCAAAAAATAGAAATTTATGGTAAATTATTAACTCCTACTACATTTACTCAAATTACTTTATCTAATTATTTAAATCCTGGAGCTTTTACTATTAATACACCTATTATAAATGCAGATTCTTTTTATATTTCAATAGAGCAAAATACTGCAGAGGAGATTTATAAATTGTATTTCAATAATAGAAATAATTTTTTAGCTTTAGTTCTGAGACCTGGTGAGAAAGTTCATTTATTAATAAATCCGCAACAATTAGGATATATGCCAAATATTGAAGGTTCACCTAATACTAGAACTATTTATGAAGTAGAATGGGTTTTATCTAATATTCAAAAGCAGATAGATAGTGTGCAGCAGTTATATAATTCAGTCAAAGACAAAGAGGCTAAAGATAGAATAGGTAGAGAGTATTTGAACCTAAATAATGCAAAAAATACTTATTTAAATAATGTGATTAGAAGTAACCCTGGCAGTTTAGTAAATTTATTTTTTATTGAAAGATTAAATATAGATAATGGTTTCGCTGAAACATATAAACTAGTTGATAGTGCATTGATGAAAAATTATCCAAATCATCCTGGAGTTTTAAATTTTCATAATAAAACCCAAGCTTTACTAAAGACTAGTATAGGATCTAAAGCTCCCAATATTAAATTACCAACACCTAATGGAGATTCTTTGGCATTATATGATATTAAAGGCAAATTAATTTTAGTAGATTTTTGGGCTAGTTGGTGTGGACCATGTAGAAAGGAAAATCCATTTGTGGTAAATGCATATCAGCTTTATCATCCCAAGGGATTCGAAATTTTTGCAGTATCTCTAGACAAAGACAAACAATCATGGATTAATGCTATAAACACAGATAAGCTAACTTGGTATCATGTAAGTGATCTTAAATATTGGAACTCAGAGGCAGCCAAATTGTACGGTGTGAGTGTAGTACCATATAATTTTTTACTTGATGAAAATCATGTTATCATTGCTAAAAATCTAAGAGGAGAAAGCTTAAAGAATTTTTTAGAACAATATTTTAACAAAAAGTAATTATAAATTTTTATATTTAGCTGATAGATTACCACATGCTGCTTGAATTTCATTACCTTTTGATTTTCGTATAGTAGCTAAAACTCTTTTTGATTTTAATAATTGTTGAAATTGTAACATTTCTTGATTAGAAGGCGTTTTATACTCACTATAAGGATGTGGATTATAGGGAATTAAATTTACTCTTGCATTTATCTTTTGTGCTATTTTAGCCAACTCATTCGCATGAGATGGAGAAATATTAGTATCTTTTAGCATTAGATACTCAATAGTCAATTTTCTATGATTACTAAAATGATTTTTATATTCTATGAAAATATTAATTACAGTTTGAAGAGGATAAATATTTTGTACAGGCATTAATTGAAGTCTTTGCTCATCAAAAGGGCTATGCATACTCCAAGCGATATTCACTTTAGTATTTTCTATGCAAGCCGCTAATCTATCTGCTATGCCTATTGTAGATAGAGTAATTCTATGTGGACTAAGTTCCCATCCTTCTGGATCTGTCAATAAATTAATTGCTTTAAATACTACATTGGCATTATCTAGTGGCTCACCCATACCCATAAAAACAATATTTGTGAAATCATTAATTTCATCAATTGCTATTAACTGCCATAATATTTCACCTGCAGAAAGATTACCATTGAAACCGATTTTGCCAGTAGCACAAAACTTACAACCATATCTACAGCCAGATTGTGTAGATAGGCAAACAGTAATTCTATTTTCATCATTTATGACAGCTACTTCTATAGGTCTGTTGTCATCGAAAGGAAACAAATATTTTTTTGTGCCATCCATAGCTATATCTATTTGTGCAGGAGCAGGATAAGTAATATTAAATTTATCATTTAGTATTGATCTAAGTGCTAGAGGCAAATTTGACATTTTATCAAAATCACAAATATGTTTTTTGTATATCCACTGGTAAATTTGCTTAATATTATAATTTTGAATATTTACTATATCACTTAATTCATTTAATTCATTGCGAATTTCATTATAATCTAACCCTAATAAATTTTTTTTATTCATGAAATATTGAATTATTTTAAATTAGTAGAAAAGAATACTATAATCTTTTCATTTTGTAGCCTTGCTTTCAGCCAATTAATGATTTGTTCTTTTCCCTCATTACTCAAATTATCGTTTTTTGTACCTAATAATATTACAGTTACACTATCACTAGAATTATTTGCATCAAATAAATATGTATCACTTACAGCACAAGATGTAATGTTACTATTGATGATAACAAGCTCATTAATTAAATTTTTTGCTAATAAAGGTCTAGATTTAATGCTATCAATTATAGCATCACGTTTATTTAATTCGGCTTCTAAACTAGATATTTGGAAGATAAGCTTTTCTTTTTCTTGATATTCTTTTTGATCGATAGCAAACCCTTGTTTTATTATCACCTCAGCTTTTAAGTCAAAATTTTGCACTTTGCTTGCTATTAATTCTTTATCTTTTTCATCAAGAGTAGTACCGCCATATATTAAATTTATCACTTTTTTACGAGGATCTATAGAATAATCTAAAAGGTATTTATCATTAATGACTCTGACGTTATCAATATATTTTTTACATTTTTCCATAAATCTCTCCTGTTGTACTAAACGATTACCGAGAAAAATACTAGGAATTAAAGTTAGGATTATAATTAATGTTACATACCTTTTAATAACCTTTTGACGTGCCGGAGCTGCATTTTCATGAATAGGAAATTTTAATAATTTTGAAACTAATAAAGATGCTAAAGCGATAAATACTGCATTAATTGTAAAAAGATATAAAGCACCAAATAAAAAAGAGATTTGTAAAGTAGCTAACCCATATCCAGCAGTACATAATGGTGGCATTAAAGCAGTAGCTATGGCCACACCTGGAATAACTGTACCTTTTGTTTTTGTACTCATAGCGATAATACCTGCAGTACCACCGAATAATGCTATCAAAACATCATAAATAGTAGGACTTGTACGAGCTAATAGTTCTGTTTGTGCAGTTGATATAGGAGTAATAAGAAAATATAATGTAGCTGACAAAAAAGCTGTGATAATAGCAAATAAAAAATTATTTAAAGATTTTTTAAATAATCTAATATCATATACTGCAATGCTATAACCAATGCCATTAATAGGACCTAACAATGGAGAGATTAACATGGCACCTATTACTACAGCTGTACTATTCATATTTAACCCTACGGAGCAAACCAAAGTAGAACACATTAAAATCCAAAGATTAGTACCTTTGAAATTTACACCTTCTGAAATCTGATTATATACAGATTTAGGATCTTCTAATTGATGAGTTAATTTAAAATGATTTAGTACTTTATAATACCACCTTTTATATTTGTTAACCATAATAATTTTTTTACAAATTTACAAAATATAAAAAAATGGAACAATAAATTAAATAATGAGGGGAATTAATATTAAGAAATAATAAATTAATAAAAAGGGGGATGGTAAGAGTGTGGGGAAAATATTTAAATGTTATGAATTAAATATGTTGATGACATCAAATCACTATACCGCTCCCACGCCCGCCTATCCGACGCCGCCAAATTAAGTATCCTCCCCGTATCTTCTATTATCTTCTCTGCCAGATATTTTCCCTTCACTACAAACCACATAATGTAATTTGTTAGATACTTTGTAGCCACTCCACGAAACTTGTAATATATCCAGCCTACAAAATCGGTTATTTTTTTATGAACAGTTGATACACTGTATATACCTCGTTTCATATTATTTTTGTTAGTTATTTCTTTGTGTTTTATGTGCTCTGCTGTTACTGTCTTAAAAGCTTTTATATTGCTGCCGCATACTACTGAATCTTCAGATATTCTTGATTTTAGAAAATCTGATATGTGATCGGCTTGCACCCTTTCATCTGTGGCAGCTATTACTGCCACTTTTGTTGGCTTCTTTTTCTTTAATTTTTTTAATTCTTTCTTGTCTCGTTTCTTTTTGCCTTTCTCTGAATAATTCATTAGTAGCTCTTCTAATTCTACTACTCCAAAAAAATTGACATTATCTTCAAATGACTGCATAGCACACAATATTCTGTGCCGCCAAAAGAAACTTGTTGAAAGACTAATATGTACATTCCTGGCACACTCTCTCAAGCTCATGCCAGCACTCATACATTTGATATATTCTAACATTTTGCCCTTTTCATGAACACGATACATAA
>JAPXMM010000007.1:0-33783 GCA_033809015.1 Bacteroidales bacterium
TTATTCCATCACCACCCCTATTATCTGCTTCATTTTCAAATTTAAGTAAATGTGAAAAGCCTTTTAGATATTCTCTAACAGCTTTCCTTAATATCCCATAGCCTTTGCCATGTATTATATAAACTTTAGAAACTCCTATTAATAATGCTTGATCTAAATATTTATCTAGTTTATTTATAGCATCCTCTACTGTATCTCCTCGTATATCTAAAGTTGTACTGAAATTTTCTGTTCTGCTAACTATATTAACTTTGATTTTTTTATTATTAGTTTCTAATTGTTTATCTAATGCTTCTACTGCATCTGTATTTATTTGTAAAATTTTATTATCTGTTACTAAAGTCAATTGATTATCAGATATTCTGATTATTTCTCCTATTTCACCTGTTAATTTAATTTTTACCAGTTGACCTACATTAAAAATTATTTTTTTGTCTTCAGATGTATCATTATCTATAAATAATTTATCTATTTTTTCATTAATACTCTTTTTTTCAGATTCTAATTTTTTTCTAACATTTCTAACTTTTTCTTTTTCAGCATTAGATTCTTTGATTTCTCGTATAGTGTTTTCGATGATTTTATTAGATTTATCAAAAATTTCATCTATTTCATTTTTTGTCTTTTTAGCTAAGTAATTTTGTTTTTTCTTCTGAAATTCTAGATTTTCTTTATATTTTTTAATTAAATCAGTTACAAAGTTTTGTGCTATATCTAGTTGATTTTTTTGTTCTTCTAGTTTACGTTTTTCATTTTCTAAGAATATTAATAATTTTTCTGTTTCTATTCTATTATCTCCTAATTGATTTTTTGCTTTTTCTATAATTTCTTTGGGAAGTCCTACTTTATGAGCTATTTCTAGTGTGAAAGAATTGCCAGGGATACCTTGTGAAAGAATATATGTCGGGTTTAGTGTGTCATTATCAAAGAGTAATGCAGCATTTTGCATTTCAGAATATTTCATTGGTAAAAGTTTTAAATTATGAAAATGTGTAGTAATGATAGCAAAACTATTTTTTTTGTATAATTCTTCTATTACAAGCTCTGCGATAGTGCCACCCATTATAGGTTCAGTGCCTGTGCCTAATTCATCCATTATTATCAATGATTTATCATCTGCATTTTCTAGAATAAATTTCATATTAAGCAAGTGGCTAGCATAGGTACTTAGCTCATCTTTAATGGATTGATTATCTCCCATATCCATAAATATTTTATGAAACAAACCTATGCTAGAACCTTCGCTAGCAGTGATTGGTATTGCACATTGACACATCCATTGTATTATTGCTACGGTTAGTAGCACTACAGATTTGCCACCTGCATTAGGACCACTAATTATTACGAATCTATTTTCATTAGAAATAGTTAAATTTAATGGTACAATTTTTTTATTATGTTCGTTAAGTATATTATGTAAATAAGGATGGTAAGCATTTTTTAATATTATTTGTGGCACTTCTGAAATTACTGGAATAGTAGCGTCATATTCTATACTCCATAGATATTTTGATTTAATAACATCGAAATATCCTATTTCATTTATTATTTGTAGTAGCTTATCAATATGAGGAATTAATTCATCTGTAAAGGCTCTTAATATGCGATATATTTCTTTTTTTTCATCAATATATAAACGTTGCAGTGCGGTATTCAATTCAAATACTTCTTGTGGTTCTACATAAATAGTTTGTCCAGTTGCAGATTCATCTATTATTATACCTTTGATAGTATCTTTAGCTTCTGGAGTTATTGGTATTACTAATCTATGATCGCGAATTGTAATATTAGCGTCATCGGCTATGATACCTTGTTTTTGCCAATTTTTAGCAATTTCATTTATGCGTTTATCTATGCTTCGTTGCATGCTATCAATGCGGCGTCTGATAGATGCTAACTCATCTGATGCATCATCTCTAATGAATCCTTCATAGGACCATATGTTCTTTAGTTTTTCTAATATTTGATCTGCTTCTTCAAATTTCACGTGTTTAGATTTGAGTAAATGCATCTCATTATTAGCTATGATCTTATTTAGCTGTTTATAAATATTTAGTATTTGTAGTAATGGATTGAGCATTACTGTAGTAATAGCAAAGCCTTCGTGATATATAATTTCTAGTTCGTGGCGTATATCACCATCTATCTTAGTAGAAAAAATATTATTTGTTTGTATGTATTTACTTATTAATTTTAATACTTCATATTCTTGATATATCTGGTCTATATCAGAGCTAGGTTTTATGTTTTTAATAAGTTCTTTACCATATTGTGATTCACAATAGGTAGATAGTTTGTCGATTATAAATTCGAAATATATTTTATTAGGTAAATCATCAGGATAATAAAACATTATTCATTTTCTCTACATTAGATAGCTAAATTACAAATAAATTGTATAATATTTTAATCTAAATTGTAATTTAATATTTAATGTTGCTCAAAAAAATTTTAGTTTTTTTCAGCAGAATCTATAGCTTGTCGCAGATATTTTGCTTTTTCTTCTAAATATTTCAGATCAGTTTTAGCATTATCAATTTTTTTGATATATTCTTGTAATAGTAATTCAGCATTAGCAGAGGCTTTAAAGAAAGAAAGATTGTTTTCCCAGGTTTGAATATCTGATTGCAATTTTTTAATTTGATTATTAATATTATATAGTTCGCTTTTAGCTTCTTTGATGCCACTATTACTATTATTATTTAGTATAATTTCTAATCGTTGTTTAAATTCATCATCACTCTCATTTATTCTGACACCTTTTAGTTGGTCAAAAAGATGATTTATTTTTTGTCTAAAAGCATTTTGTATTCTTTGTCTGTCTTTGTAGGGTACATTACCTATTTCATACCATTGACGTTGTATATTTTTTAAACGTTCTATATCTTCTTTTGGATTGTTATTAAATTGAAATTCGTCTAGTTCTTTGAGTATAGCTTCTTTTTTGGATAAATTTTCTATCTCTTGAGTAGATAAATTAGCGAAAAACATTTCTTTATTAGTAAAAAATTGATCGCATGCTGCTCTGAATCTACGCCATAGATATTCATTTTTTTCAGAGGGGATAAAGCCTATTTTTTTCCATTCTTCCTGTAATTTTAGAATAGTTTGAGTATCTTGTTTCCAGTTATTACTATTTACTAAGTTTTCAGCTTGTTTGACGATACTTAATTTTTTGTTATAATTTTCTTGCCATTCAGTTTTTAGAATTTCATAATATTCTTTTTTATCTTGATAAAACTTATCTACTAAAGATTTAAATTCTTTCCAGATACTTTCGTTAAACTCTTGTGGTACTGGACCTATAGATCGCCATACATTAAAGAGGTCTTGCACTTCAGAAGTTTTTTTCTGCCATAGGTCGTGTGTAGTTATTTCTTCTGAGAGTATTTGTTTCATTTTATCTATAATAGCTTTTTTAGCTTCTAGATTACTTTCTCTACGTTGTTTTTGAGATTCTATGGAGCCACGATAATTTTCTTTAATTTTATCTAAAGCAGCTTGGAATCTTTCCCATATTTCATCTTTTTTATCTTTAGGTACAGGGCCTATTTGTTTCCATCGATCAAAAAGTTCATAAACTTGTCTATAAGCTTCTTTTGTAGAAATAGATTTATCCATTAGTAAGGACTCTGCTTTTTCGCAAAGTTCTATTTTGGCTTCTAAATTCTTTCGTTGATCTATTTCTATCATTTCTTTTAGTAGTTCGACTTTTTTATAAAATTGATCTACATAGTGATTAAATCGCATCCATAGGTCATTAGCTTTATTATGTGGTACAGCACCTATGGCTTTCCATTCTTCTTGGATTTTATTAAAATGATCAAAAGCTTCCTTTAGAGGAATTTCATTATTATCTATTATATTTTTTAATTGTTCGAGGATATCTAATTTTTTTTGATAGTTATCTTCGAGAGATTGTAGATATTGATCTTTTAATAATTTTTTTCTATTTAAATATTGTTTCCAAAGCTTATTGAAATTATCTTTTTTAGTGTGTAGTAATTCCTCTGCTTTTTGTTTTTGCTCATCATCACTAATAGCTGATATAGTTTTTAGCTCATTCTCATAGATAGCTTGATGTAGATCATATAATCTAAGTACACGTGGTCTAATGTATGATAAGTCATTATTTTCTATAACTTTAGCAAACTCTTCATTTATTTGATCTAAATCTAAATTTTCATATCTTTCTTTCTCTGCCTCATCTACTTCGATATCCTCTTCTTCGTCGGTCACCTCATCTATTTGATATTTTAATTCTTTATTATCAGTATTTTCGGTATCAGCTTGAGGATTATTAATATCAGCATTATTATTCATTGATAGCTGGTCTTTCATTTCTTCATTACCCATGTTATTACCTTTTTTTATAAAGTTTTTATACAAATTTAGGTTGCAAAATTAAAATAAAAATTCCAATTAATTGATAGATTTAATAAATTTATTATTAATAAAATACTAACCTGCTATTTATTAATATCTTTTAATCCAAGTCCATAACTCTTTATAAGTAGGTCTTTTGCCATATGTTAGAATGCCAATTCTATAAATTTTTGCTGAGATATAAGCTGATAATACAAATGTGAGAACAAGTATAATCATTGAAGTTATTAATAACCATAAAGGAGGATTAAATGGTATCAATCCCATCATTACAACAGGTGAAGTGAATGGAAAAAGACTGAAAAATATTGATACACCACCAGTAGGATTATTGATAATAGGTTGTAAACAAATAATAGCCAATATTAGAGGTATAGTAATTGGTAGCATAAATTGATTTGTATCATCTTGATTATCTACTGCTGCACCGATAGCTGCAAATAGGGTAGAGTAGATCAAATAGCCAAAAACAAAATAAAATAAAAACAATAAAATATACATAGGAATATTAATATTAGATAATGCTATCAAAGCATTATTAGTAGGGCTTTCTTGCAGTTTAGCAGTATTGGCTAATTGTTGTGCTTCTGCTGGAGTAAGTCCTTTAGACTGAAGACTTATAGCTTCTGGTTCTGCGTATTTGAATAAATCAGGAAAAGCTTGTTGTACGCCGATGATTATTAATAATGTTAATATTATCCAAGTAATGAATTGTGTAAGACCTACTAATAAAACAGCTACAATTTTCCCGATAAGTAAATGTATAGATTTCACCGAGCTAATAATGACTTCTACAATTCTATTAAGTTTCTCTTCCATTACAGATCGCAAGACCATTGATCCATACATAAAAACGAAGAAATATATGATTATTGCCATTAAAAAGCCTAATATAGTCGCTACAGCACTAGAAGCAGCTTTTTCTACACCATCTTTATAAGTATAATTATTCACTTTAACGTCGGCATTTATTTCTTCTAAAATTTTATTATTAATGCCATATATTGCTAGTCTATGTTTTTCTAATTCACTTTTGAGAGCAGACTCTATATCATCCATTACATTTTGACTAACAGTATTTTTTGACCATATACGTGGTGTCTCCGGAGAGTTAATAAATGAAATAGGTATATATAGAATGGCATCATAGTCTTCCTTATCTAGCAATTTTTTTGCACTGTCTATAGGTAAATAAAGTAAAGTATATTTAGCAGTAGCATTACTCTGTAATCCTTTGTAGATGAAACCTGTCTCATCTACCACTCCTATTGATATTTGTGCTTCATTAATGTGTGAAATATAAATAGGTATTATAAAAATACCAGCTAAAATTATAGGTCCTAGTAGAGTAACTACAATAAAACTAGTTTTTTTTACAATATTTAGATACTCTCTTTTAATTATTATTGGTAGTTTACTTTTCATAATTATTAACTTCTTCTTTTTGTTGTACTACTGAAACAAATATATCATGCATGCTTGGTAGCTGCTCTCTATAAGTAATAATTTCTCCTAATTCTAAAATCAATGGTAAAAGTTCGCTAGATTTTATTGGTATATCTGCTGATATCGAAATTGTATTATGATTTTTTTCATTTTTAGTGATTACAAATTGAGAGTGGTTATTTTGCCAATTTAAGATTTTTTCATCATTAATGGGATCAGCAAAGCTAATTTCGAAATAATTTTTACTAAATTTTCTTTTAATTTCATCTACATCGCCATAAAGTAATAATTTAGATTTATTCACTAGAACTATTTGATCGCAAAGCTCTTCTACAGATTCCATATTGTGAGTAGATAAAAGGACTGTGGCACCTTTATCTTTTAATTCTAAAATTTCGTTTTTTAAGATATCTACATTTATAGGATCAAATCCGCTAAATGGTTCATCAAAGATAAGTAATTTAGGAGAATGCAAAACTGTAATAATGAATTGCACTTTTTGTTGCATTCCTTTTGATAATTCTTCTACTTTTCTGCCTAACCAAGATTTTATATCTAATTTATCAAACCAATAGTTTATCTTTTCTCTAGCTTCTTTTTGCGAAAGTCCTTTTAGCTGAGATAGATACAAAACTTGATCGCCAACAGACATTTTTTTGTATAAGCCACGCTCTTCAGGTAAATAACCAATCTCTTCCATATGTTTATCACTAAGTGGCTCATCAAAGAGTAATATTTCTCCGCTATCTGATGGTATTATGTTATTAATTATTCGCAATAGTGTAGTTTTGCCCGCACCATTAGGTCCTAAAATACCAAAAATACAGCCATTAGGTACTGAGAAACTCACATTATCTAGAGCAGTATGCTCTCTATATTTTTTTGTAATGTTAGAAACTTCTATAGCATTGTTCATATTTAATATTAAGTTTTTTTTGCAAAAATAATAAAATTGATTTAAAAGAATAATCTAAATGATAAGTTTCATTTTAATATTATTAAGATAATTCAATTTAGGCGTTTAATTAATAAAAATTTTATGAGAAAAGTCTCCGCCGTGTAAATGCGGTTTTAATTCGAACAGAGAATAAATATTAGGGTTATTATTTTAGAAAAAAATATTATCTAAATTTTATCTTCTTTACTATATTTTTTTTAATTTTATAAATTATTATTTTAAAAACTTCATTAATTGCATGGAAGATAATCTTTTTCATATTGTGGATAAAAAAACTTTTTTACAAGCCTTATTAGAAGCTACCTTTGTAGCTATTCTACCAATATGGGGTTATATTTTGCAGCATATTCCTTCTATTAATGAATTTTTAATTGGTGTGATCCCGAGAGATTGGAATCATATTTATGGTATTTTGTTATTTCCAGTGGTACATCATGATTTGAGTCATTTGCTAGGTAATGTCTTAGCTTTATATGTTTTATTAATATTATTAAAAAATTCATTCTCACCATATTTTTATAGAATTGTGTTATGTGGATGGATCTTTCCTGGAATATTTATTTGGCTTGTAGGTAATAGTAATACAATGCACATCGGAGCGAGCGGATTAGTATACCATTTGGCTTTTTTTATTTTTTGGATTGGAATAATGATTAGACAAAGAACTTTTATTGCTCAATCATTAATAGTTATATTTTTATATGGTGGATTTTTTTGGGGAATATTTCCATTATTTCCTGAAGTATCATGGGAAGGACATTTGGGAGGATTTATCTCTGGCACTATTCAGGCTTTAATATTAGCTAAACCTATATCGAGATTATATCCTAAAGAAGAAAATGATGAC
The DNA here is from genome assembly GCA_033809015.1 of Bacteroidales bacterium. Classification (GTDB taxonomy): domain Bacteria; phylum Bacteroidota; class Bacteroidia; order Bacteroidales; family DTU049; genus DTU049. The sequence goes on from JAPXMM010000007.1 coordinate 7,638, forward strand.
GATAATGATGATGAACCACCACCAGATTGGTATGAAGATAATGATAATATTATCGATTTCAAATAATAGTTGTGAATTAAAAGTTTAATTATTAAAAAATTATTATAGTTAAAATACAACAGTAATAGCTATATTTCCTTAGAGAGTAATTTTGAGTTTTTAACAAAAATTATCTAATAAATTCTTTCTTTAATGGTGGCTGAGTAGAGCAAAGCTACATAAAGAAAAGTCTCCGCTGGGAAATGATTTGATAAAACTACGCGATAATTATGTAGGGGCGTATAATTATACGCCCCTACGATGTGTTTTATTGCAAATCATTTCCCAATGTGAGTATTAATTCGAGCAAAGAATTAATTTAAAAGTTATTCCTTAAAATACAGAAATATTTAGAAAACTTTATTATCTAAACACCTAATAAATTAATATTATATATCACTTACTCATAGATTGTAAAAAAATAAATGTATCTTTGTAAAAAATATTAAAAATATTTATGGACAAAGTAATTTATGATATTCCAGAGATATTAGATGACATTAGAATAGGCAAGCTAATAATAGTAGTAGATGATGAGGACAGAGAGAATGAGGGAGACTTCATAGTAGCTGCAGAAAAAGTAACTCCAGAGATAATAAATTTCATGTCTAAATATGGAAGAGGCTTGATATGTACACCATTGTCACAGGAAGTAGCAGATAGATTAGACTTGCCATTAATGGTTCAACATAATACAGCTCCACATAATACAGCTTTCACTATTTCTATTGATTTATTGGGTCAGGGTAATACTACTGGTATTTCGGCTGCAGATAGAGCTAAAACTATATTTTGGCTTACTAGAGATGAGGCAAAAGCAGAAGATTTTGGTAGACCAGGACATATTTTCCCTTTGATAGCTAAACCTGGAGGAGTTTTAGAACGTGCTGGCCATACTGAAGCAGCAATAGATCTCTGTAGATTAGCAGGACTGAAACCTGTAGCTACTTTAGTAGAAATAATGAACGATGATGGCACTATGGCTAGATTACCACAATTAATTGAAATATCTAAAAAATTTAATATTAAAATTACTAGTGTTAAAAGATTAATACAATATAGACTAAAAAATGAATCTTTAATAAAAGAAGTAGAGGAAGTATTTCTCCCTACAGAATATGGTAATTTTCAATTAAAAGCTTTTATGCAATTAGCAAATAATCTTACACATTTAGCTTTGGTTAAAGGTAAATGGAATGAAGATGAACCAGTTTTAGTGAGAGTACATTCATCTTGCGTGACAGGCGATATTTTTGGTAGTTATAAATGCGATTGTGGACCTCAACTACACCGTGCGATGCAAATGATAGAGAACGAAGGTAAAGGACTTTTGGTATATATGAATCAAGAAGGAAGAGGCATAGGTTTAATAAACAAATTAAAAGCTTATCACCTTCAAGAACAAGGTATGGACACTGTAGAAGCAAACTTAGCTCTTGGTTTTAAGGATGATGAGAGAGATTATGGTATAGGTGCTCAAATTTTAAGAACTTTAGGAGCTAAAAAAATCAGATTGATTACCAATAATCCAATAAAAAAAATCGCCCTTGAGGCTTATGATCTTCAAATATTAGAAACTATTCCTTTAGAAATAGAGCCTAATCCATACAATAGATTTTATTTACAAACAAAAGCTACTAAAATGGGACATGATATCAGTACTTTTAAACATAAATCTGATAAATAACTTTTTTGAAATAGGCGTTTAATTAATAATTAAATTATTATTGTAAATATATAAGCGAAAGTAAATTTTATAAGAATGTAATTTAATTTTTTTGAAATATTTTTTATAAATTCTTTATTTTTCAGCCATAAAAAGAAAGAAATTAAGAATCATTTCCCAATAAGGTATTAATTCGAGCAGAGAATTAATTTTAAAGTTATTTTATTAATAAGAAATATTTGGATAACTTTATTATCTAAATGCTTATTTCATATTTTTATTTATATATCCTACTAAGTGTAAATTCTAAAGCTTCATTTATCATTTCCTCTGGAGGTAAAAGAATAAAATCATTTTTGATCATAGAATTAGTTAATTCTCTAGCGTATGTAATATCTTTTTTTGCCCATTGGTAAGCTTGTTGATAGCTTAATATTTTTCTAGCCACTCCATTTTTAATAGCTTCCATAGCTACTGTAGCTGCTACTATCGGAAAAACTTCTGCTTCATCCATTGTAGGCATAATGTTATCAGCATCTATACCACGATCATAAGCAAACTTTGCTAATGCATTTGCTGCTGCTATAGCCATCTCATCAGTTATTTTTTTAGATCTAACCATTAGAGCACCTTTTAAAATGCCAGGAAATCCAAGAGAATTATTTACTTGATTGGGAAAATCGCCTCGACCAGTGGCTACGACATATGCTCCAGCCTCTTTAGCTGCATAAGGATATATTTCTGGCACTGGATTAGCACAAGCGAAAACAATAGCTTTCTCTGCCATCAATTTGATCCATTCTTGTTTAATGGTATCAGGGCCTGGTGTAGATAATGATATTAATACATCTGATCCTATCATAGCTTCTTCTATATTATTTATCTTATTAGGATTTGTTGTCAGGCATAATTCCCATTTTCTATAATAACGTTTGTCGATGAAAATGTCTTCTCTATCTTTGTTTAATGAACCTTTACTATCAAAAACTATTATATTTTGAGGATCTGCCCCACTAGAAATTAATAATCTAGCAATTGTAGTATTAGAAGCTCCTGCACCATAAAGAATAATTTTGACATTTTCTATTTTTTTATCAACAATTTTCAAAGCATTTAATAAACCAGCTAAAGTGACACAAGCTGTTCCCTGAGCATCATCGTGCCAGACAGGTATATCGCAGCTTTCTCTCAAGGTGTCTAAAACTTTGAAACAATTGGGTTGGCTTATATCTTCCAGGTTTATAGCTCCGAAGGAATGCTGAACCATTTGGACAAACTTAATAATATTTTCTGGGTCATTTTCTCCTTTTTCATTTTTGCTATCTATACATAATGGCACTGCATCTATACCGCCTAAATATTTCATTAAAAATGCTTTGCCTTCCATTACACCTAAGCCACCTGGAGGCGTTACATCGCCATCACCTAATACACGAGTAGAGTCACTGACAACAGCTACTATATTACCACGATTACTTAATTCGAAAGATTCGTCATTATTATCTCTTATCAGAGTGCTTACCGAGCTGACACCAGGTGTATACCATACATTAAACCAATTAAAACCAGGATTAGGAACTTTGGGAATTATTTGTATCTTGCCATTATAAAATCTATGCGATAGCTCAGCTAATTTTTTAAAAAATATTGTTTTAGCTTTAGACAATTGCTCTTCTGTGAATGATGCTGGAAATAATCGATCTACATCTTCTAATGTTATTTTATTTTTCATAATTTCAATATTGTTTAATAAATTTAATCTCTTGGGAAAGTAAATGCATATCCAAGTGTAATAACAGTATTATACATCCCTCTATTAAAGTAATATGTAGCACCAGAGTAATGCTTTCGTATAGGCAAAATAGATTGATCTACTTCGAAAAACATTCTGTGAGAATCATTAATATCATAGCTAAAACCTGCTACTACACTAAATTCAAAACGATAAAAAGGTTCTAGCATATCCACTAATCCATTCTCATCCCATATATTATCAGTAGTTTTAGTAAGTACTGCTCCAGCTAAACCAGCGAAAATATTAATTTTTTCTAATGGTAATTCAAATTCATATAACAGTGGCATTTCTATATAATTTAATCTAAGTAAAAAGCTAGTTGGATTTTCGTTAGTAGGATTTTTTCTACTACCTTTCTGAGAAAATACTAATTCTAATTTTATTTTTGACTGATTATTAATATTATAAAAAGTAAAAACACCGACTCTAGCACCGAATTTATTAAATCCAGAAAGTTGATCTCCAGACACTTGACTGCCATTAATACCAACTGTTAATCCACCACCAAAATTTTGGCCATAAGTAATTGTAGATAATAATATTAAAATTATAAAAATAATTTTTTTCATATTATTTATAAATTTTCATTAAAATAATTCTCTATTAAATCATTAAGATGATAGCGATCTACACCCATAACATTGTGACTATGAGTAGGATAAACAAAGAAATCTACCAATTTACCTTTGTCTACACAAGCTTTTAAGAAACTAAGCACATGCTGAGGTACAACTACGTCATCTTGATAGCCATGAATTAATAATATTTTGTCATGAACATTATTTACATAATTAAGTAAACTAGCATTTTTATAGCCATCAGGATTTTGTTCAGGAGTATCCATGTACCTTTCGCCATACATTACTTCATAATATTTCCAATCTATCACAGCACCACCTGCTACAGCTACTTTGAAAGTTTTAGGTTGTTTTAGCATTAGACTCAGTGTCATAAAGCCACCATAGCTCCAACCATGTACTCCAATTCTATTAGTATCTATCCATGATTTTTGCTTTAACCAAGAAATGCCAGTCATTTGATCTTCTACTTCATATTTCCCTAAATTTCTATGAATAATACTTTCAAATTCAAATCCTCTGTTAGCAGAACCACGATTGTCTATAGTAAATATAACATATCCGCGACTAGCTAAATAAGGTAAAAAAGTACCTGCACCACCTGTCCAACTGTCAGTTATCATCTGTGCATGAGGCCCTCCATACACATAATCTATAACAGGATATTTTTTTGTAGAATCGAAATCTAATGGAAGGAATAATCTACAATATAGCGTGTCTCCGTTATTATTGGTAAGAGTAAATATTTGTGGTTTAGGTAAAATATCACCTTTGAAAAGATCTATAGCTAGTTTAATGTTTGTAGCTTTATTTTTTTTGAGATCTATGCATTGAGCATGATATACTGTATCTGTGTTAGAATATTCATCTATGCATACAGTACCATTTTTATTAAGAACGATAGTGTGAGTACCTCTACCTTTGTCTAATTGATTAAATTGTAAAGTATTGAAATCAAAACTATAAGCATGCTGCTCTATTGGTGAATCGTAGGTACCATAGAACCATAAGGCATCACCATTATTGAAAAAATCACCAAACCCTGTTACTATCCATTTACCTTTAGTTACTTGTTTTAGCAGATTACCATTAATATCATACAAATACAGATGCCAATATCCATCTCTCTGACTAAAATATATAAATTGATCATCATGATTAGGTCTGAAATATAGAGGTGTCTGTGGCTCTACATATTTATCATTTTTTTCTTCAAAAAGTGTTTTGACTAGTGAGCCATTGCTAGCGTCATACATATTCATTTTTAGATGATTCTGATCTCTATTTAATATACCTATGAAGATATATTTTTCGCTAGGATGCCAAGTAACACTTGTTAAATAATGATCTATGTTATCACCTGTTTGTAGGTATTGAGTTGATTTTTTATTAACATCATAAACACCTAAAGTAACGTAATGACTTTGCATACCTGCCATAGGATATTTAATATTTTTTAAAGTTGCCACTCGAGTAGTAATGTCTACAAGTGGATAATCTGAGACTTTTCTTTGATCCATTCTATAAAAAGCTAAATATTTACCTGTTGGAGACCAGAAAATACCAGTATTTATACCAAATTCATTACGATGAACAGATTGTCCATATACAATATTAGTATCTATATCGCTAGCTACTACAGTCTGCATACCATTATGAGCAATATATAAATTGTTTTTCAGAGTATATGCTACTTTCAGAGTATGTGGCTCTATAGTAAGATATTTGGCTGCACTTGGCCATTTAGCTATAAATTCTGATTCTTTTGTTTTGAAATTGTAAATATACAAAGTAGTATCTATTGTCATCACTAATGTATCTTTACCTTTCCACTGATATTCAGGGAAAGCCTCTAGACTACCAGATAATTCTGGTGGAAGAACTTTTTTCAATTGTTCTTTACTTAGTAAATTAGTATATTTCCCATTTTTAAAAAGTACTAGATTTTCTAAACTGTCTATCATAGTGAAAGACTCACCATCAGCATATGCTTGCACTTGAGATAATGAGTAAAAGCGTTGATAATATTTAAAAATATCTTTGTAGGAATTAATCTTTTGTGCATTAATAAATTGAACTGCAAATAAGCAAATAAAAAGAGAAATGAATTTTAAATTTTTCATATATGTAATTTTATTAGCAAAAATAATAATAAAAAGATAAAAGGAATAAATAAAATTTGTTAGATAAGTTTTATGAGCTAATTTCTAAAAATTATTTTTTGCCTAATACGACAATTTTTTACGGCTTCAAAAATTACCGTTTTGTACAATAAAGCAAAACCCCGGATTTGCTAGGTTTTTCGAAATTTAATATGAGGAATAGACATTTATAAACTCTCCATCTTGATACTTAAAAATCCAGTTTGGTAATTCATCTATGTGAGGCTCAACGATTAAATCTGGATTTTTACTTTTCTTTTTGTTAATTGAAACGGTTCCTTTACCACAATACTTAAAAAAATTTTCTGCAATACTTCCATATATCAAAAACACCTTATCTTTAACCACAAAGAATCCCACATAATTATTGTTATCTAAATCAATATCCTAGGTAGTCCCAATTGAAATAAGGTATTCATTAGCTTCACTACTTATGTTGACTATGAAAGTCAATTTACTGTCCTCATACTTAACTCTATCTAAAATTTCCGTAAGCTTTGATTTAAGCTCTTCAGATGCCACATATCTATCCATCTTTACTTCAACCATATTTTCATTTTGGCAAAATGCATTGAAATGAGTTATCAAGAATGCTAAAATAAGAAGTTTTATATGGTTGGTTCTAAAAATTAACCCCATATTCAGTTGCTGTCACAATTTAAACTGATTTTTACACAAAATTAGTTTAAGTTTTCAATTTTTGTTAATATTACTTTTCTTGTTTATTATTAGTATTTTTGATGAAATTATATGCACTTGCTAGTGATAAATTATCTGGTACTACTCCTTCGCAAATGAAATTTTTAATATTATTCCATGTATTGATAATAATCTGGTTTTTATGTTTATCATTTGCTAGTGTCATTTCTTCCTCATCCATCATCATAGCTATATTTTGCAAACCTTGATAAAAGGTCCAAGTGTCTATCTCTTCTAGTCGATAATCTATGTTTTCTTTTAGTGGGATGATAGACTTTTTAATTTCTAATGGTTCAATATTAGACTCTGCTATATAATTCATGCTTTGTGTATTATAATCATTATTTTTTTCTATAATATTTGAGCTCTGAGCTGTCAGAGTAATACTTTGTTTATAAGAATTATTAGAAGAGCTTTGATATATTTCTATTAACTTTTGATATTTGTATGTAGTATCTAAAGCCAAAAACTCATTATTACTAATTTTTTTATCTAAAAACTCAATACTAGCTAAAATACTCACAACTATCACTAAGGCTACTACAGCAGCATATCTCAAAATTGGATAAAAGATTATTTGTTTTTTATTATCAGTAGGAATAGATTTTAATTTTTGCTTAAAGTCTTCATCTAAAGAGACATCGGCAGTATCACTCTCATTATAAATTTGGTAAAAAATATTTAAATATTTTTGTTTTTTACTATTTTCTACATCTATAGATTGATGTAGAAATTTATCGGATTTTTTATTTTTTTTCATTTTCATAATAAATTCTCCATTTTACCAATTACTGATTTCACTTGTTGTCTACCTCGATGTAGATATACTTTTACCTGAGTTTCGCTAATGTTTAGCTGATCTGCGATTTCTTTATAGCTATAGCCTTGCTCGTCTCTCATCATAATAATTTTTTGTTGTAGCTCTGGCAAAGTATTAATTACATTGATTATATTTTTTTTCACATCGAAGTCATTTATATAAGAATAATTGGTCTGGTAAAGCTCTATTACATTTACATTCAGCTCTTCATCATCGTCTTGATAATTGAAATACAAAGATTCGAATCTATTAGCATATCTGGTTTCATCTATTATTAAGTGATAAGCTATAGTGAATAAATATGGTTTTATCTTATTAGATTTAATTTTGTCTTTGTTTTCCCATAAACGAATAAAACTTTCCTGTACAACATCTTTTGCCATGTCATCATCTTGTAATGCTTTTAAGGCAAAAGCATACAAATGATTACTGTATTTGTCTACAGATTTATTATATTCTTTTATAGTCATAACTTAACTACAAATATAACGATTTTTTATTTAAAAAGTTACAAATTATTAATTTTGTAAAAAAAATGTCTGAATTAGATGAGAAATACATGCTCAGATGTATAGAATTAGCAGCAAAAGGACTCGGATATGTAAAATCTAATCCTTTAGTTGGTTGTGTAATTGTGAAAGATGATAAAATTATTAGCGAAGCATATCATCATGCTTTTGGTATGCCACATGCAGAGCGTGTAGCTATTGATAATTTAGATGATAAAATGCAAATAAAAGATAGTACAATCTATGTAAATTTAGAACCATGCTCTCATTATGGTAAAACACCACCTTGTGCACCATATATAGCCAAGATGAACCCACGTAGAGTTGTAGTAGCTGATATAGATCCTAACCCTTTAGTAAATAATAAAGGAATTAAGATATTACAAGATGCAGGTATACAGGTAGATATAGGCATTTGTAGTATAGAGAATAGGAAGCTAAATAAACGTTATTTTACTTTTATAGAAAAAAAACGTCCATACATTATACTTAAATGGGCACAAACTCTTGATGGGTTCATTGCAGAGAAACAGCAAAATGGTATAAATTGGATAAGCAATAATGCAGCTAAGCAGATAGTGCATAAATGGAGAGCTGATGAGATGGCAATATTGGTAGGAGCTGGTACAGTGAGATGCGACGACCCACAGCTGACAACCAGACATTGGTATGGTGATAATCCGATAAGAATGGTAGTAACTAATTCTGGTAAATTACCTCTAAATGCTAAAATATTTGATAATCAAGAAAAAACAATTTTATTTTATAAAAATACTCTAAATATCACTATCAATGCAGACAAAATAGACGTCGTAAAAATCGAAAAAGATTTTATAGATACATTATATGCTTATTGTGTTGATAATAATATTACTTCCATACTTGTAGAGGGAGGTAGTCAATTATTAAATACTTTTATTAGCAAAGAGCAATGGGATGAGGCTAGAGTGATAGTAGGTGATAAAGTATTTGGTCAGGGAGTGCGAGCACCTATCATTAGCCAATACACAGATATAAATATTGAAAACATAGATAATGATAGAATAATTCATTATACTAGATAAAATAAAAGAGGCGAGTTGCCCCGCCTCTACTGTTTTCACAACGGACTTAAAGTCCTTATTGTGAATTGCTAACATTTTGATATGCAAAATTAATAATTATTTTTAAATAACAAAATAATTATTTTTAAAATTAATTTTATTTTAAAATCAATATATTTTAGATAAAATATTATATTTGCATAAATAAAAAAATAAAAAATATGAAAATTTTAGGATTAGATTTGGGTGTAACATCCATAGGATGGGCATTAATAGAGAAAAATAATGAAACTGGAGAAACAAATTTAATAAAATCTGGTGTTAGAATAATACCAATAGAAACTAAAGACGCCTTGCAATTCAGCTCCGGTAATACTGCATCTCCAAATATTGATAGAAGGGTGAAACGTATGCAAAGACGCATGTATTTCCGTAAGAAAAAACGTAATCAATCGTTAGTAAAGGCATTGAAAGAAAGAGGTCTTTGGGATGACAATTTGATAAATATAGAAAAAAATAAACTATGGGAGCTGAGAAGCAAAGCTATCAATGAGCAAATTTCATTAACTGAACTTGGTAGAGTCTTTTACCATTTAGCTCAACGTCGTGGATATAAACAAATGAGAATAGAACAAGATGAATCAGATGCTAATAGTAAATCTGACTATAAAAAAAATATTTATACTCGATATCAGACTATAAAAAATGAAAACGTTACCGTCGGTCAGTATTTTTATAGAGAATTATCTAATAATGAACATTATAGAGTAAAGGAGCAAATTTTCCCTAGAAAAGCCTACGAAGAAGAATTTGAAAAAATTATAAATAAACAAAAAGAATATTACCCAGATATTTTAACAGATGAATATATTAATAAAATTAGGCATATCATTTTTTATCAAAGGCCACTAAAATCTCAGAAGCACCTTTTAGGTGTTTGTACATTAGAGGGTAAAACTATTAAAATCAAAAATGAAGATGGCAGTATTACAGAAAAATACGTAGGTCCACCTGTAGTAGCTAAGAGTAATCCTTTATTTCAGATTCATAGAATCTGGCAAACTATTAATAATATAACAATAAAAAATAAAAAAACTCATAAATATTATGAACTTTCTATAGATGAAAAAAAGAAAATATTTAATGAATTACAAAATAATAATTCGTTATCTATCAAGCAATTATATAAAATTTTAAATCTAAATGAAGATGAATGGTATTTTGATAATCTCAGTAGAAATGGAATAAAAGGAAATGAGCTATTATCTCTTATCAGAAATGCGCTAAAAGATGAAATTTTTTCACCAGATATTTTAAAACTTGATATCAAAACTATTAATTATCAGAATAAAATTGTAGATAAAAATACTGGTGAGATAAGAGATGAAACTTTAGAAATTATTGATCCAAATGTAGTGAATGAGCCTCTTTACAAGCTTTGGCATATTTTATATTCAGTCATAGATAAGCAAGAATGTATAAAAGCTTTGAGAAAAAATTTCAATCTAAGTGACTCTGCTGCTGATAAGTTGTCAGAAATAAATATGAATTCTCTAAAATATGGGAACATCTCTCTAAAAGCTATTAGAAAAACTCTTCCTTATTTAATGAAAGGAATGATTTATAGTGATGCATGTGAGATGGTAGGATTCAACTTTTCTAACGCTATTACTAAAAACGAAAATGAAATTAGACAATTAAATGATAAACTAAATTTATTACCTAAAAATAGCCTTAGACAGCCTATAGTAGAGAAAATTCTAAATCAGATGATACACGTCATTAACTCTATAATTGATGAAAAAAATGGATTAGTAACAAAAGAAGAAAGAGAAAATGGTCAATTTGCCATTCACATAGAGCTAGCACGTGAGCTGAAAAATAGTAAAGAAGAAAAACAAAATATAACAAAATCTATTAAGAAAAATAAAACTGAAAATGAAAAAATTATAAACGAACTAAAAAATCAATATAATCTGACTCCTACACGAAAATTAATAGAAAAATATAGACTATATAAAGAGCTAACACCTGAGGGCAGTGATATTGTACAACCACAATGTTTATATTGCGGAGGATTTATTTCTTTAACTGATGCATTAACTGGTGATGCTATAGATGTAGACCACATCATACCACAGTCAAAACTTTTTGATGATTCTAGGAAAAATAAAATACTCGTACATGCTAAATGCAATAGAGACAAAGGTAATATGACTGCATATGATTTTATGAAAAACAAAGATCCTGAATCTTTTAGTAATTACTTAAACTTAGTAGAAAATTTAAAAATCAAAAAAAGTATACCATATCAAAAATACAAATACCTTTTGATGAGTGAAAAAGATATACCTCAGGATTTCCTAGATAGAGATCTTAGAGTATCACAATATATTACTAAAAAAGCAAGAGAATTATGTATGGACATCTCTAGAGATGTATTAGTGACATCAGGTACTATCACCGCTCGCTTGAGGGAGCTATGGGGATATAATGATATTCTAAATGAAATAAATAATGAGATAATAAAAGAAATAGATTTTTCAGATGAAGATAGAGCTAATGCAGAAGAAATATTTAGTGATAAACGCTCAGATCATCGCCACCACGCTATAGATGCAGTTACTATAGCTAGTACCACACGCAGTATAATCCAGAGAATAAATACATTGAGTTCTGCTGAAAGTAAAGAAAAAATCAATGAATATTTAAGGCAAATCAATCAAGAATCATTGGATACTGTATATAATCCTAATGAGAAAAATTTAAGATTGCTACATAAATATTTAGCAAATCAACCACATCCAACTCGTGACCAAGTAGCCCAAAGCATGAGGAATATACTTATATCTTTTAAACCAGGCAAAAAAGTAGCCACTTACTCAAAAAGAATAGTATATTTTGGCAATAAACCAAAGATATTACAAACTCGTATTTTGACACCACGTGGAGCTCTACACGAAGAAAGCTATTATGGTCGCATACCTATATATGAATATAAAGACTTAAAATTTGCTATAGAAAATCCAGATTTAGTAGTTAATAATCATATTTATAATCAAATCATAGATTTACTTAATAATTATAATAATGACACAAAAAAATTATGGAATGATATTAAAAAAGAAAAAATATTCATTTATTCTGATATTAATAATTCTAATCCTATAAAAGATGTTAAGTGCTATCGTTATGAATATGTGATTAAAAAATCTGTAAAAAGCGACAAAATAGATCAAAAAGCTATTGATAAAAAAATAAAAGAAATTTTATCAGATAGTAAAAATAAAAAAGACGAAATTTATTTTAATTATGTAAAAAAAATACCAATTCGTAGTGTGCGAGTATTCACTGGGCTAGATAGTAGTAGTATGAGATCTATCAGGTTGAATGAAAAAGGTGAACCTATTACATTTGTAAAGTTTGGTAATAATCATCACATCGCTATTTACTTAGATAGCAATGATAAATATCAAGAGCATCTATGTAATTTCTGGCATGCAGTGGAGCGCAAAAAATATAATATCCCAGTTATAATAGAACAACCTAATAAAATATGGGATCAAATATTAGATAAGGCTGATAAGTATCCTCAAGATTTTTTGAATATGCTTCCAGATCCTTCATGGAGTTTCAAACTGAGCTTTCAAGCAAATGAGATGTTTATACTCGGACTATCTAATGAAGAGTTTGACCAATATTTTTCCGAAAAAAATTATGCTATGCTGTCTAAATATCTATATAGAGTCCAAAAAGTATCAGCTTCATACTATATGTTTAGAAAACACACTGATACTAAGGTAGAAGAGAGTAATGTCGTACAGCAAATGAATAATTTTAAAAGGATACAATCTATGGGGTCATTGATAAAAGAGAATCCGATAAAAGTGAGAATAAATTATGTAGGAGAAATAGTAGACTATAAAAAATCATTTTAAATAAAATATTATAATGCTTAAACGCACAATTTATTTTGGTAATCCAGCTCATTTAAGTATAAAGAATAAACTTTTATGTGCTGAGATAAAAGATGCAGATGATCCATCTATTGCTACCAAGCAGGTATCATTTGCTTTTTCAGATTTGGGATTTATCGTATTAGATCATCCCCAGATTACTATTACACACTATGCGTTATCTGCACTGGCAGAGCAAGATATAGTAGTTATTTCTTGCGATCAGAAACATTTGCCTATATCTTTAAATTTACCTATTTATGGTAATTCTCTGCATTCTAAAAGGATACAGAAGCAAATATCTATTACTATACCACAAAAGAAGCAATTGTGGGCGAGTATTATCAAACAAAAAATTATTAATCAAGCTAAGATATTATCTATACTAAAGCCAGGAATTTCTGTAGAGCTTTTGATAAATGCTAGCAAAGATGTACGTTCAGGAGATACTACTAATAGAGAAGCATATGCTTCTACATTTTATTGGAAACACTTATTTGACTTAGATTTCATAAGAGATAGATATGGAGATCCACCAAATCATTTACTCAACTATGGTTATGCTATAGTACGCTCATCCATAGCTAAAGCTATAGTAGGTAGCGGACTACATCCGAGTTTAGGGCTTTTTCACAAAAATCAATATAATGCATTTTGTCTAGCAGATGATCTGATGGAACCATATAGACCTTTTGTAGATTATACTGTATTTTGCATGGCTGCTGGAGAAGATATATCAGAGGAATTGACTACAAAGATAAAAAGAGAATTATTATCAATATTAACTATGGATGTGATAATAAATAAAAGGACTAGCCCTCTAATGATAGCTACACAGCATACTGCTGACTCCTATCAGCAATTTTTGAATGACAAAAAGACAAAATTAAAATTACCAGAAATTCCCAAAAATTATGCAACAACAAAGATTAAGTGCTTATCGTAGTATGTGGTTAATAGTATTATATGATTTGCCGACTGAGACAGCTGAGCAAAGAAAAAAAGCAGCTCGATTTCATAAAGATCTTCAGAGTATGGGATTTTCTATGTTCCAATTTAGTGTTTATGTTCGTAACTCTGCAAGTGGAGAATATTTAGCTGTTACAAAAAATCAAGTTAAAAGTTTAATGCCTGATGATGGTATGATAGCTGTAATGGAAATGACGGATAGACAATTCGCTAATATTGAAATTTTTATTGGACAAAAAAAACAACCTCCTCCCGATAAGCCAGTACAATTAGAATTGTTTTAAATTCTAACTAAAAATTTTATTTAATAAATAAACTATTCAAATTATTAATTTTGAATAGTAATAAATTTTATGTTTTTGCTAATTAGATAGTAGTAAATGAATTAAATAGTAATAAAAATGTCAAGTTCATTTTGAAAAAAATTATAGATATCAAGCACAAAAAAAGCACTCTTATAGAGTGCTTTTTTTGAAACATTTGCAGTTTTTTAGCAGGATAGTAAGCCTCTAAAAACCTTTGTTCATCGCATATAGAGGCATGGTCTGGCTGCAAACGCTTTTGCAAAGTTATCAAAATGTTAGCAATTCACAACTTGTGCATACATTGGATCAGTACCATCTGGCTGCAAACGCTTTTGCAAAGTTATCAAAATGTTAGCAATTCACAACGCATAGTTATCAACCAGCAAAGGTCGTCTAGCTGCAAACGCTTTTGCAAAGTTATCAAAATGTTAGCAATTCACAACATACCTTTATTGTCTGTGAACATCAGAGCAGCTGCAAACGCTTTTGCAAAGTTATCAAAATGTTAGCAATTCACAACTACTTCTTCTTTCAGCAGATTCTCAAAAGCGCTGCAAACGCTTTTGCAAAGTTATCAAAATGTTAGCAATTCACAACTTGGTCAACAAGAGGCTGGACAACCATATCGCTGCAAACGCTTTTGCAAAGTTATCAAAATGTTAGCAATTCACAACCATCGGTGAACTCTTTCTCTGCGCGCATTGGCTGCAAACGCTTTTGCAAAGTTATCAAAATGTTAGCAATTCACAACTGTGTGAGACACTACTACCATACGAGTTTTGCTGCAAACGCTTTTGCAAAGTTATCAAAATGTTAGCAATTCACAACAACTATCATACGTGAGGTATCTATGTAAGTGCTGCAAACGCTTTTGCAAAGTTATCAAAATGTTAGCAATTCACAACACTATAGCTATGACACTCCCAGAGCGGTTTGCTGCAAACGCTTTTGCAAAGTTATCAAAATGTTAGCAATTCACAACTATAACAACGTTTTTGAATTCATTTAAATCGCTGCAAACGCTTTTGCAAAGTTATCAAAATGTTAGCAATTCACAACCGCTGTCATAGTCGACCAAATCTGTGATATGCTGCAAACGCTTTTGCAAAGTTATCAAAATGTTAGCAATTCACAACGCATACATCTGATATATTGAAGGGCTTTTGGCTGCAAACGCTTTTGCAAAGTTATCAAAATGTTAGCAATTCACAACCAAGCTCGATTCATTATACTATTTCCTGTTGCTGCAAACGCTTTTGCAAAGTTATCAAAATGTTAGCAATTCACAACAGCTTTGACATTCGAGGTAGACATCGAAGAGCTGCAAACGCTTTTGCAAAGTTATCAAAATGTTAGCAATTCACAACTTGCAAAAATTGATGATATAAAAGTTATTAGCTGCAAACGCTTTTGCAAAGTTATCAAAATGTTAGCAATTCACAACGGATAAAGCGGGAACTCACCAGGCTGGCTGGCTGCAAACGCTTTTGCAAAGTTATCAAAATGTTAGCAATTCACAACAAAGTAGAAGAAATTACAGAGGAGGAGCGAGGCTGCAAACGCTTTTGCAAAGTTATCAAAATGTTAGCAATTCACAACTTGAATTGCTGTACACTTATTTCTTTTAGCGCTGCAAACGCTTTTGCAAAGTTATCAAAATGTTAGCAATTCACAACTGCATATATTAGTGCAAAAATTAGATATTTGCTGCAAACGCTTTTGCAAAGTTATCAAAATGTTAGCAATTCACAACCATACGAGCAAGCTTGCGAGATAAAGATTAGCTGCAAACGCTTTTGCAAAGTTATCAAAATGTTAGCAATTCACAACACGCACACGGGTAAACTCAACGAACCACTGGCTGCAAACGCTTTTGCAAAGTTATCAAAATGTTAGCAATTCACAACATAAATAGCTGGTTGTAACACGTGTGTGGAGCTGCAAACGCTTTTGCAAAGTTATCAAAATGTTAGCAATTCACAACAGATTAGCTGAACTAGATAATACTAAAGAAGCTGCAAACGCTTTTGCAAAGTTATCAAAATGTTAGCAATTCACAACTGCGGACAATCGACGATATCACAAAAACAAGCTGCAAACGCTTTTGCAAAGTTATCAAAATGTTAGCAATTCACAACAAACGCACTAATGCCAATTGTCGTCAAATTGCTGCAAACGCTTTTGCAAAGTTATCAAAATGTTAGCAATTCACAACTAAAATGAATATTTACTTTTATGAGAGTGTGCTGCAAACGCTTTTGCAAAGTTATCAAAATGTTAGCAATTCACAACCAGATCATTTGGCTATATTGGGAGAAGTAAGCTGCAAACGCTTTTGCAAAGTTATCAAAATGTTAGCAATTCACAACAAAAAGGAACCTATTACTGAAGTCAACTTTGCTGCAAACGCTTTTGCAAAGTTATCAAAATGTTAGCAATTCACAACTAAATGTCATAATATATCAAAATTTTTAAAGCTGCAAACGCTTTTGCAAAGTTATCAAAATGTTAGCAATTCACAACATTGCGGGTAATGTGAAAAGGTTGATAGATGCTGCAAACGCTTTTGCAAAGTTATCAAAATGTTAGCAATTCACAACGTATTAATGCGGGTTTTAGATAACTGTAACGCTGCAAACGCTTTTGCAAAGTTATCAAAATGTTAGCAATTCACAACCACTAAAGCCATTGAACTCCCCACGATTAAGCTGCAAACGCTTTTGCAAAGTTATCAAAATGTTAGCAATTCACAACTTAATCGATGATGCTGATACTTATATAACTGCTGCAAACGCTTTTGCAAAGTTATCAAAATGTTAGCAATTCACAACCGCATTTCATTTACTGTCAAAATGTCTTTAGCTGCAAACGCTTTTGCAAAGTTATCAAAATGTTAGCAATTCACAACTACAGGTGGCATTATTCCTAACTCTCTGTGCTGCAAACGCTTTTGCAAAGTTATCAAAATGTTAGCAATTCACAACTAATTCTGTACCATCTTGATTTACAATCTTGCTGCAAACGCTTTTGCAAAGTTATCAAAATGTTAGCAATTCACAACTAAAAAGATAGTGGATGTATATAACATTAAGTTGCAAACGCTTTTGCAAAGTTATCAAAATGTTAGCAATTCACAACGACATTTGGTACAACCAAGATGCTGAAGCCGTTGCAAACGCTTTTGCAAAGTTATCAAAATGTTAGCAATTCACAACTCTATGCTATCTTCTAATGCAGCTATCATGGCTGCAAACGCTTTTGCAAAGTTATCAAAATGTTAGCAATTCACAACCCTTTAACCAATGCTGTTGTGGTAGCAACAGCTGCAAACGCTTTTGCAAAGTTATCAAAATGTTAGCAATTCACAACTTATATGAGCATTCAAGTAAACATAAAAGTGCTGCAAACGCTTTTGCAAAGTTATCAAAATGTTAGCAATTCACAACCCACTATTAATCGACGTCGCAAGTCTGATAGCTGCAAACGCTTTTGCAAAGTTATCAAAATGTTAGCAATTCACAACTATATGTTAACTTATTGTATTTCAATAGTTGCTGCAAACGCTTTTGCAAAGTTATCAAAATGTTAGCAATTCACAACTCCTAGTAACGTCTGTTTTTCAAAAGCTTGGCTGCAAACGCTTTTGCAAAGTTATCAAAATGTTAGCAATTCACAACTAATAACTCCGTAGCTTGCTCTGGTGTAAGGCTGCAAACGCTTTTGCAAAGTTATCAAAATGTTAGCAATTCACAACTGCAGTGCTCACCTGTTCTGCTATTGAATAGCTGCAAACGCTTTTGCAAAGTTATCAAAATGTTAGCAATTCACAACTAAATTTCGCTCGTTCAAAACACTCAAAAGGCTGCAAACGCTTTTGCAAAGTTATCAAAATGTTAGCAATTCACAACAAGCTTTATTATGCTGTTAAAAAATTTATTGCTGCAAACGCTTTTGCAAAGTTATCAAAATGTTAGCAATTCACAACATGAAAGCTGCATTGAATTAATGAATTGTTATTTAAAGTACGAAACAAAAAAAGGATACACTGTAGAAATTCAGTTGTTTTAGAGCCAATAATTTAAAAGTCTATTTCAAAAAAGTAATTTCTTAATTTACTTAATCTTTCTTATTATCATGAGAAGAAGGTTTTACGATATTTTCTCTCATATCAGTATCAGCTTTGATATTTTGCATACGATAGTAGTCCATTATACCTAGATTACCCATTCTGAAGGCTTCTGATATAGCTAGAGGTATTTGAGCTTCGGCTTCAATAACTTTAGCACGAGCTTCTTGAGCTTTAGCTTTCATCTCTTGCTCTAGAGCTACAGCCATAGCTCTTCTTTCTTCAGCTTTAGCTTGAGCAATATTTTTATCAGCTTGAGCTTGATCCATTTGTAGCTGTGCACCTATATTTTTACCGACATCGATATCTGCGATATCAATAGATAATATTTCAAAAGCCGTACCTGCATCTAGTCCACGAGATAATACGGTTTTTGAAATAACATCTGGATTTTCTAATACAGCTTTATGATTTAGAGCACTACCTATAGCTGTCACAATGCCTTCGCCTACTCTAGCGATAATAGTTTCTTCACCAGCACCACCGACTAATTGTTTGATATTAGCTCTTACAGTTACACGAGCTGTTACTATTAACTGAATTCCATCTTTAGCTACTGCAGCTATAGCAGGAGTAGTTATTACTTTAGGATTCACACTCATTTGCACAGCCTCGAAAACATCTCTACCAGCTAAATCGATGGCTGCTGCAGATTTAAAATCTAAAGGTATGTTTGCTTTATCAGCAGATATTAATGCTTTCACTACAGAGTTTACTCTGCCACCAGCTAAATAATGAGCCTCTAATTGGTCTCTTGTTAGCTGTAAACCAGCTTTTGTAGCAGTTATCATACTATTAACAATGACTTTAGGAGGCACTTTTCTCCATCTCATTAGAATTAATTGCAGCAAATTTATTCTGACGCCACTTAATAAGGCTGTAAACCATAGACCTATTGGTACAAAATAAAATATTAACCATAATAGTATGAATATTACTACACCAATAATAACATTAGTGCCAGTATTTAATAAAAGTAAATTCAATGTTAACATATTTTTATAATTTAATTGGTTTTACAATAATTTTATTTCCTTCAATTTTTATTATTTCTACTGGAGTATTAGGATCTATAGCTTCTGAGAGAGAATGTACTTCAAATATTTTATCATCAAATCTAGCCTTACCGGAGGGTAAACATTTAGTGATAGTTTCGCCCTGCATGCCAACTTGTAAAGAATCTACATCTTCTTTATTCAACTTAATATCTATAGAATCATTCAGAGCTACACGCTTCCAGGTTTTATCTCTAAAGAAAAAATATAACCCAATTACACAGACAATTAAAGAAACTAATAAGGCAATAGTGCCATATAAATTGCCATAATGATTGTACATAAGTACTATGCCGATGATAGTTGCTACACCACCTATCGTTCCTACGATGCCTCCTGGAACGATTAGCTCGAGTAATAATAAAATCAGTCCAGCTACGATTATTAATATTATAGTTGTTAAATTCATAAATCTTATCCACAAATCTAATGCAAAGATAAAAGATTATTTTAAATAACAATAAAATATTTGGGAATTATTAAAAAAAAAGAATGTAATAAATATATATTGGCTAAATTATTTAAAATGTATAAAATAATAATAATGAGCAATAACAGTTTAATTACGTGAATATTTGATAGCAATTTTCTCATAAAAAATTATAATTTTTTATAATTTTTTATTTTACTTAAATTTTACAAATTATTTGTGAATATTTATTTACATTAATAGCCTATATTATTTTAAACAATATTTTAAACATTATTTTTCCCTTCTATCATATATTTACAAAGACTTTGATTAATTAAAACAGCTATATTTTAAAAAAAGTTGTATATTTGTTGTAGTAAAATAAGTCACAAACAATTAAATTAAAAGCATTCAAAAGCGGGCTGAATACCCAAAGTCGTATATTTGAAAGCGAAAAACGACATCAAATAAATTAGTAGCAGAGTCATTACTTAAAATCTAAATAGTAAGCAAAAAAAATTAACAATAAATATTTAAAATTTAGTATCATGAAAAAGCAAATAATAAATGTTATCATATCAATATTAAGTGCAGGTCTCACAAATATTTTTTCAAGATTCTTGATAGATACTTTTTCAGTAAGTGATATCAAAATAGTCTCCATAAAAGAGATAGTAATGTGTGCGATTTTCCCAATAATATTATTGTTTTTTGAAAAAGATATTAATAGAAGAAAGCTAGTAATTATTTCTATCCTGTATAGTTTCTTTTTCACTATTTTTAGTATTTTCATATAAAGGTAACATGCTCATAACAGCACTTAAAAAAACATTGGGGAGATAGTTGTTTGTACAAGTTTCATAGCTGCATTACTATATGGTCAAATGATTTATTTCCCAATAAATAATGTTGTGGCAACATCCCTGTTGCCATATCTCATCATTGTAAACGCAGAGAGCCTTCAATAAAAATTTATTCGCTGCCAAGGGAACCGACGATTTAAATCGTCGGTTTAGAAAGACGATAGGCCACATTTATGTATATATATCATAATGCAATTGCACCATAATAAAGTGGTTTCTGTTTGTTTTTATTTAATATTGAGCCAAAATATATTTTTTTATATCAAATAAAATATATATTTTTGCAATAATTAAATGCAAATAATTTTTTAATATGAAAAAAATTGTATATTTATTGCGTGTATAAAACATTGGGGTTTAAGTGGTTGAATCAATCGTCCTACCTCGCATCGGCATTTTTTTAGGCGGATAGGAACGAAGCCAGCACTTAGCAATGTTTCATACACGCCCCCGTTAGAGTTTATTGTAAAAAAAACAGTAACAAACATTATAGAAAAAATTAATGGCAGATTTATCATATATTGAAAAAGCAACAATTGAAAAATTTTTAGGTATGGAAAGTGGTTTTGTTATGGACTTTTCCGATAGGACCTTTCAAGAATTTATTGGTGAAGCAACTGGATTTAATATAGATGATGAAAAGTATCATTACGCCTCAAATTCTAAAGCAAATAGACTAAGGCAATTTATTAAGGTTGAATCCAATTATACTTTTGGTAAACTTCTTTCAGCATTTTGTGATTATTGGCTATCAAAAGTTCATATGGGACAGATTGACCCAAAAAATGATGAAAACTTGTATAATGACTGTTTGAAAATTGCAGAAAGACTTAAAAAAGATAGTATTGTTGAACACATTGATTCAATACAGCCAAACGTTGACGACCGAGATTTTAAACTTTTAGCAAAATCTATTAGAGAGAGTATTGAGAAAAATGAGCCAGAAGCTGCTTTAGACCGACTCCACACCTTTACATATAGATACATAAGAGAGCTTTGCGACAAACATCAGATAAAATTTGAAAAATCGGATTCATTAAATGCTGTATTTGGGAAATATGTCAAATTCATTGTTGAAAATAAACATATTGAATCCGTGATGGCAGAAAAGATTTTAAGATATTCTATAAATGTGCTTGATGCATTTAATGATATTAGAAATAATAGAAGTTTTGCTCATGACAATCCTATTTTAAACTATCAAGAAAGTGTACTTATTTTTGACAATATATCAAATACAATCAAGTATATCGAGTCTATTGAACAACGTATTTTAAAAATAAAAGAACCTGGAAAGTTAGATTGGAAAGACCTACCATTTAAATAACCATTTAAAACAAAAAATATGAGAACATACATTCAAAGACTTTACGACCAGAATGGTCAAGAAACAGGCGCAATCATAAGTGTTGTATTCGAAGCTCCGACCACTACTCAACAAAAAAACACTATAGAAGGACAACTTATTCAATATGCTTTTGACAAACTTTATCCTGGCCAAGGCTTAAATATTTACAGGGATATGTATATTGATACACATTCGATTACAGTGATAAAGAATATCAATGCTTTACCTTACCAAAACTTAACAATCTGATAAATAAAAAAACAACAAAACGCTAACAAAGGGTATAGTGTATGTGGGTTTCAGGGGTTTGGAAGGTTTGTGGTTCGTAAAAAAAGTCGGTATAACATGATAGGTTAGTACTTCGTACTCCCGCACGACACCACAGTATAACGCTTTAGGGGCAAATGATATATTTCATGATATGTGATGGCAACATCCCTGTTGCCATATCTCATCATTGTGAACACATGAATTTTTCAAAAAAAATTTATTCGCACAAGGGAACCGACGATTTAAATCGTCGGTTTAGAAAGACGATAGGCCACATTTATGTATATATATCACAATGCAATCGCACCATAAAGTAGAACTTGCAGATTGACTTATTTTAATATAGACATTATATATTTTTTTGTATCATAATAATATATATTTTTGCTAAAAAATGAAATAACCATTTTATAAGAAATATGAGTAAGAATATTATATATATTATTGTAGTGATTTTATTTTCAAGTTGCATTATTACAAATACACCAGGATTCTACAGTGGTTATTCTAAACTAACTGAACAAGAAAAAAACAATATCGTTTTTACTGAGCCAGACTTTGATATTTGCAACTTGCAAAATGATGGTAAAATATACTCAACTACTGGTACTCAATTGCAAAATTGTATTTTAAAACAACAAAAATCACTAGTTTATATTTGGTCGCCACATTGCAGCTCTGAGAACTGTTATTCTTTAGATTTGATGCAGGCATTTATGAGAAAAATGGTTTTGCTTTTTTTGTAATATCAGAGTACTATGACAGTGAAATGTTGAAGGTTGAAATATCAAAACTAAAACAATATCCGATGTTCAGTATAAATGAAAAATACTATAAAACAAGATATTGTAATAAATATTATAAGCTTTTTATGAAAGATTTATTATCAAATCAAATATTTAATAAAGATGACATATATAATCGTATTTTTATTTTTGAAAACGGAAAATTACAATCAACTTCATTTCAAATAGAATAGAAAACAAGCTCATAAAAATATGCTTGTGCAATTAAAAAAGCACAGGCATGCTGCTCGTTACCTACAGCTGTGAAACCAACTAAAACAACAACTGAACTTTTACAGCTTGTCACCTTGCCATTAATATTTTAAAATTTTAATATTAGTAAATTAATTTTTTACATTATCAAAAAAATATATAATTTTGCAAAATATTTTTTAAAAGCGGATGTGGCGGAATTGGTAGACGCACCAGACTTAGGATCTGGTGCCGCAAGGCGTGGGGGTTCGAGTCCCTTCATCCGCATTTTTTTTAAAATTCGAATTATTAATTTTTTAATTATTAAAAATGAAAATAGAAAAAACACAAAAAGAAAATAATCTATCTGATGTAGCTATCAATCTAGAACCTGAAGATTATAAGGATGAATATATTAAAAAAATAAAACAATTAGGTCAATCTGCTAACATTCCTGGATTTAGACCAGGCAAGGCACCTCTGTCTTTGTTAGAAAAAAGATACAAAGCAAGTGTACTAAGTGAAGAAGTTTTGCAAAAAGCTTATAATGTCTTTGAAGATTATCTAAAAGAAAATGGTATTTCATATGTTGGTGAACCAATCATCAATCTTAATAATGCTGATTTCGAAAATGATACCAATTTTACAATTAATTTTCAATTTATTGAACTCCCTAATTTAGACATTGACTTACCACAAGATATTGAAATCACCAAATATAATTTCAACATTACTGATGAGCAACTTAATAGAGTCATTGACAATATGAGAAAAGAATTTGCAGAAATGAAAGATGCTAATTCTCTCGATGGAGCTGACTATGCTTTTGTAAATATTGAGCTAGATGATCCTGAAGTGAAAAAATTTATTAATATTGAACCAAATAAAGAAACTAACTTGAAGCTAGATGCTATAAAAGATTTAACTAGCGAAAATCCATTAGAAATTAATTTATTAGATCTATTTAATTCTATCGAAGATGCTAATAATTATTTATTTCCTGATGATCCTAAAATCGTCGATGGAGATAAAAAAATAAAAGTTAGCCTTTTAATGGCTTTTAATAATAAACTTCCAGAGCTTAATCAAGAATTTTTTGATAAAGTTTTTCCAAATAAAAATATTCAATCAGAAGAAGAGTTTAGAAGTGTAATCTCTGAATTATTAGCTAAAAATTATTATGATGCTAGCCTAACAAATATGGTAGATCAACTGACTGACTATTTTCTTTCCCAATATTCTATAGATTTACCTAAAGATATACTATTTAATCAAATAGTGAAAGCAAACAAAGATAAAAAAGATGGTCTGAGCGAGGAGCAAATAGCTGCTAATTTAGATTCTTTTATCGAGAATATAAAACGCGAACATTTTACGAATTTATTAGCTAAAAAATATGATATTAAAGTAGAAATGGATGATTATGAAGATCATATAGCATCTATGTATAACTTTACTCATGAAGAATTGGAATCTGATGAATCAAAACATGAAATAGTACATCATGCTTTAAAGCATTTGTTTGAAGATCAGAGATCATTTGAAGAGGCCAGGGTTAATATCTTAACTAAAAAAATTGCTAACTTAATGTTAGATAAATGTAAGATTGTTGAGAAAGATATAACATATGATGATTTTCTTAAATTAAAGGAAAATAAAAATGCCGAAGAAATAAATAAGGAATAAATTATATCTGAAATACAATTTCAATATTTGGGAGTTAAAAAAATTTTTTAGCTCCTTTTTAATTTTCAGGGTGATTATAGGTGTTAAAATTAATTGAAAGATAAGAATTTGAAAATAATAACAATTTTTATTGTTTAAAATTCAGTATTATATCAATATTTCAACTTAATCAATCTCCGATACCGCTCCCACGCCCATCTATCGTGCGATGACAAATTCAGCAGTCGCCCAATGTCTGATTCTACATTGGCTTTCAAGTACTTATTCATCACAACAAACCACATTAGGTAGTTCTGTAGATACTTTGTGGCAACACCTCTGAATTTCATCATCCAAACTAAAAAATCATTAATTTTTTTCTCTGCTACATTTACGCTATAAACAGTTAATCCGTTTGTTTTACGTTTAACTAATATCTTTTTACTTGGTGATTCCATTACTGCTTGTTTGAACTCATGGTTTGGCTTAAAACATATCAAATTTTTTTCTGATACTCTTTGCTTTAGCTCTTCTTTTAGCTGACTATTTTTAACTTTATCTTCCCCAGTGTGTTTGAAAAGCAAATTACCCTCTCTATCTGTCATCACAAGTACAGCCACATTAGGATGAACAGTATTCATAGCTTTCTCTTTTTCTTCTAAACTTTTGTATCTGCGTCCTTTCTCCGAATATTGCAGCAATAGCTCGTCAGCTTCTGTTATACCAGAGAAATTAATCCCACCCTCTAATCCTTGAATAGCTGATAGAATTTTATGTCTCCATCTGAAACTTGTTGGTAAACTAATGCCAACTTCACTAGCACAAGCTCTTAAGCTTTTGCCTTCGAGCATGCATTTCAGATAATCTAACAGTAGAGGATATTTATGCA
>JAPXMM010000008.1:0-33645 GCA_033809015.1 Bacteroidales bacterium
ACATAGCTTTCAGCTCTTGATAATCGACTACATCTTTGCCTTCATTAATCAATTTATTATATAAATTGTCGTAGTATGTGCGTGTACCTTCTTTAGTGAGGGCAAAGACATCTGTTGATTCTTCAAATAATTTATCCATAATTATAAAATTTTTGCAAATATATAAATTATTTAAATCATATATCATATGTATTTCATAAAATATATCTTTATTCTAATTTGGAGAGCCTGTTTCTAACAGGCTCTCCAAACCCCTCACTACTTTCCCCTCTCGTTCTTTTTTCAAAAATTATAAATATTTTTTTATTGTTTATATTACATTTTTTATGTTTATCTTTGACAAATTATATTTGCAATATATGAGGGTGCAATCAGTTTTAAATAATGATATTATAGAGGATATTATTAATAATACTCAAGTAGCTTATTTATCAACAATTGATGATGAGGGGAACCCTTATGTAGTGCCTATGAATTTCGCTTATGAAGATGGTGTTATTTATATGCATAGTGGGCAAAAAGGCAAAAAAATTAGCTATATGACTAAACGTCCTTTTGTTAGAATTGCTTTTTCTAATAATGAGATATTAGGCTATCAAAGTGAGAATGTGGCTTGTAGTTATTATATGAAGTATAAAAGTGCTGTTATAGAAGGTTTTGTTAATTTTGTTGATGATTTTGATACAAAAATAATTTATTTAAATAAAATTATGAAAAAATATACTGGGAGAAGCGATTTTGAATATAATAAACCTTCCATAGATAATGTTGTTATCTTTACTATTAAAATTACTAAAATGACAGGTAAAACGTTAGGATATTAACACAAAAAAATAATATTATGAAAACAATTTTAGATTTAGAACCCAAAAATGTATGGCAATTTTTCCATGAACTTACTCAAATTCCTCATCCCTCAGGTAAAGAAGAAAAAGTAAGAGAATATTTAGTTAAAGTTGCTAAAGATAATAATCTGGAAGTCTTGGTAGACGAGACAGGTAATGTGATTATTAGGCGTCCTGCAAGTCCTGGTTTTGAAAATCGTAAAGTAGTTACTCTACAGGCTCATATGGATATGGTACCTCAAAAAAATATGGATAAAAATTTCGACTTCGAAAAAGATCCTATTCAAACAATCATAGATGGAGATTGGGTAAAAGCTGATGGTACTACTCTAGGAGCTGATAATGGAATAGGTTTAGCTGCGATTTTAGCTGTGCTTACTGATAAAAATTTAAAAACTGGAATGATAGAAGCTTTAATTACTGTAGATGAGGAAAGAGGCATGACTGGTGTTTTTGGACTGAAACCAAATGTTTTAAAAGGTGATATTTTATTAAACTTAGATAGTGAAGATGAAGGAGAATTATTTATAGGTTGTGCTGGTGGAATGGATGCTAATATTACTTTTGATATAACTCGTGAATCTGTGCCTGCTGGCTACAAAGCTTTTCAAGTAGAACTAAAAGGTCTCAAAGGTGGACATAGTGGTTTAGATATTAATCTAGGTAGATTAAATGCTAATAAAGGGTTAAATAGATTTATAAAATATGTTATGGATCACCTAGATGCTTTATTAGTATCTTTTGACGGTGGCTCACTCCGTAATGCAATACCACGTGAAGCTAATGCTATTATACTTGTTCCTGAAAATAAAGTAAAAGAGCTTGAAGTAATCAAAAATACTTTTGATAAAAATTTTCATAATGAATTTGGTGATGTAGAGCCTAATTTACAATTTAATATTAAAGAAACTCAATTGCCATCTAGTTATATCAAAAAAGATATTGCTGATAAAATAGTAAAAGCAATCTATGGATGTCCTAATGGCGTTCTGAGGATGAGTACAGAAGTAGACGGGTTAGTAGAAACATCTAATAATTTAGCTTCTGTAAAAACATTTGATGACAAAGTAGAAATACAATGTTTGATGAGATCTAGCATTGATAGTGCTAAAGAAGCTGTCGGTGAAAAAATAAAAAGTGTTTTTGAATTAGCTGGTGCTCAAGTGGTTCTCAGTGGCGCTTATCCAGGATGGAAACCAAATCCTAATAGCGAAATCTTGAATTTGGCCAAAAATCTATATCAAAAGAAATATGGTAAAATTCCTGAAATAAAGGCTGTGCATGCTGGTTTAGAATGTGGTTTAATTGGTAGTAAATATCCTAATTTAGATATGATATCCTTTGGCCCTACTATCGTAGCTCCTCATAGCCCCGATGAACGTGTAAATATCGGTAGTGTCAAAAAATTCTACGATTTCTTACTAGAAATTTTAAATAATATCCCTAACAAAAATTAACAATATTAATATTTTGAGTGTATATAGTAAAAATTTTAAGCATCAGCTTATTTGGCAAAAAAGTTTAGAGCTAGTACAAGAGATTTATGCTCTTACTAGACAATTAGACATTACTAAACAAAAAAATCTGATTACTCAATTGAGAAATAATGTTGATGCTTTACACTCAAATATTGCTTTGTCTCTTATTAAAATTTATTCTAATAGCTATAATGATATTATTCTTCAATCATTAGATTTATGTGATAATCTAAGAGCACAAATTTTGTTATTACTAAAGGACCAGTATATTACAGAAATAATAGCTAATGATAAATTAGAAAAAATAAATACTATCTATCAAGCTCTCTATGAGTTATTAAAAGAAAAAAATTTACCCTACTCTGCTAATTAGATTTATCTTTAAGTTTGATATTTATTTTAGATGTAAGTTTTTGCATATTTTGGTATTTTTATTAAAATTAGACTTTTTTATTAACTTTGTGCATGCTTTCAGTAATCATACCTACAAAACAAAGAGAAGATATTTTCTATGATACCGTCATAGCTTTGGATCGAGCATTACAATCTTTTGATTATGATTATGAAGTTATCATTGTGAATAATGATAACAAATCATTATCTATTGCTTTACCTAGTGATTTCAAATTAATTAATTGTAATACTGGTGGTGTAGCTGCTGCTAGAAATATGGGAGCAAAATATGCTAATGGAGACATACTATTATTTTTAGATAATGATATCCTTATTTCAGCTGAAAGTCTGCAAAAAGGGTACAATTATTTTATCAATTTATCTAATATAAATGATAAAATGGTTCTTAATTTTAATTGGGTTTACCCACAAAATATTTATGACACACTAACTCAAAACTCTTTTGGTAGATATTTACTTTACTACGGATTTGATAAATATGAGGGCAAAGCATGGACAGATACAACTTTTGATAAAAATAATGAATACATTAAAACTAATATGTTTATTAGTTTAGCTTTTTTTATTAAACAATCTATATTCTCACAAATTGGAGGTTATAATGAAAATTTTAAATTCGCAGGGTATGAAGATAATGACTTCAAAGAAAAATTAATAAAAAATAATATCGAGATCTATCTTTTGCCTAATATTTATGTATATCATAATGAAAAAGATTATTTAGACCTTAAAAAATTTTTAGAGAGAAAATATCGATCAGCCTATACTCGTAAACAAGCTGTAGACTTAGGAGATGATAACTTATTATTACAACATTCTATTTTTAAAAAATTCATTCTGACAATTATTTGGTCTTTTAGGAATTTTTTTATTTCATTTGTAAATAATTTTTTTAAATCAAAAAAAATTGATTTTATAACTTTTAAAGTAATTGATGCTTTATTAGCAGCTTATATTTACAAAGGATATAATAGTTAAAAAAGATTCTAACTAATGGCAAAAAAATTAATTTATATTATCTCTGACATAGACAAAGCCCTGGAATTTGAGTGGGCAGCTACTTACTTATCACCACATTTTGACATGCAATTTATTTTGCTCAATCCTGCAGATTCAGATTTAGAAAATTTTTTACAAAATAATAATATCACTGTTTATAGAGTAATGTATAGAGGCAAAAAAGATTTCATTCGTTCTTTCAAAGAAGTTTATAGAATATTAAAAAAAATTAAGCCAGATATAGTTCATTGTCATCTTTTACTAGCTAATATTATCGGTTTATCAGCTGCTAAACTAGCTAAAGTAAAAAAAAGAATTTATACCAGACATCACTCTTCATATCATCATATTTATCATAAGCATGGCATAATCTATGACAAATTAAGTAATAAGCTGGCCACAAATATTATAGCTATTAGCCCTATTGTAAAAGAAATTTTAGTAAATTGGGAAAAAGTACCAGAAAAAAAGGTAAAAATTGTACCTCATGGCTTACCCGAAAATCTTTTTAGCAATATTAATGATGAAGATATAGAATTGATAAAGACTAAATATAATTTGCATGGTTATAAACCTATCGTAGGCGTCATCTCTAGATTTACTAAATGGAAAGGTGTGCAATATATCATCCCAGCTTTTAAATTCTTATTAGATGAATACCCACATGCTAAATTAGTTCTAGCAAATGCTATAGGAGATTATGAAAATGAAATTAATAAATTACTAATGCAATTGCCTGCTGATTCTTATATAAAAATAAATTTCGAACCTAATATGCCTGAACTTTTTAAAACTTTTGATGTTTTTGTGCATGTTCCTATAGATAATCATTCTGAAGCTTTTGGGCAAGTATATATTGAAGCACTAGCTGGTGGAATACCTATGGTTTGTACTCTCAGCGGCATAGCTAATGAATGCGTCGACAATTTACAAAATGCTATTGTAATTGATTATAAAAATACTAATGCTATTTATAAAGGTATTAAATTAATCTTGGAAGATAATGTTATTAGAGAAAAATTAATTAATAATGCTCCACTGTCTGTAAAAGAGTACACCGTAGATAATAAATTTAATTTGTTAAGGCAGATTTATAATGAATGAAAATATCCTAATAAGTATAATAATACCAGTATATAATGGTGAGAAATATATAGCAGATACTATCAAAACTGTGATAGATCAAACCTACAAAAATTGGGAATTAATCATTGTAGATGATGGCTCTACAGATAATACTGCAAAGGTGGTAGAGCAATTCAGCGATTATCGTATTTCATATATTAAAAAAAATAATACCGGAGTGTCCGATACTAGAAATGTAGGTGCTAGTTTAGCTAAAGGAGAAATCCTTTGTTTTTTAGATGCTGATGATGTGTGGTTGCCAGACAATTTAGAAAAAAAATTATCTAAACTTACAAATGAACAAGACAGTATTTTAGTAACCTCTCCTATGTATCTATGGGATGAAAAAACAGATTATTATAACTGCCAAATCATAGAAAATAATTTTTCTCTTGACGAATGGGATGAATTTAGAAATTTACGCACTATTCATATTGTTACATCTGCTTTAATGTATAAAAATTATTTTTTTGAAGCAGGAATGTTTGATACTAATATTAGCACTTCTGCCGATTTCGATTTAGTAATCAGATTGAGGGAGTTAGGTAAGTTTACATATTTAAATGAGCCATTAGTCCTTTATCGCTGTCATCCATTTCAGATGCATAATAATATCACACTCTATAAACATGATATGATTTATATATTGAAAAAATATAAATCAAATTCAAATTTATTCCCTACTCGTCATGAATGGAGAAAATCATATAGTTTATTAAATTATTTTATCGCAGTTGAGTTTATAAAGCAAAAAAATCTTCATAAAGGGCTCATGCACCTTATAATTAGTTTTTTTTATAACCCATCATTATTTTTTACAAAAATTTATAAAAAGATAATAAAATAAACATTTTATTAATACTATAATTTTCCTATCAAATTTTTGTATTAAAAAAACTCTAACATACATTTTTAGCTATTACAATTTCGGTATTGGGAAATGCTATAATAGTATAAGGATTTAAAATGTTTGAGTAAGCTTTAGCTTGTGAGTTTGTAAACCCAATAGGTGATGCGTAATTATATCAAATCATTTCCTAAATGAAATTTTTATACTCATACAATAAGAAATATAGTCACTACTTATACCTTTACAGTAATAATTTGGTTATAAATGAAACGATTTATTCTAATAATTTTAATTTATTTTTTCATCTGTGTATTTTTTAATAAAAATATAATAAATAATAAATAATAAAATTAGAAGTATTTACGTTAATAAAATAAAAATGCCTATGAATGAAAATTACTCTTTAAAAAATACAAAAAAATTTAATAAAAAATTGAGAAAATTGCACTTATTTATTATTTCTAAACCTTCTAAAAAAATTACAAGCTTGATAATGCAATGTAGTTATTTACCTCTGTATAAAAATACTGTATTAAATTGATTTTAGTATTTTGAGATAGACGTTCAGATAATAAATTTTTATAAATATTTTTATAAAAGTATAACTCTAAAATTAATTCTTTGCTCAAATTAATACCCGCATTTCCCCATCGGAGATTTTTTTTATTTTTTTCTTTGTGTGGCTTCGATACGAGCTTCGTTCTACTCAGCCACCATTAAAGAAAAAATTTAATTAAAAAATATATTGAAACAAATCAAATTACATTTCTCAGTAATATAGCTGCTTATTTTACATTTTTATTAAAAAATTAATGAAAGTCTAATTCTAAAAATTCTTTTAAAAAATAGAATTAATAAAATGCAAAAATATTGCAGGCTTCACTAAAGTCAAATACAAAATTCCAAATAAACTACCATAGAAATGTACATCATGAGCTATATTATCTTTACTGCGTTTAGATTGATAATAAGAAAATATTAGATAAAAGATTCCAAATACCCATGCTGGTATACCAATAGGAATAGGGAAAATTATTAATTTCTCAGTAGGATAAAGAAGAATAAAAGCAAACACAATGGCAGAAATAGCACCAGATGCTCCTAATGCCATATATTGAGGATTATTTTTGTTTTTAAAATACGGAATTAAAGAAGAGAATATCATACCTCCGAAATATAATATTACAAAATGTAATTTGTCATTTACAAAAAGCATAGATAGAGATTTCTCAATAGCAATACCAAAAATATATAATACCCACATATTAATTAGTAAATGTAATATGCCTCCATGAATAAATCCAGCAGTAATGAACCTAAACCATTCATTATTATGGTGAATTCTATATGGATAAAATAAAAAAGTATCCATCAAATTTCTATTAAAAAAAGCTATTATAGAAATTATTATTGTGATTATTAATATCTTAGTCGTTATCATAAAAATTATAATTATTAATAATTCGCAAAATTAATACTAAAATAACAAATAACCTTTATAATGCTAATAATCATACAACTGCAATAAATTTCCATTTAACATAAAATATTTATAAATTTGTAAAAATAATTTATTATGAAAAAGATTTTTATTTTAACTTTAATGAGCATATTTTTATTTTCATGTGAACAAATAGAAAAAGGACTAAAACAACAAAACATAGTTACAGAAGCAGAAGCAATAAATGGCCTAAAAGAAGCATTGGCTGTAGGTACTAATAATGCTGTAAACTATTTAAAACAACCAGGTATTTTTAATAATAATCCATCACTTAGAATTCCTTTTCCACCAGAGATAAATTACGTAGCAGAAAAACTAAACCAAATTGGATTAAGCCCACTGGTAGATAAATTTATAAAAACCATAAATGAAGCTGCTGAAAAATCTATGGAAAAAGCTTTACCAATTTTTACACAAGCCATTAAAGAAATGACCATTACCGATGCAAAAAATATTATTAAAGGTGGTAATAATGCTGCTACACAATATTTTCAATTCAAAACTTCTCAATCATTATTTCAAGCTTTTATGCCCATAATTAAAGAAACTCTCGAACAAGTACAAGCCACAAAATATTGGACAGAAATTACAACTAAATATAATGCATTACCAGGAGTGAAGCCAGTAAATACTGATTTAGCTGCATATGTTACCGAGCAAGCAATGAATAGACTATTTACAAAAATAGCAGAAGAAGAAACTAAAATACGCACTGACGTGAATGCAAGAACTAGCGATATCCTTAAAAAAGTATTCGCATCTAATGCTATAATTCTATGAAAAAAATTTTCTTAATCTTTATATTTATAATATCAATAATTTCATCTTCATGCATAAAAATCGAAGAGTATATTTCTATTAATGCAGACGGCATAGGATATTATAAAATCAAATTAGACCTCTCCAATATAGCTATGTTTAGCCAAGTCATGAACTCGCCTTCAGATAAAATAGCTGACGAAATTCAATATTATGTAGATAACATAAGAGCTATCAAAGGCATTACTAATGTTAATTTTGCTCATTCTGAAAAATTTATTGAAATATCTTTCAATTTCGAAAATACTAGAGCTTTTAAACGTGTTTTAAAAACAATAACAGACAATCAATTTAATATTTTAATTCCTAATTATATTAAAATTACTAATAATAAAATAGTAAAAAAAGATATTTCACCATATATACAAAAATTTATAGAATATTCAGATAAATTACAAAAAAACTATAATATTACTCTCAATGATTATACACTGGGATTAATAAATTTTAATACATATATAGTTACGCCAGAGGAGATAAAACAGGTATCACACCCATTAGCAAATAAATCAGGCGATAATGAAGTAGTACTAAAAACTAATTTAAGAGAGCTAAAATATGGGTTTGATAATAAAATAAAAGTAAAGTTTTAATATTATCAAAATGAGAAGGGGTAAGTTAAATAATTAACATTACTATGTTATACTTTAAAACATTTATTGTTTCAATAAAAATTATTAATTTTGTCCAAATTCTAAAATTATGAAAGAATTATTAGAAAATATCGATAAATACTTGGCTTTGCCCAAGGATCATAAACGAGATTTTTTAGATCAGCTATATCAATATTTAGTAAATAACAATGCTAATGCAGTAGATTACCAAAAGGTAAAAATCCAATCTACCGCAGCTATCTGCCCAGACTGCAGAAGTGAAAATGTCATCAAAGCGGGTAAAAGAAATGGCAGACAAGTTTACAAATGTAAAACCTGCGGTTATAATTTTCGTGAAACAGCTCGTACCTTTGTCTATCGCATGAGAAAATATCCACTAATGCTCGACTATATGAGATGTATGCTAGAAGGTAAAAGTCTACGAGCTTGTGCTGATGAAGTTGGCATTTGTCTGAAAACCAGCTTTGAATGGCGACACAAAATATTAGCTGCTATCAGATCATTAGAAGGTGGAATAAGCTTCTCTGGTATTGTAGAAGCTGATGAGCTGCTAATGAACTATTCAGAGAAAGGTAGAAAATATAAAAACAAAGAGGAATATCAACGAGCTAAAAAGAAAAAACATCCCAAGGTAGCAGTATTAGTCGTAACAGACAGAGAAGGGAATTTACTTTTCAAACAGGTTGGAGAGAAAAAAGTGAAAAATGAGCAATTGAGAGAAGAGCTAAAAAATAGATTATCGGAGAGTAATCTTATATGTGTGAAACCAAAGAAAGAGTTCAGAAAAGCAGTGAAAAGTTTACAAAGTAAAAAAGTAATAGTAAACAAAAAACAAGTGAAACGAGGTATATACAGTGTCAAGATAGTAGAGAGCAAAATAAGTGATTTCAAGGTGTGGATGAGTAGATTTCACGGAGTAGCTACGAAGTACTTACAGAGCTACTTGATGTGGTTTGTGATAATGAATAAATATTTAAAAGAGTTGATAGATCCAGACATTGGTAGACTACTGAACTTGTCATCACATGACAGATGGGCGTGGGACAAGTATAGAGAGTTAGTTAGTCAAAGATATGATTAACATACTTTTAAATATAACATAAATTAACTCTTTGACCTACCCCCCTCACATATTTACATCACTTCAATTTATTATAAATTCCCTATTTTATTATATATTTTTCAAATCCCTGTGAATACTTAATATCAAACGTATCTTGTTTTGAAAATATGAAATATACTTCGCAGTTATTATTATTTTTAATAAATCTCATTGTACTGTCTACTCCCATTATCATATAAGCGGTGGCCAAGGCATCTGCCTCTGTGCATGAAGCTGTTATAACTGATACACTTAATATGTTTGATGCAATCGGGAACCCTGTTTGTGGATTTATTATGTGGTTTACTCTTTTGTTTGCTGAGTTGTGATACTTCCTAGTTACTCCAGATGTTACTATTGCAGCATTTTCTACCTTTACTTTAGTTAAAACTTCTTGTGGACTATATATACTGACTGGTGGTTTTTCTATTCCTACCGTCCATGGTTTACCATTTGTGTGACTACCTTTAGCATATATTTCACCACCGATTTCTATTAAATAATTTTCTATTTTTAGCGAATCAAATATTTTAGCTAGTTTATCTACTGTATATCCACTGGCTATTGCATTAAAATCCAAATAATATTTTTTTGGTTTTGTTATAATTTTTTTATTACTGTCTAATTTGATTGAATCCAGAACAGTGAATTTTAATAATTCTAATACATAGCCAGTATCTATTATATTTGAACCTTTATCTTTTAAAAAACCATAATATTTTACTAATGGACCTATAGCTGGATTAAATGCTCCGTTTGTTAAATGATACATTTCTTTACTTTTTTTCAATAGATTTATAAAGTCTTTGCTAGGATTTATTAGTGTATCTTTTGTATTGAATGTGCTAATCTCTGATGAATCATTGAAAACCGAAGCTACCATATCTATGTGTTGCAGAGTAGAATCAATAATTTTGTTTAATTTTTTTTCAAAATTATTATTTTGCTTGGCGTAAAAAATAATATTATAAGTAGAGCCTTGAGTCTCGCCTTGATATACATATTTTTTATTTGTGCAACCTAAAGAAACAAATAATAGTATAACTGATATAATTAAAATTTTTGTTTTCATTTTTTTTTGACAAATTTGTAAAAAATTTTATAATTTTGGTAAAAATATTAAAAAATAAAAATATGAAAAAAATCAATTTACTTTTAATTTTACTTATAGCTATAATAGGCATATCTTGTGATCAAGATAAAGAGACAGAGGTACCAGAGCCTGCAGGTATATTTTTCAGAGCTACTATAGATGGAAATACAAAAACTTTGACTGAAGGGGTAAATGGTTATGTAGTACAATATTATGATACTTGTTATCCAATAGATACTTTTAATTATTACGAGCCATCTATGAAGCTATCACAGGAATCTCAAAATTATTATGTATCTTCTAAAGAAGCTATTAGTTTTACTTTTAAAAATTTATTTGTCTTCCATGATTCTATTACAAATAAAGATTCTATCTTAGGTGTATATCTTAATAGACATCGTGTGATTCCTTTATATTCTAATTTATATGCCGATAGTTTATCAAAAGGTGGTTTAAATATTGTTTGGCGTGATGCTAATG
This sequence comes from Bacteroidales bacterium, assembly GCA_033809015.1. Lineage (GTDB taxonomy): Bacteria > Bacteroidota > Bacteroidia > Bacteroidales > DTU049 > DTU049. The sequence continues at coordinate 11,321 of JAPXMM010000008.1, forward strand.
GTAAAGAATGGGAAAGTGGATTGGGCACTCAAACAAGTACTGTATCTGTAGATACTCTATTAATTGTTCGCAAACCTGGTATGACTAGTGAATATAAATTATATCTTACTTTTGATTGTAAACTTTATGCCCTAGGCACTACTGCCTATAAAGAAATCAAAGATGGTCATGCCCGTATTTCTATTCGTAATACTTGCTTTTATTGATTTTTTAAATAGGCGTTAAAATATCAAATTTCCCTAATAGTTTTTGTAATGATAGAATACGCCAATTTTAATTTTCAGCTCTTATTAATATCGCATTGGGAAATGATTGGCTATAAAACAAGCAAGCAGCGTAAGAAAAAAGGGGTTACACTGTTTGAGCAAGCTAAAGCTTGCGAGTTTGTAAACCCCAATGGATGTTTGCGTAATTTTATCAAATCATTTCCCCAGCGGAGATTTTTATTTGATTCTTTCTTTTCATAGTTGGAAAAGAAAGAATTTATAGGAAAATTATATTAAAAAACAAATTAAAATTTTACAGAATATAGTTATTAACAGTAAAATCATAGTAAAAATTTAGTTATTAATTAAGCGCCTAAATAAATTATTTTTTTAAAGATAGTTTTACTAAATTTTCTACATGTGCAGTCTGTGGAAACATATCATATGGTTGTGTCAATGTAATCTCATAATTGTCTAATAACAGTGATATATCTCTAGCTTGTGTGGCTGCATTACAACTAAGGTAAATAATTGTTTTTGGTTTTATAATATTTATATTTTCAATTATTTTTTTGTTTAATCCACTGCGCGGTGGATCTAGAAATATAATATCTGGTTTGGTAATATTTTGTGTAGATATGATCTTGTCTACATCTCCAGTAAAAAATTCCACATTATTTATATTATTGTTTTTAGCATTTTCTCGTGCAGCAACTATGGCTTGTGGCACAGATTCTATACCAATGACCTTTTGGGCTTGTCTGGCTGCAAATAGTGCTATAGTGCCAGTGCCACAATATAGATCCCAAGCTATTTCATTAGAATTAATTTGAGAAATTTCTATCATTTTTTTATAAATTATCTCTGATTGATCTGGATTGATTTGAAAAAAAGAAAATGGACTTATCTGAAATTTAAAATTATCTAAGATTTCTGTTAAAAATTTATCTCCATGTACATTGATGGCTTCTAATCCATCTGTAGAATCATTTAATCTTTTACTAATGGCATAATTCCACGAGACATTTGGAAATAGTTCTATTAATTGGTTTAATAATTTTTCGATATTTGAATTATATTCAGATATTACAATTATAGCCATCCAATGGTTAGCTCTATTATTTCTTAAAATTAATGCACGGAGGATACCTTGCTGTATTTTTCTGTTGTAATATGGTATATTGAGTGATTTGCTAATTTCGAATACTTGATTTCTGATTTTATTATGAAATAAATCCATTAGATGACATTCTTCTACATTAAATATCCTGTCAAATCTCTCTGGCACATGATAACCTAAGGCTCTCAAATCTTTATTAATATCTTCACTGTCCTCATTATTATAAATCCATCTTTTATCAGTAAAAGAGTATTCTAGCTTATTGCGATAATAAAATATTTTATTACTTGGTGCTACTGGAGGGACACAATTTTTCATATGCAAAATTTTGAAAAAAGCGTCTTCCACTTGTGCATGTTTTGCTAAGAGCTGATACTGATAATCTAAATGTTGCCATCTACATCCTCCACATATATTGTAATGCAGACATCGTGGATCTACTCTATAAGAACTGCTTTTTTTGATATTTATAGCTAAAGCATCAAAATAGTTTTTATAATCTTTTATAATTTTAGCGTCAATGATATCTCCAGGAGCTACTTTAGAGATTAAACCTACTTTATTATTATATTTAATAATACATTTACCATCAGAGGCGAAGCCTTCGACAATAATATTTTCAATTATTTTACCTGTTAAATCATTTTTAGCCATAAATTGAGTGAATTTTAAAAAAAATTAGAAAAAAATGTATTAAATAAGTGATAGTAACTTATTTTGGAACTCTATAGAATTTAGATTATAATACAAAACACCTTGATGAGCAATAGATATTGCTCCATTTTGCTCACTAACCACGATAATGACTGCATCAGATTGTTCACTCAATCCTATGGCAGCCCTGTGTCTAGTACCTAAGGAAGGATAAAGATCATTAAATTTGGTTTCTTCTGCTAATGGGAATATTGTACGAGCAGCTACTATAGTATCTTTGCGAATGATCATTCCTCCATCATGCAGAGGAGTATTTTTGTAAAAAATAGTTTCTATCAATTTTCTATTTACCTCAGAATTAATTATAATACCTGTAGCAATGATGTCTTGTAATACTGTGTTTTTTTCTATAGCTATCAGAGCACCAAATCCTTCGTGAGATAGGTGCAATGCAGCTTCTACGATTTCATTTACTTTTTCACTGACATCATAATTAGGTAATTTGAAAAATAAAAAACGTTTTCTTTCATTTTGATTAAATATTCTAGTTTTCCCCAGTGGAGCTCCTATCATTGATAAGAATCTTTTAATCTCGTTTTGGAAAACAATAATTAGCATAATTATACCAGCACTAATGAATTGCCCTAGAAAAGCACTGAACATCGGCAAATGAAAAATATTAACAACTTGATAAATAACTACGATTAATATTATTCCTAGAAATACTGTAAATGCTATTGTACCACGAATAAGCATATAAAATTCATATATTATCCATGCTACCAGCACTATGTCTATGATATCAGTAATACTAAGATGTAATAATTGTCCTAAAATATTCCACACAGTTTTTTTGACAAAATTGCAAAAAAAATTTCAATTTTTATTCTTATTTTTGCAAAAAATTTTTTTTTAAAGGGTTGTTAGCTCAGTTGGTTTAGAGCGCATGCTTGACAGGCATGAGGCCAGCAGTTCGAGTCTGCTACAACCCATTTTTATTTTTGTAATAATAGAATACGCTAAAATTAATTTTTTACTATAATAAAACCGCATTGGGAAATTATTTTTAATAAATCAAATTACACCCATAAGAAATATAACTAGTACTGATATATTCCTATATTTTAGTTATTTATTAATAGCCTAATTAAATTGATTTATATTTGTAATATTTCCTTTTCTTTCAATTTTATTAAATCATCTATTTGCTTCATTGCATTATCTACTATATCCTGGAATTCTTTTTCGCCTTTTTTAATCTCATCTTCTGGTACACCTTCTTTTTCTAGTTTTTTAAGTTTATCTAGGTATTCTCGACGTACATTTCTTATAGATACTCGAGCTTTTTCTTCTTCTATTTTAGCTAATTTCACATATTCTTTTCTACGTTCTTCAGTTAATTGAGGTATATTTATTCTAATTATCTCTCCATTATTAATAGGAGTGAAACCTAAATTAGCATTTAAAATGGCTTTTTCTATAAATGACAAAACAGATTTATCCCATGGTTGTATTACTATTGTTTTTGCGTCAGGTATGTTAATACTAGCTATTTGGTTTAGTGGTGTTGGGTTACCATAATAATCGATTTTTATCCCATCAAATAAAGATGGATGTGCTTTGCCAGTACGTATTTTAACCAATTCTTTATTAAAAAAACTAATAGTATTATTTAGATTTTCTTCAAATTTTTTCTTTAAATCTATTATTCGGTCTTCCATAATATTTTTTTACAAAATTAAGAATTTTTTTTCTTTTGTCCTTATAAAATCAATTAATCCTTTTTATCTATTTTATATAGTGGTCTATATATTGAAAGATTAGTTATAGTCTAAAAATTATAAAAATATTACTTTAGAAATACAATTTATTTGTAATTTCATAAACAAAAAAAGAATGAATTCGACTCAAACACTTTTATTGATTTCATTAGCCACATTTATAAATATCATCTGGCTATCAAAAGATTTCGATTTTTCTCTAAATGACAATAGAGATGATAATGTAAGCATTATTAAAATACTTGATTCGTCAAATTATCAAAGTATTATTCCTTTGGGCTTCAGTAACGATTCTAAATATCTTTTATGTGTTAAATCAGATATTCGATCTTACTATATCGATGATATCTCCAAAGTTCAATTTATTGTATATCAATTTTCTAATGATGAAAAAACTACACGTCAAATTTATAATATTAGTAATTTAAAAAATATTAACGGTGTATTTTTGATTTCTGTGAAAAATAATAATTCTATAGACTTATATAGCATCAAGATTACTAATGGAGAGATAGTACAATATGATTTTTTGCCTTTTAATACTAATGCCAATGAAACACATGGCTCATTTACATATGATAAGCAAAAAATTTATTTTTCTAGTGATAGAGCTGGTGGTTATGGTGGTTATGATATTTACGAAGTGGAATATTTAGAATCTGGTAAATGGTCTATGCCTAGAAATTTAGGTCCTAATGTTAATACTACTGCTGATGAAATATCTCCATTTATTATGAGCGATGGATTAACATTATTTTTTAGTCGCAACCTTTCTACTGATAGAAATGATTTTGATATATTCTACACTACTATTATGGATGATGGTTCGATAGAGATAGCAGAAAATTTGGGTGATAACATTAACTCCCATAGAGATGATATCTTTATTCATGTGAACTATAATAATTACAATGCAATTTTTGTTTCAAAAAACCAAAATTCTTATTATTTAAATGAATTTAACTTATAGATGTTGATTATTTGCTATTTTTTATTCTAAAAATATTTATTTTTTCCATTAACTTTGCATATTATAATTTTTTGACTTTATAGTCGTTATTTTGCTATTATGAAAAAATGCTTGGTAATTCTTGTAATCTTTTTAATAACAATGAGTGCTTATGGGCAGCGCAATGAAGTTGGCATTAGTGCTGGTGGAATGTATTATATTGGAGATTTGAACCCATATTATCATTTTTATTTTATACGTCCAGCAGGAGGTTTGTATTATAGATATAACTATCGCGATTATTTGAGTGTGAGGCTGTTTGGCAATTATGGGAGTGTAAGGGCTTGGGATAGTAAGATTAAGTATTTCCCTGAGAGAAATTTACATTTTAGATCTCAAATATTAGAAGTAGGTGTTGTAGGGGAGATTAATTATTATAAATTTCGTCCAGGTACTACCCAACATTTTTTTTCTCCATATTTATTTTTAGGAATAAATTGGTTTTATTTTAATCCACAAGCTAAATATAATGATGAATGGATAAATTTGCAACCTATGGGTACAGAGGGACAAGGTACTACTTTTTATCCTGATCGCAAACCATATTCACTAAATAGTTTTGCTATACCAATGGGTATAGGTGTTAAAATTGCACTGTCTGAAACATTTGTTTGCCATGTAGAATGGGGCATGCGATATACTTTTACTGATTACCTAGATGATGTGAGCACCACATATCCAGATCCTTTAGTTTTAGCTTCTCAGATAGATCCTATTGCACCTTATTTATCAGATCCCAATCTATTAGACAATACAGAGCTGAATAGTAGTAATATTGATAAATGGCGCGGTGATCCATCAACTAATGATTGGTATTCTGTCATTAATGTAGGCCTATCATTTAGATTTAAAAACAAAACTATGAAATGTGAAGGTATGAGTCCTCGATATAGAGATAAACGTAAAGATTATGAATATAATCTTAAAAATAAAAATAAAATTAGTTTTTGATTATGACTGAAAAAATATTTGATAATTTACCTGCTCATATAGCTATCATAATGGATGGTAATGGTAGATGGGCTTCTAAAAAAGGATTACCTAGAGTCAAGGGACATGAAGCAGGTATAGATGCAGCAAAAAAAACTATCAATAGAGCTGGTGAATTAGGGATAAAGTATTTAACTCTTTTTGCTTTTTCTATTGAAAATTGGGGACGTCCTCAGGATGAAGTTTCTTACTTGTTTGCTCTTTTTGATAAAGCTATCAGTATGTACTCTGATGACTTAATAAATAATGGTGTAAAAGTGAAATTCATGGGTGCTATTTCTCTTTTACCTGAAAACATACAACAAGGCGTAGCTGGTCTCGAATCAGAAACTGCTAATAATGATGGGTTGACTCTCGTGATTGCCATTAGTTATGGTTCTAGACAAGAAATAGTAGATGCGACTAAAAATATTGCTCTCAAAGTAGCTAATGGACAAATGTCTATTGATGATATCAATTTAGATACTTTTAGACAACATTTGTATTTACCTGATTTACCTGATCCAGACCTCATTATACGTACTTCTGGAGAAAAAAGATTTTCTAATTTTCTACTTTTCCAATCTGCCTATAGTGAATTATATTTTACTTCAGTATTATGGCCAGACTTTGATGAAAAAGAACTCGAAAAGGCTTTGATAGATTTCTCAAGTCGTAAAAGAAAATTTGGTAAATTATAAATTTTTATATCATGCAACTATTTTCAATTCTCTATTTAACTCGATTTATATGATTAAAAAAATTTCGTTTTTATTTTACTTTGTCATAATTTCCATATTGTTATCTGGACAAATAATAGATATAGACTATAGGATACCCCAAGAATATATTATCGGCGGAGTTACTGTTTCTGGTATTCAAAATGAGGAGTCTAAAGATCTAATTATTATGATTAGTAATTTGACTCCAGGCAAAAGAATTACTATACCTGGTGAAGATATCCAAAATGCTATTAAAAATCTTTATAAGCAAGGGATGTTTGAACGTATTGAAATTTCAGTGATTTCGCGTTCTGGCAGTACTATTTATTTAGATATTTTTTTAGAAGAGAAAAGCAGAATGTCTAGTCTAGTAATAGAAGGTGTGAGGAAAGGCGAAGCTAATACTTTAAAAGAAAAAATCAATATTCATTCTGGTGATATCCTTACAGAATATGCTATTTCTAATGCTATTGATAAAATTAAAAAATATTATATAGAAAAAGGATTTAATAATGTTATTGTAAAAGTAACTCAACAAGCAGATACTGCTACTGCTGCTAAAGGTAGATCTGTTCTTTATATCTATGTAAATAAAGGTCCTAGGGTTAAAATCGATAATATCAATTTCGAAAATAACAACGTTATATCTGATAATAAGCTAAAAAAAGTTATGAAAGACACTAAAGAAAAAAGTGTTTTAAACATTTTTAAATCCTCTAAGTACATACCTTCTAATTATGAAAAAGATAAAGCCAATATCATTAGTAAGTATGCAGAGCTAGGGTACAAAGATGCCTTGATATTAAAAGATTCTATCTATAAAGTGGATGACAAAAGTATCGCTATTGATATTTATTTGGAAGAAGGTAAAAAATATTTTTTCAGAAATATATCCTGGCTCGGTAATACTAAATATACTGATGAGACGTTAAATCAAATATTAAAAATTAAAAAAGGCGATGTTTATAATGAGAAATTATTACAAACAAATTTATTTGCCAATCCTAATGGAGCAGATGTATCTGCACTGTACCTAGATAATGGATATTTATTTTTTCAGATGAATCCTGTAATTACAAATATTGTAAGTGATAGTATAGATGTAGAAATACAGATTTACGAGGGTAAGCAAGCCACTATTAATAAAGTATCTGTTATTGGGAATACGGTTACTAATGATAGAGTGATTTTAAGGGAAGTACGTAGTAAACCTGGCGATCTATTCAGACGTTCAGATATTATGCGTACACAAATGGAGCTATCTCAAATGCGTTTTTTTAATCAAGAAAAACTAAACGTTAATTTGAATCCTAATCCTACTGCTGGTACTGTAGACCTCGAATATGTAGTAGAGGAAGTTTCTACTAATCAAATAGAGCTGAGTGGCGGATGGGGACTAGGTAGATTTGTTGGTACTTTAGGATTAGTGCTTAATAATTTCTCTTTGAGAAATTTATTTAATAAAGATGCTTGGCGTCCTATACCATCAGGTGATGGGCAGGTGCTGTCTATCAGAGGTCAAACTAATGGTCAATATTATCAGTCTTACAATCTTAGTTTTATTGAACCATGGTTAGGTGGCAAAAGACCAAATGCTTTATCTATTTCTCTTTTTCATTCATTAGAAACTAATGGTGTTAGCAAAAAAGAAGATGGCACTTATAATTCTGCTGGTACTTTACTAACAAGGCAGGAGATATCTATTTCTGGTGCTAGCGTGGGCTTAGGAATAAAATTGAAAAAACCTGATGACTTTTCTCGATTATATCTTTCTATCAATTATTTACATTACAATCTAAAAGATTATGTACAAACCCTTTCTTTTAAAAATGGTATCGCTAATAATCTAAATTTAGGTATTTCTTTTAGTAGAAATTCTACGGATTCACCTATTTATCCTAAAAGTGGTAGCAATATTTATTTATCAGTAAATATGACTCCGCCCTATTCTTTATTTAAAGATGATAACTGGGGTGCTATGCCAGATTCTGTTAAATTTAAATGGTTAGAATATCATAAATGGAAAATCGAACTTTCGAATTACACAACTATTTATGGGAAATGGGTATTCTTAGCAAGAGCTAAGTTTGGTTTTATGGGTATGTATAATAAATCTGTCGGTTTGAGTCCTTTTGAAAGATATTATTTGGGCGGTGATGGTTTATCTGGTTTTTCTCTAGATGGTAGAGAAATTATCGGTATGAGAGGCTATGCTAATCAGGTACTCACACCACGCGATATTTATGGTAATTATTTAGGTGGAACTATCTTTGCTAAATATACTATGGAGATTCGTTATCCTTTATCTATGAATCCTATGGCTTCAATTTATTTATTGGGCTTTGTAGAAGCAGGTAATACTTGGTTAAATATTAGAGAATTTCAACCTTTTAATACTATGAAGTCTGCTGGTGTTGGTATTAGATTGTATATGCCTATGTTTGGTTTATTAGGGCTCGATTTTGGCATACCTTTTGATGAAACTTATGCAAATAAAAAATATCAAGGACAGTTTCATTTTTCTATAAATGCGTCAATTGATTAAAAAAATAAAATATTATGAAAAAGTTAATTTATTCAATTTCATTCATTTTTTTAGCAATGGGCTTAATGGCTCAGACTACTACAAAAATAGCTTTCGTAGATACTCAGGTGATTTTGGAAGCTATGCCTGCTTATCAAAATGCTATAACGCAAATAGATAATCTGAGTGCTCAATGGGAGAAAGAATTAGAACAGAAATATTTAGAGATCGATCAGATGTACAAAAAATATCAAGCTGAGGCTTATCTTTTGCCACAAAATGAAAAAACTAAAAGAGAAAATGAAATCATAGAAGCAGAAAAAGCTGCTAAAGAATTACAAAAGAAATATTTCGGCCCTGAGGGTGAGCTTTTTCAACGTAGAAAAGCTCTATTGCAGCCTATTCAAAATCAAATGTATCAGGCTATAAATGACTATGCTAATGCAAATAGAGTAGGTGCTATTTTTGATATTTCTAATAATACTGCTTTATTATTCTATGATACCAAATTAGATATTACTAGTGATATTAAAAAATCTTTAGGATTATAATATTTAATCTAAAAATTTACTATTTTTGCAAAATTAAAATTTAATGTATATGAAAAAATTCTTTTTAATTATTGCGTTATCATTATTAGTTTCTTTCACAATGGTGGGTCAACAAACTAAATTAAAGATTGGCCATTTGAATACTAATGATCTTATGCAAGTAATGCCTGGTAGAGATAGTGCTGAGCAAGCTCTTAATGATTATGCTCAAAATTTACAAAAACAACTAGAAACTATGGTAAGTGAATTTCAGACTAAATATGATGATTATTTAGCTAATGAAACTCAGTACATAGATGCAGTAAAACAAATTAAACAAAAAGAGTTAATTGACTTACAAACAAGAATTCAAGATTTCCAAAATGATGCCCAAGATTTATTATCTAAAAAAGAACAAGAGCTTTTGCAACCAATCATCGATAAAGCTAAAAAAGCTATTGATGAGGTAGCTAAAGAAAAAGGTTATACTTATATTTTAGATACTGGTACTGGTGCAGTATTATATTGGGATGGAGGTGAAGATATTTTGCTTTATGTCAAAGAAAAACTTGGTATAAAATAGTTTTTGATAATAATTAGTTTAAAAAAAAGGTTCATAATGAATAATTTGGAATTTTTTTATAGACAAATATTGTATGGATCTATGCCTTTTTGATATAGCTTTTTTTGAAGTTGATTAGTTTAAAAAGGTTAAGCAAGATGTTTAACATCATTAAATGTTTTAAACTACATTTAAACTATTATTTTTGTTTATTTTGTTGAAAAATCATAGTCTATATGACTCATAGTTCGACTAAGCACACTACGAGTCATATAGAAATTTGCGGTTCTGACATTAATATTTTTTTCGCGAGCTGAGTAGCCCTATAGAGCATACCGAAGCCAGTAAACATAAAAAATTAAAAATCATTTTCCGATGTGATATTTCTTTACCCTATGATTAATTTACAATTTATTCATTTTATTTCAAAACTTTGCTAAAGCATCATCATATAAGCAACTATTTCATTTACAAGTATTTTCAGTAAAAATAAATTATAATATCAATTATGACATTAGTCATTTATTTATTTACTTCTTTTAATTTAATTAATTTTGCAAAACAAAAATAGATTTATGCAGGATGAAAATTTAGACTGGATAAAAGAACAAGAATATGAGTATGGATTTGAGACATCTATAGAGGCAGATGTTTTCCCTAAAGGTATCAATGAAGATATTATTAGAAAAATAAGTGCTATTAAAGGTGAGCCTGAGTTTATGCTAGAGTTTAGACTCAAAGCTTATGATAATTGGAAAAATATGGAACCGCCTACCTGGGGACATCTGACATTTGCTCCTATAAACTTCCAAGATATTAGCTATTATGCAGCTCCTAAGAAACTAAAAAATAATAATGATGAAATAGATCCAGAACTATTAGAAACTTTCGAAAAATTGGGTGTCCCCTTAGAAGAGAGAAATGCCCTTGCTGGAGTAGCAGTAGATGCTATTTTTGATAGTGTATCAGTGAAAACAACTTTTAGAGAAGAGCTGGATAAATTGGGTATCATTTTTTGTCCTATTAGCGAGGCTATAAAAAATCATCCTGATTTAATACAAAAATATTTAGGCATAGTAGTGCCACCCAATGATAATTTTTATGCTGCATTAAATTCAGCAGTTTTTAGCGATGGTTCTTTTGTTTACATTCCTAAAGGCGTCAGATGCCCAGTGGAGCTAAGTTCATATTTTCGTATAAATACTAAAAATATTGGACAATTTGAGCGTACTTTGATTATAGCAGACGAAGGTAGCTATGTCAGCTATTTAGAAGGTTGTACAGCTCCTATGAGAGATGAGAATCAATTGCATGCTGCTGTAGTAGAATTAATAGCTCTCGACAATGCAGAAATCAAATATAGCACTGTTCAGAATTGGTATCCCGGAGATAAAGAAGGCAAAGGTGGTATATATAATTTAGTGACTAAACGCGGATTATGTAAAGGTAAAAATAGTAAAATTTCTTGGACTCAAGTGGAAACAGGTTCTGCTATTACATGGAAATACCCTAGTTGTATATTATCAGGAGATAACTCTACTGGCGAATTCTATAGCGTAGCAGTGACAAATAATTACCAACAAGCTGATACTGGTACAAAAATGATACATATAGGCAAAAATACTCGCAGCACTATCATATCAAAAGGCATCTCTGCTGGTAATAGTCAAAATAGCTATAGAGGTTTAGTAAAAATCATAAAAAATGCTATTAATTCTAGAAATTATACTCAATGTGATTCTTTACTTTTAACAGATCACTGCGGTGCTCATACTTGGCCGTATATAGACGTGGCTAATGATGATTCCATAGTAGAGCATGAAGCTACTACCTCCAAAATATCTGATGAGCAATTATTCTATTGCAATCAACGTGGCATCAGCACAGAGGAGGCCATCAGATTAATAGTAAATGGTTATACTCGCGAGGTGATAAGTAAACTACCCATGGAGTTTGCTGTAGAAGCTCAGAAATTACTCTCGTTGAGTTTAGATAACAGTATTGGTTAAAAAAAATTATTAAAAATATAAACATGGCTTTATTAGAAATAAAAAATTTAAATGTTTTCGTAGAAGACAAACATATATTAAAAAATTTCACTCTCACAGTAAATAATGGTGAAGTTCATGCTATTATGGGGCCTAATGGTACTGGCAAAAGCACCTTAGCACATGTGATAGCTGGTAAACCTGGTTACAAAGTCGAAGGTGAAATATTATTTAATGGTAAAAATTTATTAGAAATGCCAGTAGAGGATAGAGCTAGAGAAGGTATTTTTCTCAGCATGCAATATCCTATTGAGATTCCTGGTGTGCCAATGCTTACTTTTCTGCGAACAGCTGTTAATGAGATTAGAATGTCTAAAGGATTGGAGCCTCTCTCACCAGCTGATTTTATGAAATTTATAGAAAGTAAAAAATCAATAATCGAAATACCTACAGATTTATTAAAAAGAGCTGTGAATGTTGGCTTCTCTGGTGGTGAGAAAAAAAGAAATGAAATTTTCCAAATGGCTATATTAGATCCTATCCTTGCTATTCTCGATGAGACAGACTCCGGATTAGATATAGATGCTATGAAAATAGTAGCTAACGGTGTAAATAATATGCGTTCAGCAGAAAGATCATTTATAGTAATAACACATTATTATCGTTTATTAGAATATATAGAGCCCGATGTTGTACATGTAATGATTAATGGACAAATAGTGAAAACTGGCGATAAACATTTAGCTGTAGAAGTAGAAGAAACTGGATACGATATTTATCGATAAAATTATTTATTATGAAAAATGAACTTTTAGAACAAATAAAGGAAATAGCACCAAAACTTTTAAACTTAGAAGAACTATGGACACAAAGAAATCAGCACTATCATACTTTCCTTAGTTTAGGGTTCCCAAATAATAAAATCGAACAATGGAGACAAACACCTATCGATGAAGTGATGAATAAAGATTTTCATTATGTTATCAATAATTCACCTATTCAAATAGAAAAAATACAAAAATATTTGACCTGCACTGTTGAAAATTTTGAAAAATATTTGTTTTTAATACATAATGGCTCATATGTTTATACAGATCAACCCATCTATCATGACGAAGAAACTGGTTTGCTAGCAGGTAGTCTGAGACATGCTTTTGTATTATTTCCAGAAATTTTTAATAAATATTTTGATACTATAGCAGATCCTACTTATAATGGTTTTGTGGCTCTCAATATGTCATTAGCTTCTAGCGGTTTTTTTATGTACATTCCTGCTGGGATGAAAATAAATATCCCGATTCAATTGATTAATTATTCTGATGGTGATGACAATCCATTCGTGCAATCTCGTAATATTATAATTATAGATGATGGTGCTGAGGTAACTTTTTTGCAATGTGATGATACATATCAAGCAAATGATAATAGCTTTTCGAATATATTAACTGAATTCTATTTGGGTAAAAATGCGAAATTATATCATTATAAATTACAAAATAAAAGTAATAATTCTTCATTAATAAACACAATGTTTTTTAAATTGAGAGAAGCTTCTTTCATGCATTCATTGACACTAACGTATAATGGTGGTTTTATCAGAAATGAAAGTATTATAGACATGGATGAGCCTGGGGCAGAAGCTAAAATGTATGGACTTGGATTAATAGATCGTACACAAATCATAGAAAACTTAGGATTTATCCATCATAATGCAGAAAATTGTAATTCTTATCAGGCTTTTAAAAACATTATTGATGAGCAGGGAAGAGGACTATTTAATGGGCATATTACCGTGATGCCAGGAGCACAAAATACTAATGCATATCAAATAGCACGGAATATTTTGCTAACGCCGGAAGCTAGGGTTTTTGTTAAACCATTTTTAGAGATTTATTCTGATGATGTGAAATGTAGCCATGGATCCAGTATTGGGAAACTTGATGATGAGGCTCTTTTTTATCTGATGCAACGTGGTATATGTGAGAGAAATGCAAAATTACTGCTCATGTATGCTTTTACTAATGACATTATCGAAGAAATACATATTGAAGATTTAAAAAAACAAACTATCGGAATGATAAACCGTAGATTAAATGGTGAATTAACATCTTGCGATCAATGTGTACTCGGATGCACAAAATTCGAAATTCCTGAGATAGATTTTGATAAAATGAATTAATCATATAAATTAAGCGTTTAGATAATAACAAAATTATTACTGTGATTGTATAAGTAATTGCAATATTTAATAAAAATCTCCGCTGGGGAAATGCGGGTATTAATTCGAGCAAAGAATTAATTTAAAAGTTATTCTTTAATTGCAGAAATATTTGGAACACTTTATTATCTAAACACCTATTTCAATAAAGTTATTTAAAAAGTTACAAAAGCTTGAAAGATTTTCTGTGATAAGGGGAGATACCGTACTCTACAATAGCTTGTCTGTGATATTTAGTGGGATAACCTTTGTTTTTTGACCATTGATACATGGGATAATCATTGTTTAGCATAAACATATAATCGTCTCTATAAGTTTTAGCTAAAATAGAAGCTGCTGCTACATGATAATAAGTATTATCAGCTTTTGTAATAGTCTGATAAGGTAATTCATTATATCGAATAAAATAGTTACCATCAATGACAACGAATTCTGGTTGAATATTCAAATGTGCTAAGGCTTTGTGCATAGCTATCATAGTAGCTTGCAGTATATTTACTTCGTCGATTTTTTCGTTAGATACGAAGGCTACAGAGTAACTGACAGCATTGGCTTCGATGATTTTGCGAGCTTCTTCGCGTTCTTTAGCTGTTAGTTTTTTAGAATCATTTATCAAAGGATGTGAGAAATTATCTGGTAAAATAACTGCAGCAGCAAACACAGGTCCAGCTAGACAACCTCTGCCTGCTTCATCTACACCAGCTTCTAGAGAATATTTTGAATATTTTGTTATCACTTTGAATATATTATAATAGCAAACAAATATTTATCCTTTGCCTAAATTTCCCAAATTTCTTAATAAAATTGATAAATCAGTCATTACATGGTAATCTCTTGCATAGTTAAAATCTATTTCGTTATAGATATTAGTGGAGCTTGTAAATCCTAATCCATCTAATAAATTAAAAATACCTTCTGGTATTTTAGGTAAATTGTGTGGATATTCCTTTGAGCAATAGCCTACCCAAGTTTTTTTGTTCATTAACACATTTATAATGTTTTTCAGTGCTTTTCTTGGTTTTTTAATAAATAAAAAATAAAGTGGATATAATATGAGTAAGGCTAAACTAGTAAAAAAATCAAATACTCTTTTTCTTCTTTTATTTACAGGCTTTGCGATACTATTAAGTTCATACAAAAATACATCTTCTGGGCTTATAATATATCTAGAACTCAGCAAAAACTCATTAGTAGGAGATGATATTCTAAAATCGACATGATAATCTGATAAATAGCTCATAGAATCTATGATTTGAGACATGGGCACACTATTTGTACAAAATATAACTTCATTTAATTTATAAATACGTATGATTTCTGGCAATTGATTTAGACTGCCATAATATTGAGCAGAATTATAATCATCATTAGGATTGATATAAAAAAGTTGTTCTATAGGTACATTACTATGTTCTAATATATTTTTAACAGCGTAAATATCATTAATATCACCACAAATTGCGATTTTTTTATTTTGTTTTAATAATCCCCAAGAGCCCAACCCGAGCCATTCTAGTAAATATCTAACTCCTATTAGAGACAAAAGTGCCCAAATAGTTCCTAGTAATAATATAGTACGACTAAATCTAAATTGCTCACTCATAAGGCCATATATCAATAGTAGGAGTATACTACCAGTAATAATTCCAGTAAAAAAATGTTTTTTGTGAAAAGGCTTGTCATAACCTCCATTGAGAAAGATTGCTATAACCCAAACAAGAGAATAAATTAACAAAGCATAATAAACATAAGGGCGCGGATATATTATGGCATCGTATTGAAATCTAATATTTTCCCAAAAAATAGTAATGCCATAAAGCCCTCCATATAAAATAATCAAATCTAGTATTGGCAACCAGATTTTTTTTATTAATTTTTGTACAAAAGCTAAAGATGCTCTGAAATAGATAGCTATAGAAATAAGGAATTTCATCCAATTAGCTCCTTTGGAATAGAAATGTTTTTGAGCAAAAATAAGCATAGCATTATAAAAATTATAAATATAGTTTATACTGCCTTTTTTAGTACTTTCGCCTTTATAGTGAATAATTCTCGTTTGCGGATAATAGTAATTTTTATAACCAGCTTGCAAGATTCTATAACTCAGATCAATATCTTCGCCATACATGAAAAAAGATTCATCTAAAAAACCTATTTTGTCTAAGACATTTTTTCTAATAAGCATAAAAGCACCGCTTAAAATTTCTACTTCATTTATCTCATCTGGACTGAGATGTCCCATATAATATTTAGCAAAAATTTTGGAATGAGGGAAAAGTTTTATCAAATTACTCATTTTGCAAAATGAAACCCATGGTGTAGGTATGCCTCGTTTAGATTCTGGTAAATATTGCCCTTTGCCATTCACTAATTTCACACCTAAAGCACCTGCATCATGGTGCTCTTCCATAAAAGCAATAGTTTTTGAAAAAGTATCTTTCTCTACAATAGTATCTGGATTAAGTAATAAGATATATTTCCCTTTAGCTATTTTTAAAGCTTGATTATTGGCTTTAGAAAAGCCAAGATTTTCATTATTAGCAAATAATATAGTCTGAGGAAATCTTTCTTTAATCATTGCTACACTACCATCTACACTATTATTGTCTACAACGATAACCTCGCCATCAATGTTATCAAGTGCATCATATACTGACAATAAACACTGCTCTATGAAGTGCTTTACATTATAATTAACAATGATTACAGAGAGAGTCATTTACAAAAAATTAAATTCAGTAATTTATTGACTTTTTTTAGCAAAACTATCTTTCAATTTAGTTATTAGATTATAAACTAAATGGTCGCTAGTGCTATCTGGATCAGTAACAAAATAACCAAGTCTTTCGAATTGATAATGAGCAGGAACGATAAATTCAGCAAGAGAAGGTTCTCCATAAGCAGTAGTAGTGATGAGACTTTGAGGGTTTAAATAATCTAAAAATGTTTTACCTTCTTCGGCATTATCTGGTTCAGGAACAGTAAAAAGTTTATCATAAAGTCTAATTTCAATGGGAACAGCATGTTTAGCAGATACCCAATGGATAGTACTTTTTACTTTTCGTCCATCTGGGCTATTACCACCTTTACTAGCAGGATCATATTCACCATATATTTCTATAATATTCCCATCATTATCTTTTTTAAAACCAGTACATTTAACGAAATAAGCCCAACGTAGTCTTACTTCATTACCCACATAGAAACGATGATAATCTTTTTGAGGATTTTCTTGAAAATCAGATCTTTCAATATAAATTTCTTTAGAAAAAGGAATCTGTCTAGTAGAAGATAAAGGATCTTCGGGATTATTAATAGCATCTAATAATTCATCTTCGTTATCAGGATAATTAGTGATAATTAATTTAAGTGGATCTAACACAGCCATACGACGCTGAGCATGCTTGTTTAAATCTTCACGTAAACAATGCTCGAGTAATTCATATTCTATCAGATTATCTCTTTTAGCCACTCCTATAATATCTGCAAACATTTTAATACTTTCTGGAGTAAATCCTCTACGTCTCAACCCAGAGATAGTAGGCATCCTAGGGTCATTCCAACAACCCACATATTTACCTTCTACTAATTGCAAAAGTTTACGTTTACTCATAATGGTATAAGATAAATTTAAGCGAGCAAATTCAATCTGTTGCGGTGCCCAAATATTTAACTCTTTTATAAACCATTCATATAGCGGTCTATGCACTTCAAACTCTAGTGTGCAAATAGAATGTGTTATTTTTTCTATAGAATCACTCTGTCCGTGTGCCCAATCATAATTAGGATATATGCACCATTTGTTAGCTGTGCGGGGATGTTCTTCATACAAAATTCTATACATTATCGGATCACGCATGTGCATATTAGGGCTATTTAAATCAATTTTAGCACGCAATACTCGACTACCGGTAGGAAATTCGCCATTTCGCATTTGCTCAAATAATAATATGTTTTCTTCTATACTTCTATCTCTATGCTCACAAGCTATGCCAGGTTCAGTAGGTTTAGTCCTATTTCTACTTATTACTTCCTGTGGGCAATCACACACATATGCTTTCCCTTTTTTTATTAATACTATAGCCCATTCATAGAGTTGTTCGAAATAATCAGAAGCATAGCATTCTTTATCCCATTGAAAACCTAACCATCGTATGTCTTCTTTAATTGAATTTATATATTCTTGCTCTTCCTTTGTGGGATTAGTATCATCGAAGCGGAGATTACATGTACCATTATATTTTTTAGCTATTCCAAAGTTGAGGCAAATACTTTTGGCATGTCCTATATGCAGATAGCCATTAGGCTCTGGAGGAAAACGAGTTTTCACTGAGCTAAATCTACCTTCTAATAAATGCTTATCAATGATTTCTTCAATAAAATTTTTATTGTTGTTTGTTTTTTCTTTAGTATTTTTGTCTATCACTTTTTTAATTATTTTTTGCAAATTTAAAGAAAAATGACAACTAAAATATGTTTAAAAAATATTAAATTTCACTCCTATATTGGTTGCTTCGAAGAAGAAAAAATAATAGGACAATTATTTTCTATAAATATTAATATAACACACAATCTCTCTACTGCTATGCTAACTGATAACATCAACGATACTATTAATTACCAAAATATTTATCTCATTATTGCAGATGTGATGAAAAATAAATATAATTTAATAGAGCGAGCAGCGTATAAAATAATAGATGAGTTGTGGTTAGCTTATCCGCAAATAGAAAATATAGAATTAGAGATAAATAAATTAAATCCACCTATCAAAGCTGATATAGAAAGTGCAGCATTTTATATTTATATTGGCAAAAACGAGTGGGAATCTATGTGATCAGGCGATAGATATTTATTATAACAAATCATTTCCCAATGCGGTATTAATTCGAGCAGAGAATAAATTTTAAAGTTATTCTTTAAATAAATTTATAGAACACTTTATTAGCTCAACGTCTATTTTAATAAAAATTATTGCACTTTAATATGTAATTCTTTTAATTGCTCTTCAGATACTGGAGCAGGAGCCTGCATCATCAGGTCTCTTCCCATATTATTTTTAGGGAAAGCTATCACGTCTCTAATGCTATTAAGTCCAAGCATGACAGCTACTATCCTATCTATGCCAAAAGCGATGCCTCCATGTGGAGGAGCACCATAATCTAAAGCTTTTAAAAAGAATCCAAATTTATCCTCAGCTTCTTGATCTGTTAAATTTAATAATTTGAAAATCTTTTTTTGCAAATTTTTATCATGGATTCTTATAGAGCCGCCTCCTAGTTCTGCACCATTCATTACCATATCATACGCATTAGATCTGGCTATAGATGGATTAGTATCTAATAATTCAATATCTTCTTCTAATGGGCTTGTAAATGGATGATGCGAAGAAGTGAAACGTTTATTTTCCTCATCCCATTCAAACATAGGGAAATCTATTACCCATAAAGGTTTAAATATATTTTTTTGTATTAAATTATATTCTTTTGCTAAATATAGCCTCAAATCTCCTAAAATTTTCAAAGATTTGGTTTTATTGCCGCTAATAATAAATAGAGTATCGTTTTTAGAAGCATTTAGTGAAACCATAACATCTTGTAAAAACTCATTAGTAAAAAATTGAGAAATAGAAGATTTGATTTCACCATCTACATATCTTATGTATGCGAGTCCACTGCCGCCAATTTGAGGATTTTTTACCCATTCTGTGAATTTATCTATATGTTTGCGTGATACTGATGGTTGATTAGCCAGTAATAATCCTCCTACATATTCTGATTCATCAAAAATTTTAAATCCATTTCCCATTAATTTATCAGATAAATTAATGATAGGCATATCGAAACGAAGGTCTGGTTTATCACTACCATAGGTTTCCATAGCTTCTTGATACGTAAGTTTAGGAAAAGTAGGCAAATCAATATTGAGTAATTTTTTAAAAAGATTTTTCATCATATTTTCAAATAGATTTAGTATGTCTTCTTGCTTCACAAAAGACATTTCACAATCTAGCTGAGTAAATTCTGGCTGCCTATCGGCTCTGAAATCTTCGTCTCTGAAACAACGCACTATTTGAAAATATCTATCCATGCCAGCAAACATCAACAATTGTTTCAGTAATTGAGGTGATTGAGGTAAAGCATAGAAATTACCAGGATTTAATCTGGAAGGCACGATGAAATCTCTAGCACCCTCAGGAGTACTTTTAATGAGAAAAGGAGTTTCTATTTCTAAAAAATCTTTTTCGCTGAGAAAATTTCTGATAGATAAATTAAGCTTGTGCCTAAAAATCAATGTGTCTTTCATCACATTTCTACGAAGATCTAAATATCTATATTGCAATCTCATCTCTTCGCTACCATCAGTATCATCTTCTATGGTGAAAGGAGGAATTTGAGAAGAATTAAGTACTATTAGCTCTTCCACATCGATTTCTATATCACCTGTTGGCATTTTAGGATTTTTATTACTTCTCTCTCTGACAGTACCAATGACTCTTATCACATATTCTCTACCTAATTGTTTAGCTTTTTGATACAATTCAGGTTTATTAGTAGCATCGAAATATATCTGAGTAGTGCCGTAGCGATCTCTAAGATCGATAAATAATAATTTACCTAAATCTCTAATGTGGTATACCCAACCACATAAACTTACCTGGCTATCTAAATCATTTATTCTCAGCTCTCCACAATTATTACTTCTCAACATTTACTTTAACTTTTGAATGATTCTTTTTTAATAATGACGCGACAATAGTAATAGTAATAATACTTAATACTAATATTAAACTATGAATATTGGTAAAACCAATTTCATTTAACCAATCTTTAGCAATTATTTTCACACCCATCAATGTGAGTAAGGTTCCTAATCCATAATTCAGATAATATAAACTGCGTAATCCATGATATATTAAGAAAAATAGAGCTCTAAGGCCCAAAATTGCAAATATATTTGAAAAATAAATAATAAATGGATCAGCAGTAATAGCAAAGATTGCTGGGATAGAATCTACTGCAAAGATAATATCTGTAAATTCAACAATACAAAGTACTAATAAGCTTCCTGTTACAAAGGTAAAACCTCCTTTTTTGAAAAAGAAACCTCTATCATAATCAGGATAGAAATGGCGAAATTTAGAAAACCATTTTACCAGAAAATGATTCTTATATTTTTCTTGTTCTTTTTCTTCATTATCTTTTTTCTTAAAAAACATAGTAATACCAGTATATAATAAAATGGCTGCAAAAATGTATAGCACCCATTCAAAAGCACCTAGAAGAGATGATAAACCGAAAATAAAAACAAATCTAAAAACAACTGCTCCTACTATTCCCCAAAACAAAATATCCTTGTAATATTTCTCTGGTACTTTAAAAGACATAAAGATCAATAACCAAACAAAAATATTGTCTAAAGATAAAGATTTTTCTAAAAAATATCCAGTGAAATATTCAATAGTTAGATTTTGCCTATATACTTTCAATGCTTCATCAAAAGATAGCCCGCTAATATTTATCATGTGATGATGCTTCTGAATGATGAGGGATAAATCCTCCATAGAATGTATAGAATGAATATGATGTCCCCAGATTAATAGACTAAAGCCAAATAAGACACCTGCTGCTATCCAAAAACCTGTCCAAATAGCAGAAGATTTCAATGTCATAACGTGATGCTGAGTTTTGCCTACTTTAAGATCTATAAACATTAAAATGGTTACTAAAAGAATAAAGCCAATCATTGAAAATATTTCTTCCATTAGTTAAAAATTTCTTGCAAAAATAACAGAA
This sequence comes from Bacteroidales bacterium, assembly GCA_033809015.1. GTDB lineage: Bacteria > Bacteroidota > Bacteroidia > Bacteroidales > DTU049 > DTU049. The sequence continues at coordinate 33,400 of JAPXMM010000008.1, forward strand.
AAAAATTGATAAAAAGTAATTTTTGATAAATATTAATATAATGGATAGAGTGAAGGATGGATATTTACGTAAGGGAAATTAAGATTAAAGGGTGGAATAGCAATTTAAATTGTTTACAATTAAGTATTATATCAATATTTTAACTTAATCAATCTCCGATACCGCTCCCACGCCCACCTATCGTGCGATGACAAGTTCAGCAGTCGCCCAATGTCTGATTCTACATTGGCTTTCAAGTACTTATTC